>JAPLRP010000058.1 GCA_026399095.1 Methylococcales bacterium | reverse complement strand
ACACTATTGGCAGGGGTGCTGGAATGTATATCATTCCAACACCCCTGCCTCACGGCGAGTGCGGGGTTTGGGGCAGAGCCCCAATTATAAAACAGGGGGTTTTTGCAACCATCTTTACGCGGATTACCACCGCCGCTAACACCAAGAGAACAATTAACTAATTATAGGTTGATAACTTATGAAAAATCCATTATCCACCCCACATATTCAGTTTGAATTCAGGCATAAATTATCGCAAGTATTGCGGAAATTTCCAACAAATCAGATTTATTTAATGAAAAACTGCCGAAATATTCTGTTGTTTTTTAGCAAAGCAGGCTATTAGGCAATCCAGTTATGACTGTCTAAATAGTAATTTTGAATGCTCATATTAACTTATCCAAGGCGTTAAATTACTCCTAGAAATTAACTGTTGCATTATAGCAACGAAAAAAATCTTCACAAAACCAAGTCTATTAAGATCAAATAATCACTTGATTTGGTTAAATAACCAGAGGATTATCTACCCAACAAAGCTAATTATTAATAGGAAATAACCATGAAAGCTCTCAAATTAACAATCTTAGTGGCATCTCTTTTTGCTATTGCAGGCGCTGCATTATTTCAACTTTTAGTGTTACTAAAAAATGCTGTTTTTACGAACCAAGCTTTTAAACATCAAGTTTTATAATATTTTGCTTAAAGTGGTATTTAAGTCGAGGGCTTCATATTTCAAAAAATCCTTCGACAAAATTACATACTCGATTAGTAAAGTAAGATTGCCACTGCCTACTAAATTACTCAGTACTTAACGGTCTCAGCTAAAAAACCATAGGACAAAAAAAAGAGCCTTTCGGCCCTTTTTTATTTAAAACTCTATACTTCTTTATCTACTTCTTTAATACTTAATCTAACTCTGCCTTGGCGGTCAATTTCAAGTACTTTTACTCTAACAACATCACCTTCATTTAAACGATCGCTAACTTTGTCAACGTGTTCATCTGATATTTGTGAGATGTGAACCAGTCCATCTTTACCAGGAAGAATGGTAACAAACGCACCAAAATCCATTAATCTGGCAACCTTACCTTCGTAAATTTTACCCACTTCAACTTCAGCTGTAATTTCTTCGATAAGTCGGCGGGCTTCTTCACCAGCTGCTTTATCAACAGAGGCTACTTTGACAATACCATCATCAGTCAAATCAACACTGGCACCAGTTTGTTCAGTGATGCTACGTATAGTTGCACCGCCTTTACCAATCACTTCACGGATTTTACTTGGATCAATTTTAAACGTGATGATGCGTGGTGCAAAATCAGACATTTCATCACGCGTTCTTGATAACGCTTTGTTCATTTCATTC
The DNA here is from genome assembly GCA_026399095.1 of Methylococcales bacterium. Classification (GTDB taxonomy): domain Bacteria; phylum Pseudomonadota; class Gammaproteobacteria; order Methylococcales; family Methylomonadaceae; genus Methylobacter_C. The sequence continues at coordinate 50,167 of JAPLRP010000058.1, read as the reverse complement.
AGAATATGCAAACGACCTTGTTTAGCTTGTTCCAATGCAGTTTTCATGATTTCGGCGGTAATGCCATCAATTTTGATGTCCATTTGCAGCGCGGTAATGCCGTCAACTGAACCAGCGACTTTAAAGTCCATATCCCCAAGATGATCTTCATCACCCATGATGTCAGATAAAACGGCAAAGCTGTCGCCCTCTTTAATCAAGCCCATTGCGATACCCGCAACCGGTGACTTAATCGGCACACCCGCATCCATTAAAGCTAAACTACTTCCGCATACTGATGCCATAGAGCTTGAGCCATTAGATTCAGTAATTTCAGAAACGACGCGAATGGTATAAGGAAACTCATCCATGTTGGGTAAAACAGCAGCAACACCACGTTTTGCCAAACGACCATGACCAATTTCACGACGTTTTGGTGATCCAACAAAACCCGTTTCACCAACGCTGTAAGGAGGAAAATTGTAATGCAACATAAAGGGTTCTTTATATTCACCTGCCAAAGCATCAATAATTTGTGCATCACGAGCAGTACCCAATGTTGCAACGACTAACGCTTGTGTTTCACCACGTGTAAACAAAGCAGATCCATGCGTTCTTGGCAGAACACCGGTTCTGATAGAAATAGGTCTTATCTTATCTAACGCACGACCATCAATACGCTTGCCTTCGTTAAGAATGGCATTACGCACAATTCTGTATTCTAAGTGTTCAATAATGCCGCGTATTTCATTTTCAGCATAATTAACCGATAATTTTTCAACAACTGCGTTACGAATACCTTTAAGGTGTTCTTGACGAACTAATTTTTCTGCTATGGTATAGGCTTCTTTAATGCCAGCTTCTACTTCTTCTGTTACCAAAGCAATTAAATCGGCATTGGCTGCTGGAGCAACCCATTCAACAACACCTGAGCCTGCAGCTAGAGCAAATTCATTGATTGCATTAATGGCCGTTTGCATTTGTTCGTGACCAAACAAAACCGCACCCAACATAATTTCTTCTGATAAACCGATAGCTTCAGATTCAACCATTAATACTGCATGAGCAGTACCTGCAACAACCAACGTTAATTCTGAGTCTTTTAAAGCACTAGGAGATGGATTTATTAAATAAGCCCCCTCTTTGTAACCTACGCAGGCTGCGCCAATTGGGCCATTAAAAGGCAACCCTGAAACTGCTAGTGCAGCTGAAGCCCCTAATAGAGCTGGAATTTCTGGATCAACCTCTGGGTTTAGAGAGATGACTGTCGCAATAATCTGAACTTCGTTAGTATAGCCTTCCGGAAAAAGCGGACGAATAGGACGATCAATCAATCTTGACGTTAAAGTCTCTTTTTCGCTTGGGCGCCCTTCCCTCTTAAAAAAACCACCAGGTATTTTACCCGCCGCATAGGCTTTTTCTTGATAATTAACAGTTAATGGAAAAAAATCTCCACCATTAGCTTCTTTTTTACCAACGACAGTTACTAACAGTGATGTTCCATCAACATCAATTATAACCGCACCATCTGCTTGACGTGCGATTTCACCAGTTTCTAACGTAACAAGTTTATCGCCGTACTGAAATTCTTTCCTAATAGGATTCACTATAGGGTTCCTTTGTGTAAAGGTTATTTAAGGGCTTGTATCAGATTACACTATCGCTAATCTGACCTACAGCTGTACTGTTTTTTGGCTATTAACCTATTTTAACTGGTTATAGCTCTGAGTATTTGAAAAGTGGAGCCGCTAAGTGTTTCTGGTTTAACTGCTTTACCAAGAACGCCTTGACTTAAACTCTCCACTTTAAATTCAAAGCGAATAAGCGAGGATTTTTACTTACGTAAGCCAAGACGCTCAATCAATGAACGATAACGACTACTGTCTTTATTTTTTAAGTAATCCAATAACTTACGACGTTGATTAACCATACGTAACAATCCGCGACGTGAATGATTATCTTTTTTATGAGCTGCAAAATGCGGCGTCAAATGAAGAATGTGCGCTGTTAACAGTGCAACTTGAACTTCAGGTGAACCGGTATCAGTTTCTGATTGACGATATTCTTCGACAACTGCTTTTTTTTGTTCTGCTGTAAATGGCATTTATAATCCCTAAGATTAAAATTAAAATGAAAGTCGCCAAATAACGACTTTTTGTAAACTGATTTCCACGATAGGGTGTAGAAAACAATATTTATTGTAAAGGCACAAAAACTTCCATACCTACTAATTATTCATATTAAACAACTTTTTCGGAGCCATTTTACCATCTAATCCCATTTCTCCCAAACCTAAAAAAACACCAGCATGATACATTCTTAACGATCCTGATTGTAATTCCGGAATAGTATCTAGGGGAAAAGTAATTGCTTGCCCAAATTTAACGGCAATGGCTTGCTCATCAGACAAACGTATATCCGGGATTAATTCCAATGGCTTGTCAACATTAATTAAACTAGCATACAAGTCTTCTTCACTCATAGCCGTTAACTGTTCAATGCTTTTGGCGTCTTCTATATTAAATTGCCCGGCTTCCAGTCTGCGTAATGCTGTAACTGTTCCACCGCAACCCAAGGTATGACCAATATCTTCAGCCAACGACCGTATATAAGTACCTTTAGAACAATACACCTCCAACATCAATTGGTTGGACTGATCACTTTCAGTATCAAAATATCTTAGCAACTTAAGCTCGAATATCTTTATTCGCCTGGCTTTACGCTCGATTGTCTTACCTTCGCGTGCCAATTCATAAAGCTTTCTACCATTATGCTTTAAAGCAGAATACATTGGTGGAATTTGATTAATTTCACCTGTAAACCCTTGTAAACAAGCTTTTATTTCATCAATTGAAAGCACAGGAACTGGTTTTGTTTCAATAACAAGTCCTTCAGCGTCACCAGTATCTGTCATAACGCCAAGCTGAACAACTACCTCGTAACGCTTATTATCATCAAGCATTAATGCAGATACTTTAGTTGCCTCACCAAAACAAAGTGGCAACAAACCGGTAGCCAAAGGATCAAGACTACCGGTATGGCCTGCTTTATTGGCATTATACAATCGACGAACTTCTTGCAACGCTTTATTTGAAGAAACGCCCAAGCGCTTGTCTAACAGCAAAATGCCGTGAACATTGCGCCCCGACTTGCGTTTGCTCATGAATCAGACTTATCCTTTCCGTGTATACCTACTTCGCTTAATAACTCTGCAACTCGCATACCGGTATCAAATGAATCATCATAGTAAAAGCGTAATTCAGAAATATGCCTTAGGCGCATTCTTTTTGCTAATTGATGCCGAATAATCGGCGACAATTCATTTAATAATTTGACATTAGCGCGCTTACCAAGATCATCAACATTCAACACAGTAACATAAACTTTTGCAACTGCGAGGTCTTTAGTTACCACAACTTCATTGATTGTAATAAAACCTAATCTGGAATCATCGATATCGCGTTGAAAAATCAAAGACAACTCTTTTTGCATCTGGGATGAAACGCGGGCATTACGACCAAATTCGTTTGCCATAAACTAAAGCTCCCGTTTAATTTCTATGCGTTCAAATACTTCGATTTGGTCTCCAGGCTTAACATCGTTGTAGTTCTTTACGCCGATACCACATTCCATGCCCATTTTTACTTCAGCTGCATCATCTTTAAAACGTCGTAAAGATTCTAACTGACCTTCATAAATGACCACGTTTTCACGCAATACACGAATAGGTAAGTTTCTCTTAACAAAACCGTCTATAACCATACAGCCGGCAATTGCACCAAATTTTGGTGATTTGAAAACATCACGAACTTCAGCAAGACCGACAATTTGTTCTTTAATTTCTGGCGCCAGCATACCGCTAATAGCTTTTTTAACTTCATCAATAGCATCATAAATAACACTATAGTAATGAAGGTCAATATTTTTTTCTTCAATCAGCTTTCTAGCTGTCGCATCTGCACGGACATTAAAGCCAATCAAAATTGCACCTGAGGCTAAAGCCAGATTTGCATCGCCTTCATTGATACCGCCGACGCCACCAAAAATAACCTTAACCTCCACTTCTTCATTTGATAAGGCAACCAAAGAGCCTCGTAATGCCTCCAAGCTACCTTGCACATCAGTTTTAATAACCAGATTTACACAGGCAAGCTCGCCAGTAGCCATTCTGGAAAACACCTCATCCAGCTTGGAAGCGCGCTCTGCTGCATGTTTTGTGAATTTCTTACGATCTTCACGATGTTTTGCCAAATCTTTAGCAATACGCTCATTTTGCACGACCAAGAACTCGTCACCTGCATTCGGCGTACCTGATAAACCAAGTATTTCAACTGGCACACAAGGGCCCGCTTCTTTAATGGCCTTGCCATTTTCGTTAAACATTGCTCGAACACGGCCATATTCTTGACCACACAAGACCATTTGACCGCTTTCCAAGGTGCCTTTTTGAACCATGATTGTTGCAACAGCACCACGACCTTTGTCCAGTCTTGACTCAATTACGAGACCTGATGCAGCACCTTCAATAGGCGCTTTTAATTCTAAAATTTCAGTTTGAACAATTAAGGCTTCAATCAATTCATCAATGCCTTCACCTGTTTTTGCTGAAATCTTGAGAAACTGCACATCACCACCCCACTCTTCAGCAAGAACATTAATGACGGATAACTCTTGCATAACTTTATCAGGGTTTGCATCGGGCTTATCAATCTTGTTAATCGCTACAATAATGGGTACGTTAGCTGCTTTTGCATGCTCAACAGCTTCTTTTGTTTGAGGCATAACACCATCGTCAGCTGCAACTACAACAATAACGACATCTGTAATATCAGCTCCTCTAGCTCTCATGGCAGTAAAAGCAGCATGGCCAGGTGTATCTAAAAATGTCACCGCACCATGATCAGTTTTAACCTGATAAGCACCAATGTGCTGAGTTATACCGCCCGCCTCACCTGCGGCAACACGCGTTTTACGAATATAATCCAATAATGATGTTTTACCGTGATCAACGTGCCCCATGATAGTAACAATTGGAGCCCGTGGTAATTCTATGCGATTATCTTCAACTTGGGCTTCAGCAAGCATTTCTTGCTCAAGATCATCGTCGCTTTGCATAATCGCTTTGTGTCCCATTTCCTCAACCAAAATTACCGCTGTATCTTGATCGATACTTTGATTGATGGTGGCCATAATGCCTAACTTCATAAGGTGCTTTATGACTAATGCTGCTTTAACACTCATTTTCTGAGCTAAATCAGACACAATAATCATTTCTGGTATTGTTACCTCTTTAATTATTGGCGTAACGGGCATCTCAAATTGATGCTTACCATCAGATTGCACATTACTGCGCTGAGGTTGTTTACCTTTTTTCTTCCCTCTTTTATCTTTCCCTGATGGACGCGAACCTTCCTCCTGATTTTTTCTATGCAACGTTTCCTGCTTTACAGCAGCCTGTTGCCTAACTTTGTCAGCATTTTTTCTGATCGATTCTTCAAGACGACTTTCCTTTTCTTGCTGTTTTTTTCTGGCTTCGTCAGCTTCTTTGGTTTTGATCGATTTTTCTTGCTTGATTTTCTTTTCTTCTTTTATTTTTAAAGCTTCAAATTTCGCTTGTGATTCAATTGCATCATCAGGCTCAATTTCAGCTGCTAAAACATCAAGAACTTCCTCTTCAAATTTCTCAGACTCATCCTCAAGCTCTTCAACAACTTGAGTTAATTCGATAACAGTCTCGCTAACTTCAATAGGGGTAATTTTTTCGGGTTGAGCTAAATGCACTTCTTCTGTCTTTTTAGACTCAACTAAAATCGGAGGCAATAAATCTTCTTTTTTATGCAAATCAATATCTTCTGCTTCACTGCGCTTAATATAAGTTTTCTTTTTACGCACTTCAACACTAATGGTTTTAGTGGAACTACCAGGCATGGTTGCCTGCTTTATTTCCGTTACTTTTCTGCGCTCTAAAGTAACTCGCCTAGGAGAACTAGTGTTTTCGCCTTCATCTTTGCCATGGCGCTTACGCAAGTGCGCAAGCAATTGCATTTTTTCATCTTCATTAATTAAATCATCAGGTGCACTTGCAGATAATCCTGCTTCTTTTAACTGCTCTAATAATCGTTCCAGAGGTATTTTTACTATCTCTGCCAATTGTTGTACTGTTTTATCGCTCATTTTTTCACCCTTACTTACTCGCTATGTGCCTTAAGCAAACCAAGGCTCACGCGCCTTCATAATTAACTTTGCAGCCCGCTCTTCATTCATGCCTGAAAAAATCAACAAATCATCAACCGATTGCTCTGCTAAATCTTCCATCGTAATAATACCTTGACTTGCCAAATCGTATGCTAAATCAGTATCCATGCCTTCCATTTCAAGCAATTCCTCTGCAGGCTTTGCTGAATCGATTTTCTCTTCCATTGCAATTGCACTAATCAACAAAGCATCTTTAGCTCGGCTTCTTAATTCATTAACCAAGTCTTCATCAAACCCTTCAATTTCAAGCATTTCACTGACAGGAACATAAGCAATTTCTTCTACGCTGATAAAGCCTTCTTCAGCCAGAATAAGAGCTATATCTTCATCTACATCCAACTGGTCAATAAATAATTGTTTAATTTTTCCTACTTCAGCCTCAGCATTTTGTTCTGCTTTTGAAGCGTCAATTACATTCAATTCCCATCCAGTTAGCTGACTTGCCAAACGAACATTTTGACCGCCTCTACCAATAGCTTGCGACAGATTATCAGAGTTTACTGCAAGATCCATACTATGCTTGTCTTCATCTACAACTATAGAATGAATTTCAGCGGGTGACATTGCATTAATGACAAATTGGGCTTCACTTGAATTCCAAAGAATAATATCAACGCGTTCACCAGCAAGTTCATTGGTCACAGACTGGACTCTAGATCCTCTCATGCCAACACAAGCACCTACCGGATCTAATCGGGGATCATTACTCTTTACTGCCAACTTAGCTCTGGAACCTGGATCGCGTGCTGCTCCGATAACAGAAATAAGTCCCTCTCCCACTTCTGGCACTTCCAGTCGAAATAATGCTATTAATAATTCAGGCGCTGTTCGGCTAACAAACAATTGTGGACCACGAGGTTCTGACCGAACATCTTTTAAGTATCCTCTAATTCGATCGCCAATACGAATTGCCTCACGAGGAATCATATCTTCTTTAGCAATATAGGCTTCCACATGGCCGCCCAAATCTAAATAAACACTCCCTTTTTCAATACGCTTAACAATTCCAGTAATAAGTTCACCTACACGACTTCTATAAGCTTCAACAATTTTACTGCGTTCGGCTTCTCTGACCTTATGGATGATAACCTGTTTTGCAGTTTGAGCTGCAATTCGTCCAAAGTCTACAGACTCAATTTCGTCCTCAACTACACCACCAATTTGAATGGCTGGATCGTCAAGCCTGGCTACTTCTAATAATACTTGAGTAGTTGGAAACTCAACATCACCGTCACAACTTAAGTTCACATCAACTACGTCCCATTGCCTGTAGGTGATGTAATCCCCTGACTTTCTATCAATAGCAACGCGAGCTTTAATTGGGTTAGTGTGTCGCTTAATTGTAGCGGCTTCTAATGCTGACTCTATCGCCTGAAAAACAACTTCCTTTTCAATTTCTCTTTCATTAGAAAAAACCTCAACTACTAACAAAATTTCTTTATTTGCCACCGCGGCCTCCTTTTTCGATTAAGTATTCTGGCACCAAACGCGCTTTACTCATAGCGTCAAATGGCACTTCATATATTTGCTCACCATCTTGAAGCGTAATAACATCACCTTCAACTTTCTTTATCAGACCAGTAATTTTTCTTCTACCGCCAATAGCTTTAAATAAATTTACAAGTACATTTCCATCAATAAATTGTTCAAACTGACTTACTTTAAAAAAAGGTCTATCTGCGCCTGGAGAAGAAACTTCCAATTGATAATTACCTTGTATAGGATCTTCCACATCCAGAACACCACTGATTTGGTGACTGACTTTAGTGCAATCTTCAACCAGAATTCCATTTTCACTATCAATATAAACTCTTAACAAACCATGCTGTGGATGTGGATTATAGTCTATGCCAACACACTCATAACCTAATCCTTCAACAATTGGCTCTATTAAGTTAACCAAATGTTCAGGAGCCTGCTTCATGGTTTCCTCACTTTAAAATTTTTGCACAAAAAAAAAGAGCCAAAGGCTCTTCCATAAACAATCTAATTTTAAGCCTCCCAAATAACCGAGGCCCAGAAAATAAAAAACCCCTAAAAGGGGTTCTAAAATATGGTAGCGGGGGCAGGATTTGAACCTACGACCTTCGGGTTATGAGCCCGACGAGCTACCAAGCTGCTCCACCCCGCGATTGATTTAGGACATTATAAACACTTATCCAAATTTAGCAAGGGAATTATACTTTATATAATAACTACAGCATTTTTAAATGCTATCACCTTAAAACACTCCTACAAATTTCACCATAATGGGTCAATTAGAAAAGAAATAAAGATAACTCTCTAATACACCAATCTTTTAAAGAACTCTTATAATCAAATCATGCATTTCTGTTCAATATATTGATTATAAGGATTAATAATAAACCCTGAAAGATTTCTGTATTTGATCAAATTCATAAAGATAAGGCTGAGCAACATGATAATTATTGACTACAACAAGCAGATCGTGAGAAAAGACCGACGTGTTGTACCAATTAAAACTGCCCTCCATAACAATGGAGTTATCAATAATACAATATTTAGAATGAATCGGCGAATAAGGCACAGGGTGATCATCTTGTCCATACACCAATCCCACTGAAATACCGGCATCTTTTAGACGTTGCACGGCAGGTAATAAGGGCCGGTTAAGCTCATCTACCATTGACCTTTGAACGCCAATACGACCTTGCCTCGCCAAATGCCCGTTAAAAAGAACATGTACATAAACCCCTCTGTTTTTTGCATGTATCAAGGCCTCGACAACACTATCATGATGCTCTCCCAGCAAATCACCCATTAAAAACAAACTCAGTTTAATTGAATGGTGTGCATGATGAATTTCAGCCAAAATAGCATGATGCGGACGATAAGGCTTACCATTTAACATCATTTGCCTGCCAAAGGTATAAAGCAAATTAAAATGACTTAAGGGATCAATGCCATATTTTTGATTAACCCCGCCGCGTTGACTCTGAAATATATTATCCAATAATCGACAAACACCTTTCGAGTGAAAGGTCATCCCGGACTCCCAATTCGCCCACCAGCGATCAAAAGTAATATTAAACGAACCCAGTATGCAGTCTTCATCATTAAATATTACAAATTTAGTATGCATATCCGGTTCAACCTCAATAAGGTGATGCCGAGGCGTGCAAAAGACTCCGATTAACTCAATTCTTGCTTGCTTTAAACGTGCGTAATTATGACTGTTTGTTAACGTCATCTTGCGCCAGTCAACAACACACTGAACCAAAACACCTTGATGACTGGCATGAATCAAATGAGAAATAAAATCAGAATCGTCAATACAGTCAACACTAACTTTAATGGTAGACAAGCGACCAGGATTTTCCCATTTACTACGAATCACTTTATCTATATGGTCATGAAGATAACGTTTGGGATGATACGGATGGTATTGCTGACCTTTGGTAAACTTTGGAATAAGGTTTAAGGATTCAAAATGATGATTGTACCAATCGACATCAGTCTGTAATTCAGCAGCATTGAGCTCATAAGTTCGATAATTATTAGGCGTTGACCAATCACCGTTAATCTTTCGGTACTGCTGATGACCATCATGTGCTTGATACCTATCCATAAAAATGTATTCATTTTGAGAAGGTATAGAGCAATCATTTAGATGAATGATATAAGAAATCTTAATACAGTTGATAGCACCAAAATTATTTGAAAAGGGCAAGATGTAAAAATCGCGTGTATTACGCTTATGCCGATCCCATTGGACATCAAAAGCATCAGTGTCAACAATATAAGTTTCACATAAACCGTGATCGCGATAAACCTTAATAATAACTTTTACATTTGCCTGGATACCGTAAAACACATCAAACTCAATTTTTCCCCAACGGACATTAAATTTTTCATTAAAATCATTTACTCTCTGAAAATAGCCGCCTAAATCCCCATGAATGGGCATTGCATAGTGTTCTGCTATTGGCATGTTATATCCTTTTCTTGGTAAAGTTTTAATGATGTTGAGGGTGTCTTCGGAAATATCAGATTACAACCAACACAACCCCAGATCTTTATTTAGGTTCAAATATCATAAGATAGCCACAATGATCGGAGACTCGACCATAATCTTCATCGGTAAACAATACATTACCTAAAGTGATGCGTAGCTCGCTTGATTTGTTCATGAAAATATAATCGATGCGATAATCATCAGCGAGCATATCTTTCCAATGATGATCATTTACTTTAAATATTTTTTCAAACACACACTGAGAATTGGCTGCTAAAAACTGATCGTCATATTCGTTACCGTTAACAACCAAGTTATACCCTTCTGAACCGGCAGTAATATTAAAATCACCACATAAAAGCGTACCCTTGACATCTTTTGTATGGTTATCAGATGCCCATTTACTTAATCGTTTAAATTGCTCTGAAAAACCATCATCCCACCAACTTAAATGCGCCGAATAAACATTAATCAAGCCCATGCAGGGAACATCAACTTGAGCCATTACAACCTTTCTGGAATGAATACTGTCATGACTATGGCTGGTTGAAACATATTTTGATGAATGATTTAAAATTGGGTATCGACTCAGGATGGCAACACCTTCACGGTACTTATCAAAACCCTTATGCGACCAGTCAGTATAGAGATAAAAGGGTTGATTAAGTCGATCATTGATAATTTTTGCCGAATTGCTGTTCCAGTCGCCATGCCCGTCATTCCATGGCTCGGCTACTTCTTGAAGACAGATAATATCTGCCTGTTGATCGTTAATAGCTTTAGCTATTTGTGAGAATTTGTAATCTTGATTATCTTCTTGATAACAATGTAAGTTAAGAATTAAAATCCGTAACGGATCATGAGTCAGACAATAATTATTGTCCTGATTATTATCCCAAAAAACCTGATCCTCACATTCACAGGAAATTGTATATTGCACTTTAAAAGGGCTATCTATTTTGAGTATTCCTTGCCAAATAGTTGAGCCGTATTGATTTGGATTTCTGGCGTGACTGCCTCCTGCGGCTTCCTCCCAATAATTTCTTTTAAAATGGCAAGAAGTTTTATGTGTGTGTCGCCAATTATCTGTGGTCCAGTGAATTGTAACTGCTTTGGGTTGAATGGAGTGGTTTACAGACACGACAACAACAAGTTGTTTCAGTCCATCAAGCATTCGACTCTCAAAACCAATATTCTGTATCGCTTGATTTGTAATAACCCGAATGCCGGAGTCAGCATGACTGGAATAATTAAGTCCTTCATTATTATCCCAATACTCTTTGCCCTGCGCTTGATAACGCAGGGCAAAAATAATATTGCCAGGGAGTGATTTAGCAATTGAGCCAAGAACGGTTATTTGAGCACGCCAATATTCTTTATTCGACGCCAAAGTGCTGTGATAATAAGCTTGCAGAGTAAACCAGTTTCCATCTTCTCCTGCCCAAACCACTTCGCATTGTTTTTCGTGACTCAGGTTTTCAACCCGCATAAAAAAAGACAATGTCTGTTGAAGCACTCTTTTTTTTCTTGAAATTACATTTTCAACATACAGCAATTGAATTTCATTCATCTACTGACTCCACTTCTAAAATGCAAACGACGAGAACAATAACCCTGAAAAATCCTATTCATCGAAAAAAAAACAAGAAAATGATGAGTATATAAATTGCACTACATCTTACTGTTTAGGTTAATGAGCTGTACAAAATTAACTAAATATTTTCATATAACGACAAATACTGCTCAGCACTTCGCTGCCAGGAAAAATCTTTTTTCATGGCATTTATCTGCATTTTTTTCCAATAATCAGGCATGCTATATAAAATTAGGGTGCGTTTTATAGCTTCCAGCAAAGCACTTGAACTTGCTTCGCTAAAGACTACGCCACTTGCCGTTTGATTAGCTAATGTTTCAGGCAATGTATCAGTAACCGTATCCGCCAAGCCCCCGGTTTTTCTGACAATGGGAATAGTCCCATAGCGTTGACTGTACATTTGGTTCAAGCCACACGGCTCAAAACGCGAAGGCATCAAGAAAATATCAGCACCCGCTTCAATAAGGTGTGCCAATGCTTCATCATAGCCAATAGTGATTGCAATTTTATCGGGATAAAGTAGTGCCAACTTTTTAAGCTGTTTTTCAAAGTCCTTATCACCACTACCCAGCAATACAAATTGCATATCCATTTCCATCATCTCGGGCAGACATTCTAAAATCAGATCTATCCCTTTTTGTTCTACCAGTCGACCAATCAAGCCCAAAATAGGCACCTGATCATTAACTGGCAGTGCAAATTTGACTTGTAATGCAGCCTTATTCAGTTCTTTTTTATCAAGCGTTGACACTGAGTAAGTTTGGGCTATCAAGGTATCATTTTCAGCATCCCACTGATCTAGATCAATGCCATTAATGATGCCACCTAAAAACTCTTTTCGATGATCTAACAGGCCTTCAAGACCATAACCAAATTCAGCCGTTTGTATTTCATGTGCGTAGGTTGGACTAACGGTAGTAATGTAATCAGCATATACCAAACCACCCTTAATAAATGACAACATATCATGAAATTCAAGCCCCGCAGGATGCCATAATTGTCCGGGGATATTTAATTTTGCTGCCGCCGTTGCTGGAAACAGGCCCTGATAAGCCATATTATGTATAGTGAATAGAGTTGATGGCCGATCATTTTCAAGTGAAAGTAAAGCCGGTACCAAACCGCTTTGCCAATCATTACAATGGACTACATCTGGCTTCCAGTCTTGATTAATTCTATCCATAGCCGCTTCCACCGCAATACGGCAAAATAACCCAAACCGTTCTGCATTATTCGGCCATGAATCACCTTGCTCATCTACGTAGGGATTGCCAGGATAATTATAGTATGCCGGATAATCAACCAGCCAAACAATAACATGGCTATCAGGCATGCGCGTTTCAAGAATATTAATGTTTCGGTTATCGACGCGTATAGCGCACATAAAACGCACATTCTCACTGGTTTTTAACGCTTGATAATTGGGAATAATCAGCTTTATATCTTGAGATAATTCAGCTAATGCTTTTGGCAAACTACCACAAACATCGGCAAGACCTCCCGTTTTAATTAAGGGATGTGCTTCACTGGTAACAAAAAGTATTTTTTTCATATAACGCTAAGATCACTTCAAACAAGATCAGGTGCCAGACACGAGTTACAAGGGCAAACTACAAACAAACCTTACCATTTACCCTTAAACTTATACCTCATTTATAACTTTAAGATCAAGGCTCCTAAAGGTGGCAAGTTAAGACTAATTGAATGAGGTTGATTCATCCAGGTGACTGGCTCTGATATCACAGCAGCATTTCCTACATTACTACCATCATAATACTTGGAATCAGAGTTAAAGATCTCGGTATAAGTACCTTCATCAGGAACCCCTAGTCGATAATTCTCTCGAGGTACTGGAGTAAAGTTTAATACAATAATTAATTCTTCAAATTGGTTTTTACGTCGATAACTAATAATGGACTGCTCAACATCATGACAATCAATCCATTCAAAACCATGGTGTTCAAAATCATGAGCAAACAAAGCAGGATGAGTCTTATATAAATGATTAAGATCTTTTACTAAAGTAGAAACACCTTTGTGGTGAGGATAGTCCAACACATACCAATCCAGATCCTTGTTGGCATTCCATTCAGTACCTTGTCCAAATTCACAGCCCATAAATAACAACTTTTTACCTGGATAGGTATACATAAAAGTATAGAGTAGTCGTAAATTAGCAAAGCGTTGCCATTCATCACCAGGCATTTTACTCAGTAATGATCCTTTACCATGAACAACTTCATCATGTGAAAAAGGCAATGTAAAATTTTCAGTAAATGCGTAAAGCATTCCAAAAGTAAGACTGTCATGATGATACTTACGATGAATAGGTTCCTCACTCATATATGCCAACACATCATGCATCCAACCCATATTCCATTTCATTGAAAAGCCCAACCCACCGGCCCATGTTGGACGAGTTACCTGAGGCCATGACGTGGATTCTTCAGCCATCATAACAGTGCCTGGATGGAGATCATGGGTGACAGAATTAAGTTCTCTGAAAAAATCAATCGCCTCTAAATTCTCATTACCGCCGTAAATATTAGGTATCCAGTCATTATCTTCACGAGAATAATCCAGATAAAGCATGGAAGCTACTGCATCAACTCTTAAGCCATCAAGATGGAATTCTTCCAACCAAAAATTGGCACTGGCCAGCAAGAAGTTTTTAACTTCATTACGGCCATAGTTATAAATAAGTGTGCCCCAATCACGATGCTCGCCTTTTCTAGGGTCTTCATGCTCATAAAGAGCACTACCATCAAAACGAGCAAGCGCAAAAGCATCTTTAGGGAAATGAGCTGGAACCCAATCCAAAATAATACCAATACCATTCTGATGACAGGTATCAATAAAATAACGAAAATCATCAGGTGAGCCATGACGACTGGTTGGCGCAAAATAGCCAGTTGTTTGGTAACCCCATGATCCATCGAAAGGATGCTCAGTAATAGGTAACAATTCTATGTGTGTGAAGCCCATCTGCTTAACATAGTTTACAAGCTCTATAGCGAGGGTTCTGTAGGACAGGAAGTTGCCCAAGCTATCCCGTCGCCATGAGCCTAAATGGACTTCATAGATAGACATAGGCTCGTGCAGCCAATCATGTTTGACTCGCTGAGTCATCCATTGTTTATCCTGCCAGATATAGCTTTTTTCCTTAACAACAATTGACGAAGTATTGGGACGAAACTCAAATTGCTGCCCATAAGGGTCTGTCTTTAATAAAATTTCATTGGTATAACGATTTAAAATTTCAAACTTGTATAAACATCCTGTTTTCAATCCCGGCATAAAGATTTCCCAAATCCCGCTTCCCCCCAAGCTACGCATGGGGTTGCAACGTCCATCCCAGCGATTGAAGTCTCCAACCACACTTACTCGTCCAGCATTAGGCGCCCATAGCGTAAATAAAACGCCATCAATGCCATCAACACTGTGTAAGTGTCCACCCAATTTCTGATAAACATGCCAATGCTTACCTTCCCCGAACAAATGCTGGTCAAATTCAGGCAGTTGGGTTCCAAAGTCATAAGGATCATAATCCTCATGGGTATAACCGTTTTTGTCAACCCAGGTAATTTTATAGTGCTCTGGCAGCTCACCATCTTTGGCACAATACTCAAAAAAATCGGTACCGGTTATCCGCTTTAATTCAGACCCGTTATTACTTAATTGAACCGTTTCTGCATAAGGCAAAAAAACTTTTATAGAGACTTGATTATTCTTGAGATGTCGACCCAAAACTGAAAAAGGATCATGATGTTTTGCCTCACTAATTCTTAGTGAATCAGTGTCTAACTTGTCCTCTTGTTTTTTTACTGCTAATGTTGTTACTGATTTAGCAATTAATGGTTTAACTTTTTCTGTTACTTCTGCTTTGGGTTTTACGCTTTTCTTGGAACCGGCTTGAGGTTTACTCGTAGCCGTTTTTTTTGGGATATTTTTTGTGGCTTCAGAGTCAGGCGTATTTACTTCCGGTTTTACTGAGATTGCTTTTTTAGCATCAGAGTCAAGTGTGTTATTAGAACGCTTTTTCACTTTGAATGGCCTCGGTGTAGTAGTAGAATGATTATTGTGTGAATCTTACCAAAATAACTAACAGTTGTAATATCTATATCAACATGGAGATGAAATATGTCAGCGGCAAGCAATAATGATAATGATCACAATATAGGTCATTTAACCCGAAATACAATTGCATTAATATTAGCTGGTGGTCGTGGCTCAAGGTTGATGAACATGACAGACTGGCGTGCAAAGCCGGCAGTTCCCTTTGGTGGAAAATTTCGAATTATTGATTTTCCACTATCGAACTGTGTTAATTCGGGTATTCGTAAAATCGGCATTCTGACACAATACAAATCAGATTCTCTTATTCGCCATATCCAGCAAGGCTGGGGCTTCTTGCGCGGTGAATTTGGTGAGTATGTTGATTTAATGCCAGCACAACAAAGACATAATGAAGATTCTTGGTATAAAGGTACAGCTGACGCTATCTTTCAAAACATCGATATTCTCCGCAGTCGCAAACCTGCTCATATTTTAGTTTTAGCGGGTGATCATATTTACAAAATGGATTATGGTGCAATGCTTGCAGACCATATCCAAAAAAATGCCGATTTAACCATTGGTTGTCTAGAAGTATCATTAGAAGAAGCAACAGCCTTTGGTGTGATGGATGTCGACACCAATCGACGCGTCAAAGCCTTTGTTGAAAAACCTGAACATCCACCTGTAATGCCCGGACGAACAGATACTGCCTTGGCATCAATGGGTATTTATATTTTTAATGCCGGTTTTCTATTTGAACAATTACTTAAAGATGCTGATAATAAAAATTCAACAAACGATTTTGGAAAAGATATTATCCCCTCAGTTATTGATAAATATATCGTTAATGCCTATCCATTTTTAGACTTACAAAGTGGCGTACAAAGTTACTGGCGTGATGTGGGTACAATTGATGCTTACTGGGTGGCCAATATGGAATTAATCGGAGTAAATCCGGGTTTAAACTTATATGACAACACCTGGCCTATATGGACAAATCAAGAACAAACACCACCTGCCAAGTTTGTTTTTGATGATGATGAACGTCGTGGACTGGCAGTTGACTCAATGGTTTCAGGTGGCTGTGTAATTTCTGGAGCAACGGTACGGCATTCATTATTGTTTTCAAATGTTCGAGTTAATTCATTTTCTTCTGTGAAGGATTCTATTGTCTTGCCACAAGTAAATATTGCCCGTCATTGCCGTATAACCAAAGCAATTATAGAAAAAGGTTGTGACATACCCGAAGGAACTATCATTGGGGAAAATAGGACTGATGATGAAAAAAGATTTCATGTCAGCGCAGGCGGTGTCGTTTTAGTTACCCCTGATATGCTGGGGCAAAAATTGCACTATGTCAGGTAATTAGGACTTAACAAAACTTAAATCTACTGCGAAAAACATTTAGTATTGGTTATTTCGCAGTAGATCTTACGAAAATGTCCAAATTGAGGTTCACCTTTTAGGTTATTTAAAATTTAAACTCACTATTAACATAGCTCTCGTCCCCTGGCTGTAATTAATGAGAATATAAAACTAAGACCTACAAAAAAGTTGAAATTAGTCTTGTGCTGGCACATGCTGCTTTTCCGGAAAGGGTAGCTTATCCAGGTGGATATGATCGAGTAAAATGGCATCTTGAAAAAGGTGTCCAGACTTTTAAACGTTTTTTGGTGAAGAACCCAAGGGTTGTTGGCTTTCAGAAGGCAGCATCAGTAATAAAACGTTAAGCTTGTTAAATGATTTTGGCTTTGATTGGAAAGCAAGCGGTGGCTCCGTCCTTTATAATAGTTTAAAGTTGTATGAAATCAACGATGCATCTAGTATACACCTCCCTTTCAAACTGAAAATACCAATATAACCTGTTTCTTTCGTGATGATGGTATTGGTTTTGAATATTCAAAGTGGCATGCCGATGACGCAGTTAGTAATTTTATCCAACATTTGGAAAATATTGCAGTTCTTGAGCACGGCGACAAAATAGTTTCCATTATCATGGATGGTGTAAATATTTAGGAATATTTTCCGGATAATGGCTATCATTTCCTGAGTTCTTTATACAATCGTTTGGCTAATCATCCTACAATTCAATTATGTACATTTTCTGCATACTTAAAAAACAAATCTGTCATAAAATCATTACCAACATTAGTTGCTGGAAGCTGAGTATATGGCACCTTTTCAACCTGAATTGGATCCGGAGACAAAAATCGTGGCTGGGACATGCTGGGTGACGTAAAATATGCTTTCGATATTGCTATACTAATTAAACGGTTAACAGATAAACAAATTCAGCAGACTGAATTTCAGCTTGCCATCTGTGAAGGGTCTGACTGGTTTTGGTGGTTTGAGGATTATAATCCCGGTGAAGCAGTCAGTAGTTTTGAAAAGCAATTCTGGCTTAATTTAGCCAATTTGTATCGATTATTAGGCGAAGAGCCTCCAGCTTATCTTGCGCTGTGTTTTACTCATGGTTCCGGATATCCGGCAATGGGTGGAGCGATGCGAACAGGTATTGAACATTAACTAGAGGCATACGCGTGAATAACCTTTTAAATAAACGTCGAGCAGGCGTTCTGCTTCATATTACCTCACTGCCTGGCACTGATAAACAAGGTAATCTGGGTAAAGATGCTTATGATTTTGTAAATTTCCTACATGATACTGGGATCACTGTATGGCAAACATTACCCTTAGGCATGACCCATGCAGATGGGTCGCCTTATCAGTGTTTATCAGCTCACGCCGGCAATCCTGCATTAATTGACATTGATGATTTGGTAAAGCGTAATTGGCTGGCAACATCGGAGCAATGTGAGGAATGCAACGGTTCTTTTTCATTTAACAAAAGCTGTTTGGTAGCAAAGGTCTTTGAAGGATTCTTAGAAAATGCCAATCAACAGGATAAAGATGATTTTTTAGAATTTTGTCAGGAAAAAGCTTCTTGGCTGGATGATTTTGCCCTATTTCTGGCACTTAGAAATCTATTTAATCAACAATGCTGGAATCAATGGCCCAAGCCTTTTAAAGAAAGGGAAATTAACGCACTTGACGAAGCTCGACAACGCCTTTCAAAAGCAATACAAGAAATTAAATTTGAACAATATATCTTTTTCCGACAATGGATGGCGTTAAAAGCGTATGCAAATGTGCGTGGAGTACTTTTATTTGGCGACATTCCTATTTTTGTATCCTACGACAGTTCTGATGTCTGGGCCAATCGCAAGGTTTTTAAGCTTAATGAATCTGGTGAAATGTCTGTTGTCGCTGGTGTACCGCCTGATTATTTTTCAGAAACCGGTCAGCGCTGGGGAAATCCGCATTATGATTGGAACTATCTAACAAAAACTGGTTTTACTTGGTGGGTAGATCGAATGATAACCCAGCTTGAACAATTCGATATTTTGCGGATTGATCACTTTCGTGGCTTGGAAGCAGCATGGGAAATTCCTGCAGATGAACCTACCGCACAAAATGGTGAATGGGTTAAAGCACCGGGAAGTGCTTTATTAAAAGCTATAAAAGCTAAGCTAGGTTCAATTCCTCTAGTAGCTGAAGACTTAGGCATCATAACCGATGAAGTTGATGCTTTAAGAGATGAATTCAACTTACCTGGCATGAAGATACTTCAATTTGCTTTTGGTAGCGGACCTGACAACCCTTATCTACCCAGTCATTATGAGAGAAACTGTGTTGTTTATACCGGTACACATGATAACGACACGACTATAGGCTGGTCAAACAGCATCAATGAATATGAAAGAAATTATGCTTACGATTATCTTGGTAACCATTCAACTTCACTGCATTGCTTGTTAATTCAAGCGGCATTGGGGTCAGTTGCTAATCTTGCCATAATTCCCATGCAGGATATTCTTGAGCTAGGCTCCGAGGCTCGAATGAATACGCCAGGCACAACTATAGGAAATTGGAAATGGCGCTTTCAGTGGCAGCAACTGTCAAATGATCAAGTAAGTCGATTTAAACATTTAGTGTCATTGTTTAACCGTAAATAATTTTTAGCAGGTTCATGGAGCAGCCAATCTATTTTCTCCTTGAACCTCTTACCTGCTTTATTTAATCATCATCTTTAACCGCTTCTTTAGCAATTGATAACAAAGGAACATTGTAACTCTCAATAATTGCCTGAATCTCTTTTGCTTTGCTTGTAATTAATTTATCAAGCACTAACTTCCTTTCCTTATCTGCTTTTCTAACACCCATTGCCATAGCAAATTCAAACTTGATTGCAGGCGTTGATTTCATTGGAATCATTATGAAGCTATTCTTTGGACTTTGGGCTGTGACATAAGCAGCCATAGGCCCCCATAATATAACCATATCGATTTTTTTGGCTTTAAAATCCTTGTCTATTTGCATGGCAACATTATTTTCACTATCGCCAGACATTGATTGATAAGATATTCCTTGGTCAAGCAAACCATTTTTTTGCATCCAGGTAGTTCCAGGTCCACGATCAAACATCGCAATCTTTAATGACTCCTGTCTTTGTAAGGGCAATGTCGTCAATTGACTTGCCTCTTTTAAATCATCCCAGCCACGACCTTTAGCTATTAAAAGAACGTAGGTTGATTGGTAATATGGCATCGTCGTTAAAGTCAGATTGTAACCGGCAGGAACACCCATTACTATATCGCATTTAAACTTGTCACTCTCCGCATCCCAATCATTAACAGATGCTGTTAATGTATTACGAATAAAGCCAATACGCTGGGCAAACCAAGTATATTCAACTTTTTGTCGAAGCTCCTTGGCAAATAATTCAGCAATTTTGTTTTCAAAACCATCTTTATATTTTGTAGAGTAAGGCGGATTAAGCGGATCTGCACAGACTTTAAATTTTTCTTCTGCAGTAGCTGGAAATATAATCACTGCCAAACATAAACCCAAGATTATTTTTTTAAAACTCATTGTTTTTCCTAATAAAAAACTGAAGATCGGATGCATTTAATCCGCATTAATTAAACTTTTTTACAGTAAGGCATTTTATGAACAGGTTATTTAACACAACCTAGTCTCTGCATTTATCAAGTCGTTATTTTAATACCCTGTAAAAAAATATCCAAAACCAACTCAGCCAGTAAATCGAGCATATCAAATCATAAGCTTTAAAAAGGAGTCTAGGTTAATAAATAATTGGTATTGCCTGAAACAACTTTAAGGAAGCCAAGTCACCGGACATAAATAAAAGGCAAAAAAAAGGCCTATCAAACTGATAAGCCTTAAATTATGGCGTCCCCAAGGGGGTTCGAACCCCTGTTACCGCCGTGAAAGGGCAGTGTCCTAGGCCGCTAGACGATGGGGACTAAAACTGGTTTAGTCTGGCCTAATAGATCAAATCCGTAAGAATAAGACTTAAAACTAAAATTTTATACGAGGATAAAACTTGTAAATCATGAGCCCTTAAAATGGCGTCCCCAAGGGGGTTCGAACCCCTGTTACCGCCGTGAAAGGGCAGTGTCCTAGGCCGCTAGACGATGGGGACTAGCGATTTTAATTAACTTTTTCTTTATTTTTGGTGGAGCCAAGCGGAATCGAACCGCTGACCTCAACACTGCCAGTGTTGCGCTCTACCAATTGAGCTATGGCCCCAAGTAAAGAACGGGCATTCTACAGCAAATACCTGGGAAGTCCAAGACTAATTTAAACTTCTGATGTAATTTATAGCTTTTTCTATTCTAGCCAAAGTTTTTTCTTGCCCTAGCAAAGATACAGTAATATCAATTGCAGGTGAAACACCCGAACCACAAATAGCGACGCGCAAAGGCTGAGCAACTTTACCCATATTGAGCCCCAGTACTTCTGCAAGATCCACGATGATTTGATGCACAATCTCGCCAGTCCAGTCAGCTACAGAAACCAACTCATCATGTAATTGCGCTAATACATGATCCGATCCTTGTGTAAAGTTCTTTTTTACTGCTTTTTCATCGTAAGAATCAAACTCTTTATAAAAATAAATGCTAGCTGCTGCCATTTCAACCAAGGTCTTACTTCGCTCTCTTTGCGCTTTTACAACATCAATTAATTCAGGACCATCTGCTGGATCAATATTCAACTGCCCCATATGCCAACTTAAATGACGGGCAATATGAGCTGGATCACCGTTCATGATATATTGATGATTTAACCACAACAGCTTTTCCATGTTAAAAGTAGAAGCTGATACATTGACGTCATCTAATTCAAAGTACTCAACCATCTCATCAATAGTAAAGATTTCTTGGTCACCATGAGACCAACCTAACCGCACCAAATAATTTAATAAAGCTTCTGGTAAATAACCGTCATCACGAAATTGCATAACACTCACTGCACCATGACGCTTTGATAAACGTGCGCCGTCAGCACCCAAAATCATAGGTAAATGCGCATATTTTGGAACATCTGCACCCAACGCTTTTAGGATATTCATTTGCCTAGGGGTATTGTTAATATGATCATCACCACGAATAACATGAGTGACTTTCATGTCCATATCATCAACAACAACCGTTAAATTGTAAGTTGGTGTTCCATCAGCTCTGGCGATAATCAAATCATCCAGTTCTTTATTAGCAACAACAATATTACCCTTAACTAAATCAGGAATGGTAACAACCCCGTCAGCGGGATTTTTAAAGCGTATAACTGGCTCTTTTTCTGGCTGAAAGCCATCAGACTCCCTGCATTTACCGTTATAGCGTGGCTTTTCTTTATTAGCCATTTGCTCTGAACGTAACTCCTCTAACTCATCTTTACTGCAGTAGCAATAATAAGCATCACCCTGTATCAATAACTGCTGGATGATTTCTTTGTAACGATCAAAATGATGGGTTTGATAAAAAGGCCCTGCATCATAATCAAGCCCCAACCAGGACATGCCCTCAAGAATGGCATTAACTGATTCTTGGGTCGAACGCTCTAAATCAGTATCTTCAATACGTAAAATAAATTTTCCGCCATGCTTACGTGCATATAGCCATGAAAAAAGAGCGGTACGAGCACCACCGACATGCAAATAACCAGTTGGACTCGGGGCAAAACGTGTTGTTATAGTCATTGTAGTATTCTTCAATTAGTAATTAATTCTAAACGCATTCAGTCGATATTATTTGCAGAACGCAACCCATATAAAGTCAGAGCGATAGTTAAGTTTTGGTAATGTCATGTGCTCCTGAAAAAGCTATCTAAGTAGCCATTCTTTAAAACAGCATTGATACTCATAAACATAATTAACATTTTAACATCCACTCATCGGCTTGTACCTGATCTTTTTCAACACCTTTCCCAATATAAACAAACCTAAGCATCGCTTACTTAGCAGACTTTCTGGTTATTTCTCTATAATCAACTATTATAATTATGATAAACAAACCTTTTTTTAATACTTTAAAGGTCTAGTACCAAAATATCTTTTGACCCTATAAACTCATTACATTTACTAATGCTCAATTAGGTCAATAACCTATTTCATTTAAAACAAGACAATGCTAGAATCCAAACTCAGTCGAAATAACGTAATTATTGTTATACCTTGATCGTTTTATTAACAAAAATAAGGGGATTTTTCAATGCAAAAAATACTAAAAACATTCGCATCCATTGCAGCCTTAATACTATCAGGTTGCGCCTCACAACCCATAAGCACTTTTGAAGTATTTAAAGCAGAGGACTTGAACAAGCTACTAACTTCTGGCCAGTATATACAAAAAGTAGATAACTTCTTTATTATTAATGATTCCTCATCATCAATGAATGATGACTTCTTGGGTGTCGGTTACCCTGCCCAACCGACACCCACAAAATTTTTGATAGAAAAAGAAATTCTAAATAGAATTAACCAAACCATTCCAAATTTAAAATTAACCACAAGTATTCGTAGTTTCGGCTTTGGCACCTGTTTGTCAGGGGGATTTACCGAACTGAATCAAGCACCAACCAGCTATTCAAAATCAATTTTTGGCAGCGGTATAGATGCTCTTCCTTGCGCCAGTGGCGGCTCACCAATAGCCACTGGAATTGATGGTACAAGCGATGATTTAGCAACATACCCTGGTAACACTGCCGTATTAATACTCAGTGACGGTTATGGCCTTGACAGCGATGGTATTAACGAACTTCAATCCCTAAAACAAAAATATGGCGACAAACTATGCGTCTATTCTGTCTGGGTTGGTAACGAAGAAGAAAGGTCAGGCATAACAGTATTAAATCAACTAGCCAACTTAAGTAATTGTGGCTATGGCACCACAGCGGATAATATTTCAGGGCCTGGCCACATGGCAGATTTTGTTAAAAGCATTTTCTTTAAATCGGGTACTCCCGCTGTTACTGCAGACTGTTCAGCACTTGATACCGATAAAGATGGCGTTAATGATTGCGATGACAAATGCCCAACAACCATTCCGGGCGCAAAAGTTAGTGTAATGGGATGCTGGATTGTTGATGTAAAATTTGATAACGATAAAGCCGTCATTAAACCGGAATATTTTCCAAACCTTGATAATGCCGCTAACCGCATCAAAGAATATCCCGATTTGTTAATCGAAGTACAAGGCCATACCAGTAAAACTGGCTCATTCAACCACAACATGGACTTATCTGAGCGCCGTGCATTAGCCGTTAAAAACTACCTGACTAATGGAACACATTCACCCAACATCACTTCTCGTGGTTATGGCTGGACTCGCCCCATAGACACTAATGACACCGAAGAAGGCCGCGCCAATAATCGACGCGTACAACTTGAAGTTAACGGCCAAGCTCAAAAACCCTTAACCCCTCCATAACCACCATAAGCTTTTATCTTAAAAAAAAGGGTAGGATAAATAATATCCTTCCCTTTTTTGCATGTTAATAAAAGCTGTTGTTACTCAATAAACTCCAAACCGCCCATATACGGCAATAAAGCCTCAGGAATACGAACACGCCCTTCGGCATCCTGATAGTTTTCCATAACTGCAATCAAAGCTCTACCAGCTGCTAAACCGGAACCATTTAAAGTATGCACTAATTCAGGTTTACCGGTTTCAGGATTACGCCAACGCGCTTGTAAACGCCTAGCCTGAAAATCCTTGAAATTACTGCAAGAAGATATTTCCCGATAACTGCCCTGCCCCGGCAACCACACTTCAAGATCATAAGTTTTTGATGATGAAAACCCTGTATCACCCGCACACAACAAAATTTTTCGGTAAGGTAGCTTTAATTTTTTAAGAATATTTTCAGCATGAACTGTTAAATCTTCATGCGCCTGCGCAGAATCTTCAGGTCGTACAATTTGCACCAACTCTACTTTTTCAAATTGATGCTGACGAATCATACCTCGCACATCACGCCCATAAGCACCCGCTTCACTCCTGAAACAAGGACTATGACACACATATTTTAACGGCAACTCCTTAGCATCAACAATCACATCCCTAACCCGATTTGTAACCGGCACTTCCGCTGTCGGAATCAAATACAAAACAGGATCATTACTGGCTTTAAACAAATCAGCCTCAAATTTTGGCAGTTGCCCGGTACCCCGTAAACTTTCAGCATTAGCTAAAAAAGGCACATAAGTTTCGATGTAACCATGTTCAGCAACATGCATATCCAACATTAACTGAATAAGAGCTCGTTGTAATCTGGCGAGTGGACCACTTAAAACGACAAACCGACTACTGGCAATTTTTGCACCTAACTCAAAATCAATCCCTTTTAACTTTGCACCCAAATCAACGTGGTCTTTTGGTTCAAAATCAAATTCAGGCACATCACCCCATCGACTGATTTCAAGGTTAAATTCTTCAGACTTTCCCTCAGGCACTACTTCATCAAGAATATTAGGAATACCCTCCATCAGGGTTTCCATTTCCGCTTGAATGCCTTCTAATTCACTTTCAGCCGCTTTAAGCGCATCACCCAAATATTGAACCTGATCCAACAAGGGCTGTACATCTTCACCTTTGCCTTTTGCCTGACCAATCGCTTTGGAACGACTGTTCCGTTCGTTTTGTAACTCCTGGGTTTTAACCTGCACGTCTTTACGTCTTGCTTCCAGTTCAACATAAGACTCTGGGTTAAAATTAAATGAACGTCTGTTTAATTGTTCCTTAACAAAATCAAGATCAGTTCTAAATAAACGAGGGTCTAACATGATGGTAATTTACCTTTATAAAAAAATACAACCCATACGGGCATGTTGAATTAGCAAGCGCTTTTAATAACCGAACATCATACACGACGGGGCAACTTGAGAAAACAGCAGACAGAAAAAACCTATAAGGGGATTTTGTATCCCCAAGGTTGCTTTGTTATTTTTAGGGGTATTTTTAAATAATAAACGACAAGCATTTTGGCTTATCAAATTAGCATGTTAATCGAGTGAAAAACTTATGCAAAATAATCAGCAGTGCCAAACCAATCAAATATTATTTGATTGTCAGAGCTGGACTTTTTCTCGACCAACTCATCCAGAATATATTCAAGACCGTAAAAATTGCCATTATCAAATGCCTGATTTAAAGGAGCGACAATATTAGTGTTGGTTTCAGGGTTTTGGTTAATCATTTATTATTTTCATTTGTTGTTGCTTTACATTTTTCACGTAACAGATTAATGACTTGCTACGAGCAACTCTATCATCTGTGATTTATCGTTACAATACGCTGTGTTTACTGAACAGATACTGAAAGCATAAAGTTAACTACCCCTAAATATAAAGCCCATTAAGAAATTTAACCTCTGCATTAAATGTCACTATTACTCCAAATATTTACCTATTTACCTATTTACCTGCCTTGATTGTAAGCTTTCCTGCAAACAAACATAATAAACAAGTAGTCGTAGTCGGCCATTGATCTGTATTCCACTTACCGGATTGTCGAGTTAACGCCTGCCAATAAAATGACTTGGTTGAAAACTAGAATAACTAAGGACTATAATGAAAAAGAAGAACTGAGTCTGGCAATAGAGCAGTGGTATTCCAGTGAAAAAAATGAGCGGTTTCCGGGGTTTAACCAACTCAATGATGTAACGAAGCGACTCTCATGCATGCATGGATACCAGTTTTAAGTACCTGTGGGATATTCATCGTGGAGAACCATCATGATTGACTTACTAAAACGCAGTCGCGTTATCTTTTATTACAACAGCGCTATCAGCGGCTCGACTTTATTCGCGCAACACGCCAGCAATAGTGTTTGCTCACCCACGCCTTTACCCTCTGTGTCTTCGGTTTTGGATGAAGATGAAGTATCGCTGAGCATCGTTCACACACCACCGGCTGATGTTACCAGTATTATCAGTCATACCATGAAATTACCGGCTCATCTGTTGCAAGCCAATACGGCTTTTAGGGAACAGGTAGACACGCCTGAGGGCATTATAACCGTCTATTTGGCTCATTTTACGGCACTGAATCCGCCCCATCAATTAATGGCTGAGAAAGGTGGTAAACTCAAAACACTAGCCGAGTTAAGAAACAGCCCATCCGCAGAACTGGAATTACTACGCAGGGCTTATGTGCTGCTAATGGAATCCTAAGCCTGTTTGAGTTTATTGAAAACATCCAAGGCGATGCGGCAAACCCTGCCAAAACCACGACTTAGACATTTCAACCTAATAACAGGTTAAGGCACTATCGCATCAACGGTATTAACGGTTCCGTTAACAACATCATCCGTAACATTTTCTGTCGTAGTACCCACAGCACGGACAGTATTTTTGGTTTCTGAGCAGGCTGACAACAACATAAGAAAAAGCGTGATTATAAAAAAACTGATAACTGATTTGTTCATCTTTTCTCTCCTTAACTCTATAAAAAAGGACTAATTTAAGGACATCAGTATATCAGAATTAATAATTAACCAATAAACCAGAAAACATCAATTGATCCGCGAAAAACACAAAAAAGCCCTACACGGACGGTAAGGCTTTTTATTCTTAAATTAAATGTATAGGGCTTACAAAACAAAGTCCTGAGCTATCATCGTAGTACCGCCCACTTCCGTAATAGACAGTTCAAAATCCGCTACTTTGTCACCATTAGTATCACCAGAAAGCAAACCTAACGAGATTTACAATTATAGCAAAATAATTGCTTGCCTCAATCGTCAAACTCTCTACAGTATAAAAGTTATAAGCACCCAGATAGACTTTCTTTCATTCTGCATCATGGAGTAGAATATTTTCTTTAGTTATTAATTTTACATTCCCAAGATGATTACCATAAACCTCGTCAAACGCGCTTATGATAGGATTTAACAGGCCTTACCTTATCCAGTGCTTGGCGATTAGTTTGCAACGTTATTCGGCGTGCTGAAGATGTGAACTTAAACACTGCCAAGCTGTTTCCTGGCATACCTTGGACTAACAGTCGCTCATCTTATGCTGACAAAAAGGGTGGCGGTAACGACAAGCGGTATTTTTTTGTTGCCAGCCCTAGCTATTTTGCTTTCATAAACTAGGCTTATGTTTGTACCCAGAGGTTTTGTGTTTGCACACCAGCTGTTTATGTACCCTCTTTACATCGCAACATTAACACTATGACTATTTGGCTCGACACAACAACCCGCTATGTAAACAAAAGGTACTGATTCGTTATCCGTATCTGTTCGGGCATTAACACACTGACTCGCGATGTCGCTTGTTTGGGTGTCTGGTCCCTTTTAATGACGGATAACACCACTTAACCCACCCAACTGGAGACTATAATTACTATGAGCAAAAATAGTTATTTTCCTACCGTCGAGGCTGAGCAAATTATCTGGCTCAGTCATTTTCTTCAAAACTACCTATTAACGGGCCTGTCTGCGGGATTGATGATAATGAAATCACGCGCACACAAACCGATATTACGACGCAAATTTTCATTCTTCAACAATAGCATCCTTCGTCGCAAGTGGATGCCAAGGAAGCCACTGCCCATAAGCAACTAATCATAAATGGTAGTGGTAATGAGCCGGCGCCTTATCCCTAATCCGCCCCCTGCGTCTGTTCCCGGGATTCAAAAACGTCTATTCAGCCAAATTGCCCGCATCAAGGCCAGCCTTAATTATAACGAGGCTATTGGTAAAGATTTAGGCATTATCGGAACACATGATACCGTTGAGCATCCGATTCCTGAGTACTCTCTAACCGTAGAATTGGGCGCCAATGGTCCTTGCGTCCGCATTGATTTTAACAAATACCGTCATGAGGGCATTTGGATTGAAAGCCGCATTAACGGCGGTGAATGGGATTTTTTAGGCGTTGATACGGTTAAACCTTATTTGAATGAACGACCACTCGCGCCCGGTAACACGGACGAAACGCGAGAATACCGTCTCCGCTGGTGGGATAAAAGTGTCGCGCATGGCGAATGCACGGGGATACAAAAAGCGGTGCTTGGATTATAAAGATATTAGTTGCTTGATTCTTTTGCTTTTAAATTAAGCAACTAACACCTTTTTTAAGATGATCCGGCAAATAGGCTTCTAAAATAAATTACTGCGCACCTAAATAATTAACTGTCATAGGGTTGTCGATGGCGATGGTGACTGCTTGATTGATAGAAGGACTGGGCTTTGTATAGGTAACTCCGCGAGTTGGGTTATTACCTGGCCCACCGGGATTATAAAAAGGTTTGTACGGTGAACTTGAAGGCACTAAAACATTTTTGATACGTTTCATAGCGGCCTCGTCACCCTGTAGAATGATGTCAATTTGGTTGTCGTGATCTTCAACGTAGGAATCATCATAACTTTGTTGTGCGATTGACAGATCCGCCAGCCCCAAAATTTTAATTGAGCCTGCTTTAAGATGATAAGTCTTATTGCTTTTAGTCAGATAAAAGAGACGTCCATCTGCGTCTTTGACTTCAATTTTAAAGAAATCAGAATATTCTGTTGGGTAAAGTGATCGAACGCCGTCTGGAGAAAACCCGCCGGTCGTTAAAACCCGAAGACGATACTGTGCATTAGCACCATAAAGTGACACTCCATCGTTTGGACTGTAACCTGTGGTATAGACTGCCGGACCACCCTCACCAGAGGTAGATAGACGACTTAATTTTGCTGCGCATAACTTGGGCCCGGAGTGATAACCACTCATTGGGGTCTTGCCATCCCCGTAAGTCATTCCGACCGCTACTTTTATTTGCCCACGAGGTCCGACAAGCTTTAAGGGCGTAGCATCACGAACTATTCTAAGCTTAACGGGGTAAACTGAACCTCGTTGTCCTGGAAAAGTACGATTACCAAAAAACGGACTCACGACAACTACTGTGCTGCGTTCGTTATATTCTAAGTTTGGATTGATTGAAGCTGCTTGAGCAATGACTTTTTTACCCGTGTTGAGCGTTACTTCAAAGTCGGATCCATCGACGGTGCTGGGAAGAACCGGCCAACTAAACTCAACCGGCATCCCGCCGCCGCCAACTATTGCCTTCCCATAGCCAATCGCCATACCTTGAGGGGTAGTAGCCGAGGGGTGTAAGCCCTTAGAGCTGGATTTGAGTTGGTTGTGCTTAGAGTCTCCCAAGCGCCACCAGCATCTATAACTGCTTGCTGACCTGCTGGCGTAGTATCAACACCAGGCACACCAAGAATTTGAGTAAATCCCAAGCCCGCCCCGATTATTTTTGGGGTGTAAAACCAATAGTCAGCATTTATCAGAATATCTTGCTTTAAAGTCTGATAGATAGGGTTAGTTGCTTCAACAACCGTAAAAGGCATCGATAAAAGAAAACTGGATAAATAAACAAAAGCTGATAATTTTTTAATAAAATACTCGAATTAGAAATTACAATATTTACGAAGTCACACTATACTACTAATTGTCTATTAACCTTATAAATTATCTGGTACCACTTTGATTCATAGGGGGGCAAAACAATATTTTAATGATTGAAAATATAAACGCATGTCATGATAAGCAGACATTAACACAACGCATAAAGCCATCTTTAAGCCTCGGTTTTTTTGAATTTAAAAAACCGTTAATCGTTATATTTTATTAGTTGCCCACTATATATTCACGTAGATCTCAAATTTTGAGTACAATCCATAGTTAACGGTTTTAATTAGCTATGAAGTGCTTATTACCGACCCCATAGTTAAGCGCTGAGTAAGGTCACTGTTTCCAATATCTTAAGGTTTTTTTATGAAAACAAAAACGTCTCTCTTTTTATCTGTATTAGTTAGCTCTATTTTAATTTTGCCTGTGGCCGAGGCCCATACCTTTGGTGCAGAGGGTGCCGGCTTGGCTGCGGGTTTTATTCATCCTTTTATGGGATTGGATCACTTACTTGCTATGATCGCTGTTGGTATATGGGCTTGGCAACTGGGTGGGCGCGCAGTTTGGTTTGTCCCGATTACCTTTGTAAGCATGATGCCTATAGCGGCTACTTTTGGTTTATCGAGATTTTCTCTGCCTATTATTGAGCCGGCAATAGCTTGCTCCCTTCTGATTTTAGGCTTGCTTATTTTAGGCGCTGTGCGTTTACCCCTCATTATAAGTGTGTGCTTGGTTGGATTATTTGCAGTATTTCATGGCTATGCGCATGGCCTTGAATTACCACAAACTGCCTCGCCTGCTCTTTATAGCATAGGCTTTATTTTGGCGACCGCTTTACTGCATGGTTTGGGTATCGGTTTTGCACACAGTTCGCGTCAGTACAAAATTATTCAACGCCTCACGGGTTGTTCTTTGATTGTCGCTAGCGGCTTATTACTGGCAGCCACATAATAAACTTATTGCTTTATATTAAGACGGAAAAAAAACGATGTGTCTTGCGATACCCATGCAAATCACCCATATTGCGGGAGTTAATGCTCATTGTATTGCAAAGGGTGTAGAGCGGGATGTGAGTGTTTTTTTATTGCAAGATGAGGCGTTACAAGTAGGTGACTTCATCTTGATTCATGTGGGTTATGCCATCCAAAAAATCTCTGTAGAAGAGGCTCATTCAACGTGGGAGTTGCTTGACCAGATGATGCTTCTGGATGATGCCGATGCATGAGCTTTCGCTTTGCGAAGATTTAATGGACCAAGTGATGACCATTGCCAAAGCCCATCACGCGAAAAAAGTAGTTTGTATCACCGTTAGAATCGGGCCCTTATCAGGGATTGAACCTTTATTATTAGAAAGTGCTTTTCTGATTAGTCGCGCAGACACCTTGGCAGAAGACGCCGAGTTTATCACTGAAAACCTACCCATTTGTGTTCTTTGTCATGATTGTGATATTGAATCTGAAGCTACCGTCAATAATCTGGTTTGCGGGAACTGTGATAGTTATAATACGTCCTTAGTTAGTGGCGACGAGTTGATCTTGGCTCGCGTGGAGTTAGAAAATGCAGATTAACGGCTGTCATCAATTGGAGTTTGATCATGTGTAATACTTGTGGTTGTAACATTACACCGGGCAACCGCCCGCTGGTTATGGCAGAAAAACCCAGAAATGGCGTGACGACAGTTTCAGTTCTCCAAAACTTGTTGTCGCAAAATAACAATCAAGCTGACCATAATCGGGCGCATTTTGATGCCAGTAAAGTGCTGGTGATTAATTTAATGTCGTCACCCGGTTCTGGGAAAACAGCGCTTTTGGAAGCGACTATAAAACGCCTGCGCGATTCTTTACATATCGCGGTTATAGAAGGCGATCTTGAAACTGAAAATGATACCAAACGGATTCAAGCTCAAGGTGTTCCGGCTTATCAAATCACCACTGGCACGGCTTGTCATTTGGATGCGCATTTAGTGCACAATGCCTTGCATCATCTTGCGCTTGACAATCTTGACCTGTTGTTTATTGAAAATGTTGGCAATCTGGTGTGTCCTGCCAGTTTTGA
The DNA here is from genome assembly GCA_026399095.1 of Methylococcales bacterium. Lineage (GTDB taxonomy): Bacteria > Pseudomonadota > Gammaproteobacteria > Methylococcales > Methylomonadaceae > Methylobacter_C. Next base: position 17,486 of record JAPLRP010000058.1, on the reverse strand, counting down.
TTTGGGACATCATCGTAATGTCGTGTTGCTCTCAGTAACCGAAGGCGATGATAAACCCGCCAAGTATCCTGTTATGTTTAGGGCAGCCGATTTGATGTTAATCAGCAAAACCGATTTGTTACCGTATCTGGATGATTTTTCTCCAAGTAATGCCAAACAAAACCTGCATAATCTTGCCAATACCGCGCCCGTTATTGAATTTAGTTCAAAAGATGGCAAGGGTATGGATGAATGGATAGCTTGGTTATTGAATGAAATAAAAGCCTATCAAGCATTGTTGCTAAACAAACAAACACAGCGCCCTAAAGTTCAACAGGTTGGGCAATTACTTCATGCCAAATCAGGCACTACAAAATTTTATCCGGTTAGTGATAAAACCAAGGGGCATTCAAAACATCTTATTTAATTCTTTAAGGTGATTTTTTCGTGCCTTTCGTGTTTTTCGTGAACAAGACTTAACAATAAATACTATGCCGACTGCCGCAAAACAATTACTGGAAAAAATTCGCGAACTCCCCCTACCTGATAAAGTGCGGATTATGAATGTTTGTGGCGGGCATGAACGTTCTATTTCCTTGGCGGGATTACGCACCGCCCTGCCCGCTTCTATTGAGTTAATTCCGGGGCCGGGCTGTCCGGTTTGTATCTGTCCTGAAGAAGATATTTATCAAGCCATCCAAATCGCCATTCATGAAGATATCGTGTTATTGGCCTTTGGTGATATGTTGCGCGTTCCTGTTAATGTCCCTAAAGCTGCCATTCGTACGTTGGAACAAGCTAAGGCGGCGGGTGCTGATATTTGGCCCATTGCCTCGCCAACTGAAGCGGTTAAAATCGCCAGCGCTAATCCTGAAAAACCTGTGGTATTTTTTGTCGCCGGTTTTGAAACTACCTGTGCGCCTGTTGCTGCAATGCTTGCCAAGGGAATTCCTGATAATTTATTGTTATTAATGAGCGGTCGCTTAACTTGGCCTGCCGTTGCCATGCTTCTGGACTCTGACACGCCCGCCTTTGATGCGCTTATTGCTCCTGGCCATGTTGCGACGATTATGGGTGCTGAGGAGTGGCGTTTTGTTGTCGATCAACATCATATTCCAGCGGCAATTGCCGGCTTTAGCTCGGAAAGTTTGCTTGCTGCCACCTATTCGGTATTGCGCCAGCTGATTGAAAAAAAGGTGTTTCTTGATAATTGTTACACCCAAGTTGTTAAGCCGGACGGTAATCTTATCGCTAAAAAGATTTTAAGTGACGTATTTGAGGTAATTGATGCGCCTTGGCGTGGCATTGGCATTATTCCTCAATCCGGTCTTGAATTATCCAAAAAATACGCAGCACATAATGCCCGCTATCGTTTCCCTGTTTATGCTGAAGAAGCCCGAAAAAAAGCCGGTGTAATGCCGCCCGGTTGTGATTGTGCTAAGGTTGTTTTAGGCAAAATAAAACCCAATGAATGCCGGTTATACGGTGAAACCTGTGTTCCTAGAAATCCTATAGGCCCTTGTATGGTGTCTGATGAAGGCGCTTGCCGAATCTGGTGGGCTTCCGGGATTAAAAGCAGTTTGTCCACGAATGATAGGAAAATTACAGTCTCAACCATATTAACTCATTCAGGCGTTAAAACTAGAACGTAGATCATTATTTTAACGAGTTAACTTATCCCCACTTTGGCAAAGGGGGGCTAGGGGGGATTTTTAAAAAAGTATTATTACGGAATTATCTATTGACTACCAACAACCCACAAGCCAGAAAAATAAAAAGTAACGGGGAGAGTACAAGGTGTTGGTTTTAGGCCTTTTGTCAGTCGTTTGGCTCATCAGCATCATTTATCAGGTTGGGTTCGTAACCATGCAGGACAAGTCGAAATATGGGCACAAGGTACTATTAAAAATCTTGATCTGTTTGAGCAACAATTACTAAGTAACGCCCCGCCTTTAGCCAAACCTGATCAAACGCTATCGCAATCAGTTTGTCCGGTTAAACTGGACACTTTTTCTATACTGCCTAGCCAGGCCGGTGATGTCAGTCAGGCGCATATTCCTCCTGATTATTTTATCTGTGATGACTGCTTGGCGGAAATGCACGATAAAACCCAGCGCCGTTACCGTTATCCGTTTATTAACTGCACGCAATGTGGCCCCCGTTATACTTTAATTAAACAACTACCTTATGATCGCCCCAACACCAGCATGGCTGCTTTTCCGCTGTGCCCTGAGTGCCTTATAGACTATAAAAATCCGCTAGACCGACGCTTTCACGCACAACCACTGGCATGCCCAACTTGCGGCCCGACGCTTTATTTTCGCCAACCAGGCAGTGCAGATATTAATGACAACGAAACAGCCCTTAAAGCAACTGTCGCGGCGTTGCAAGCGGGCTTAATTGTTGCCGTTAAGGGGATTGGGGGCTATCACTTGCTCTGTTCGGCCACCTCCGAAGCTGTCGTATTAAAACTACGTCAACGTAAACATCGCGACCTTAAACCTTTGGCAGTAATGTTGCCATGGCTTGGTACTGACGGTCTTGGTCAGGTGCGACGGTATACTTATGCTACGGCAACTGAAATGACACAACTAACTGATCCCAGTCGACCCATCGTACTGATAAAAAAACGCCCCGGCACTGATTTGACTGAAGCTGTTGCACCTGGAATGCACGAATTAGGGATTATGTTACCTTATAGTCCTCTGCATCATTTATTACTCCAAGATTACGCAGCGCCTTTAATTGCAACGTCTGCCAACATCAGCCGTGAGCCGGTATTAATCGAACCTGAGCAGGTTGAAGCTCGCTTAGGGCATATCGCTGATTCTTTTCTACATCATAACCGCCCGATTCTAAGGCCTGTGGATGACTGCGTTTACAGAGTCATTGCCGGTAAGTCGCAACCCATTCGTTTAGGTCGTGGCGTTGCTCCCCTAGAGTTTAATCTGTCTTTTACCTTGTCTAGTCCGCTCTTGGCAGTGGGTGGTCAAATGAAAAACACCATCGCGCTGGCTTGGGGCCAGCGCGTGGTTATATCGCCCCATATCGCCGATCTGGGCTCTCCAAGAAGCCAACAGGTTTTTGAACAAACCATCGCTGATCTTACCAGACTTTATGGGATTGCCGTAAAACACTGTGTTTGCGATGCCCACCCAGATTACAGCGCCACTCGTTGGGCAGAAAATTCCGGCTTACTGGTGCATAAAGTATTTCATCATCATGCCCATGCGTCTGCTTTAGTCGCTGAACAGTCCTTAGATGAACCGGCATTAATCTTTACTTGGGATGGCACCGGCTTTGGTGAAGATGGCACGCTTTGGGGTGGCGAAGGTTTATTTGGCATGCCTGGAAACTGGCAACGGGTAAGTTCTTTTCGATCTTTTCGGCTACCTGGTGGAGATAAAGCAGGACGTGAACCTTGGCGCAGTGCCTTGGCTTTATGCTGGGAACACGCTCAAGAATGGCCTGAATGCCCTACCGAAACCAGCTTACTCAAGCAAGCTTGGGAAAAAAAAATCAACAGCCCTTTATCCAGTTCAGTCGGTCGTTTATTTGATGCCGCTGCCGCATTAACCGGATTGGTACAACAAGCAGATTATGAAGGTCATGCCCCGATGTGGCTGGAAGCAGTCAGTGGTGAACCAACGCAGGAAAGTATTAATTTACCCTTAAACTGTAATGCCGATGGTATATGGTTAAGTGACTGGAGCCCGCTTATATCGATGCTACAAAATAAGCAGTTAACCATACCGGATCGAAGTAGTTGTTTTCATGCCAGCTTGGCAATGGCTTTAGTTAAACAAGCTAAACAAATTCGAGCTGAACGTGATTTTATAGTGGTAGGTTTAACCGGTGGCGTGTTTCAAAACCGGGTATTGACAGAGTATGTCAGCACTTTACTGCAAGCAGAAGGCTTCAAGGTTTATTTACCCAATCAAGTTCCCGGTAATGATGCCGGTATCAGTTTTGGGCAAATTATTGAAGCCGGAAGTCAATTACGATAAACCATATAGGTAAATTAGGAAAACAATCCATATTCGAGCTGTATATGTTTTATTCTTAAAGCTTAAAATGTACCAGCACAGTCCTAAAGGTTTCCTGTGAAATTGTAACTGAGCCGGTAAACGGAAAATCAAGCGTCATGATGGTAAAAAGCGACAACGCTACCAGAGTAGAAAGCATCGAAGACATAATCAATTGGGCTGTAAAATTCTCTGTTCCAAAAAATATTGTAAATAGTATCGTTATCAATCCTCCACATATCAATACCGTCCAAAGGATAGATGGAATACCCGGCCCTGCGGCCAAAATCCTCTCCCGCCGAAGTTCAGCCGCTTCGTTTAGTTTCTCTACAGATTCTTGAAAGAATATTCGCTGGTTCTCGTCTTCAGGCAGAAAAGAGGTATAAAGATCCCAAATTTTATCAGAAGCAATCTGTACTTTTTCACTCCGCTTTCCGCTGGCCAATGTCTTCCATTCGTCATTAATGATGGCTGAGGCATAATCTCTCAATGCTACCCTTAGTGTATCTTTAAAATAGGTTGGGAAACCGGTGGAATCTCTATATAGATCTTCAATGCATATCGCTTCTTGCGCAACATTCCTGTCAGCTCTGGCAAAATTTTGCCAAGAAACAATAACCATGAAAGCAAGCAATACCGCGTAAATAACTCCGATTGTTGAAAAAATGAATCCTGCGACATCGTTATGCGATTTTAATACATGGAAGGGAATAAATTTCCTAACCAGAAAAAGAGATCCCACGGTTACACCGAGAAATAACCCGATTAATAGAATTGCTAACGGCGTTGATGGAATGTAAAACAACAACCATTGATTTAGAGGCATTTCATGCTCCGATAACCATTACAAAACAAAAATTTATTAGACATATTACCCCCCTTTGTCAAAAGGGGGGTATTTATAAATTTAAATATTAAAGAATGTAAGCTAAACAAACAAACTTTATGGAGGCAAAAGAAGGATATCGATTAATACCTCTCATGGATTAATAAAAAGACCAAAAGATCCTATAACAACACCCTCTCAATTCCACCACTTGCTGCCTGTTTGATATAGTTTTTCATCCAGTTTTTACCCAACACATGGCGGGCAATTTCTACGACAATGTAATCCACGTCCAACTGTTCCTCACCATCTTCAAAGCGCTGTAAACCTTGAACACAAGACGGACAAGACGTTAGCATTTTAACCGGCCCATCAAAACCATCAGCACGTATCTTATCGGTATTATTCTGCAGTTCTGACGCTTTACTTAATCGCACTTGTGTTGAAATATCAGGACGTGCAACGGCTAACGTCCCGGACTCGCCACAACAACGTTCAGATTTAACAACCTCTGAACCTATCAAGGCATTAACCGTCTTCATGGGATCTTGCTGCTTCATCGGGCTGTGGCAAGGATCATGATACAAATAACGGGTACCATTAACACCCTCCAGCTTTACCCCTTTTTCAAGCAGATATTCATGAATATCTAGCATGCGACAACCGGGGAATATCTTTTCAAACTCATAATCCAGTAACTGATCAAAACAGGTACCGCAACTAACTACGACCGTTTTTATATCCAGATAATTTAACGTATTGGCCACCCGATGAAACAACACACGATTATCAGTTGTTATTTTCTGTGCCTTATCAAACTGTCCGGCTGCTCGTTGCGGATAACCACAACACAAATAACCTGGTGGCAATACCGTCTGCACACCTATTTCAAATAGCATGGCCTGTGTAGCAAGACCAACTTGAGAAAACAAGCGTTCAGAACCGCAACCTGGAAAATAAAACACCGCTTCGGAATCTGCACGAGTTTTGTTTCGATCACGAATAATAGGTACAACTTGGTCACTCTCAACACCCAGTAGTGCTCTTGCCGTTTTTGAAGGCACGTTATCAGGCATTTTCCGATTCGTAAAATGAATCACAAACTCGCGCATTGCTGGCTTACCAGTAGATGACGGTGGATGTGCCAACTGCGCCCTGCCCCAAGGCCTAAGAAAAAAGTTACCTATCCGCTGGGCTTTATAAGACCATTCAATCAGTAACTTGCGCATAAGCTTAATGCTACTGGGTCGACTGGTCGATAAAAAGGCAATCGCTGCTGCTTTAACCGGATTAAAACTCTGCTTGCCCATCTTTCGTAAAAGATTACGCATATTCATGGACACATCACCAAAATCGATATCAACCGGACATGGATTGAAGCACTTATGACACACTGTGCAATGATCCGACACATCCTCAAATTCTTTCCAATGAGTGATTGAAATGCCGCGTCGCGTTTGTTCTTCGTAAAGAAATGCTTCTATCAACAGTGAGGTGGCCAAGATTTTATTACGTGGTGAATATAATAAATTAGCGCGTGGTACATGGGTAGCACAAACGGGTTTACATTTACCACAACGTAAACAATCTTTTATAGAATCTGATATTGCTCCGATATCGCTTTGTTGCATAATGAGCGATTCGTAACCCATCAAACTAAACGAGGTAGTATAAGCCGCTTCCATACCGGCGCCCGGCATAAGCTTACCTTTATTGAAACGACCTTCAGGATCAACCTGTTGCTTGTAAGCGTGAAAACTAGCCAATTCTTCGGTTCTTAAAAATTCATATTTGGTAATTCCAATCCCATGCTCACCTGAGATCACACCATCCAATGAACGCGCCAAAGCCATAATACGTTCAACTGCCTTATTAGCCTCCTGCAACATCTCATAATGATCAGAATTAACCGGCAAATTGGTATGAACATTGCCATCACCAGCATGCATGTGCAACGCCACAAACACGCGACCCCGTAAAACTTCTTTATGGACTGCATTAATACGCTCAACAACCGGCTTAAAACTATCACCTTCTAAAATATCCTTTAATACCGGCAACAACTCCTGCTTCCAAGAAACTCGAAGCGAATGGTCTTGTAAGCGATGAAAAAGTGTCGGCTGATCAGCACGATTAGTTAATTCGCTAACCATAATGCCATAATCCTTAAAAACAGCTTCTGCTTGTTGCAAAGGTAAATCAAGATTGTCATAAAGCCATTGCCACCGCTCGCGCACTTTCTCCACTGAAATCAATGAATGCTCTCGCCTGTCCCCAATCAGTTCAATGGTATTACCGTCATTTTCATAAGAACGCAACGGTAAATCACCTTGCAATAAGCTGGTTAAGCCATGGCACAAACGTAATTTATTACGTAATGATAATTCGATATTAATGCGTTCGATACCATCGCAATAATCACCCATACGCGACAAGGGAATAACAACATCTTCATTGATTTTAAAAGCGTTAGTATGCTTTGCAATGGCTGCAGTACGCGCACGATCCAGCCAAAAAGTCTTACGAGTTTCGGGACTAACAGCGATAAAACCTTCCGCATTGCGCACATTACATAAACGCACCACTTCCGAAGCCGCTAATGCAACCTGTCTCTCATCATCACCAACGATATCACCAATCAGCACCATTTTTGGTCTGCCGTGATTCTTGGCTTTACTAGCATACCCCACAGCTTTGACATAGCGTTCATCAAGATGTTCAAGTCCCGCAAGCATCACCCTTGTCTCGCCATTTTTTGGCAAATCAGCGAGATAATCGCGAATTTCTACAATAGCTGGAACTGCCTCACGAACCTGACCGTAAAATTCGAGGCAAAACGTTCGAGTAAAGGCAGGCATCTTATGTAAAATCCAACGTGCCGACGTTATAATACCATCGCAACCTTCTTTTTGAATGCCCGGCAAACCACCAAGAAACTTGTCGGTAACATCTTTGCCCAATTCTCCTTTACGAAAATTCGTGCCCGGAATAACCAACGACTCTTCAGAAAGTAACTTTTGTCCTTTTGCGTCAAAACGCTTAAGCATAAAACTGACCTGATCCTGATCATGAATCTTGCCAAGGTTGTGATTAAAGCGTTCAACTTCCAGCCAATTACCATCAGGTGTTACCATGCGCCAAGACAATAAATTGTCCAATGCTGTTCCCCAAAGTACCGCCTTTTTACCACCCGCATTCATAGCTACGTTACCGCCCACACAAGACGCATCAGCTGAAGTAGGGTCACAGGCAAAAACCAGTCCGACGTTTTCTGCTGTATCCATTACTCGCCGGGTTACAACGCCAGCGCCAGTATAAATCGTTGCGTATGTCTGATCGACACCGGGTAAAATTGCGGCATGCTCAACATCGCCAATATCTATTAATTTTTCTGTATTAATCACTGCCGAATAAATCGACAATGGCACAGCGCCACCGGTATAGCCAGTACCACCACCACGAGGAATAATGGTAAGTCCCAATTTGATGCAATCTCGAACCAAATGACCAACCTCTTCTTCAGTACAGGGGTACAAAACCACGAACGGATATTCAACTCGCCAGTCTGTCGCATCAGTAACATGAGAAACACGGGCAAAACCATCAAAGCAGATATTGTCTTTACGCGTGTGCTTGACTAATAAAGCAAGAGCTTTTCGCCTCATTTCCCGAGTACGGTCAAAGTGCGCCTCAAAAGCATTGACAGCCTGATTTGCAGCCTCAATTAACTTCATAACCCGCCGTGTTCGGGAAGGATGTTCGCTTTCATCCTCGGCATCTCGTTTATTCATCTGCTTAAGGCGATGGCGTAATGCTTCCAATAAAGCTTTGCGGCGTTTACGGTTATCCAGTAAATCATCCTCTAAGTAAGGGTTGCGTTGAACCGCCCAAATATCGCCAAGCACCTCAAAAAGCATTCTTGCAGAACGACCGGTTACTCGTTCACCACGCAATGTTTCCAGAATTTGCCAGCTTTCTTCACCTAGCAGACGGATGACAATTTCACGATCGGAAAAAGACGTGTAATTATAGGGAATTTCACGTAGACGAACTGTCGACGCATCGGAAAACAAGGGGGGGAATTTTGAATCCACTGATATTCTGCTAAATAAAATAATTATATAGTTTTATATTGTAACACTCGAGGTTAAGGTCGAAAATATTAAAGTTACGTAAACATACATTAATTAGAACTTCTGTGAATATTTAAAACCAAATTTTATAATCCACTGCACAATACTAGCGTATGAAATAGCTTAAGATTATAAAAATTAAACAAATTTCGTTAAGCGCGTACCTCATCTTTTAAAATATCGTTTCAAGCATCCTTATATTTAAATCAGCCCAAACATTCAGACGTTCGCCATCACTAACCATACGCCCACTTCCTTTTAGTTTATTAATCCATAAACTAGTACCGTTAAAACTATAAACCGGTAATAAATCAGTCCGCTCTGATGCTGAACTAATATTAGAAGTTAAATTATCCAATACCAAAGGATCAGTTTGTGGGTTTTCATAATAAGTTAACACCATATGCGGGAGATTAAGTTTTAATGCCTTAACATAAGTAATTCGCAGCTTGCTTTCGTCAACACCAACCTCTAACAAAGTAAAGTATTTGGCAATGGCAAAATCCTCACAATCGCCAGCACCTTTACATAAAAGTTCTACCGGGGTAGCCCAATAGTCATCCTTTAGCCAAAGTACTATGTCTTCTGCAAATTGAATATTACGATTAAAAAAATCGTTAACCTCTCGTAGTTTATCCTGTTCAGCAATACTTTTTCCCACAACCATCAGCTTTTGCCAATCAACAAAACGCTGCCTTGCGGCTGGGCCGTATTTCACTTCGATTCTCTCCAGTACTATGGGGTGAAGCTGCAACCAGCTTTCATTATTTTTTGGTTCTGATATAAATGCAGAGATAAAAGCAATGCAAAAGATAATAAAAATAATACTAATGAATATTTGGTATTTAGCGGCTTGCACCAGTAATTCCTATCGACTTTAACGAATAATAATCCGTGTCCAACTGAACATTCTCGGCAAGAATAGCAATATCCAGTAAGAATCCCATTTGCTGCATCGCTTGAATAAACTCGTATTTTTGCAACGAAACACTAACACCGTTACTTATTTCTCTACTAAGTCTTATAAAATCTGGTTTAAGTGATTTTATAAACTCTAGCGACATTGATTGGGAATCAAAGCGTTTAATCATAACGCGACCACCACAATGATGTATGACTTCAATAAAATCCCTATAAGCCTCTACTTGCTTAGCTACTGCATAAGTCGAAAAACTAAAAACTATTTGTTGGGTTATCAACGGGTTGATTTTGATTAACTTTTCCAACCAAAGACGAAAACCAATATTTTTTATAGTTTCTATTGATAAATTAACCGCAATAGCGTGTGAAATATTATCTCTGTCGATATAGTCCAGCACCATATTAATGACACCTTTATCGAGATCGACAATTTTAGCCAACTCTTCAGCAATTGAAATAAATGGACCAATAGCAACTAATTGATTATTTGAATCATATACTTGAGCCGAAGCTTCTTCCATAATGAGCTGTTCATTTTGAAAGGCAATAATTTTAGAAATATAGGTTAACGAATAGTCTGCTTTGTCAATGCAGTTAAAAACCAACTCCTTCCAATTTAAAATGTCTCTTGAAAAATCATCATTAGACCGAATGTAATAACTATTTACGCCAATCAGTCGTGCTTGTTCATACGCTTCATAAGCAGAATCCAAAATACTTTTAGGCGTGCAAACTGAATTAACGTGGACTACACCGATATGCACCAAGTCGGGCTTAAAATATAATTGACCAAGTTCTGCAATATCACTATTCAATGATTGGGCAATAGATTCAATTTGTTCAATATTACCGTTATTAACCAGCAGTGCAAATTCACCACCGTAAAAACGGTAGGGTCTTATGATAACGTTTGGATATTGTTCACACGTGTTTTTTAATTTTGCAGCAAATGCTTTCAAAAACTGATCAATAGATACATTACCTCGCTCTCTGATAAGGTCTGGTAGACTGTCCAATTTGATTATAAAAAAATAGGCGGGAGTATAAGCCATCATTAGATTCATTATGTCTGTCTCAAAAACCGATTTTTTATAAAGACCGCTCAAATCGTCACACAATAAACTTGCCCCCAATGCATCTAGTTTATTGTTAAGAGCAGCAATTGTGCTTTTTATTTTTTGCGACATTGTATTTATCGATATTGTGATATTTTTAATCTCAGTGGTCCAGGGCAATTTGCCAATTATTTCAAAATGACCTTCGGTAATTCGCAAGGCTAATTGATTAATCTTATTTAATGAGGTTAAGGTTATTCGTAATAACAGTTCTAACAAGATAATTGAAAGCACAAAAGTTAATAAGGAATAACTTAACAATTTTTTTGCTTGATCATAAAGCTTACTATACGCAAGCGAGGGATTTATAGTGACATATAAGGTACCTCGAATCACCCACTTAGAACTAATTTCGCTTTTAGCAGTAATCGTTGACATAGGGAAATACTCGGCAAACCAAGCTGGAACCCCTTTAAAACTTTTATCATTTCCAATATAAATCAACTCGTTATTACCAGTATCTACCAGACGAATATCTTTGTAATAACCCATATCAAAAATAGCACTGACCATAGTTTTAATAATTGGGTCACTCGTATCAATCATGTAAGGACTTAATGAAAGTCCTAAAGAAGTTGCCGTATCTTGTGCATGAATCTGGCCTTCATCTTCAAGATAGGATTTAAAATTTTTTACACTTATTGCAAAATTAATACTGATAAGTATTAAAAAAATAGCAGAGATTAAGAGTAACAATTGTCTTGATAAAGTCATGAACACACCAAGCGTTGCTTTAAAATTACACGATTTTTATACTACCATTTAAACTGAGTGGTAAAAAATATAGCTCTGATTGTAAGTTAGCGTTAGGATACCTTTAAGACTAAGAATCAACAACTAAACCTTTATAGCGATAATTAATAAAAATCGCAATTGACTATATTAAAGATTATAGACCAGTTTAACTGTTATATCGCCCAACCTTTAACTGATAAATAAGCCTCAGAGTATTTGTAAGTAATAAATGTTAAATTTATAGGGCTTGAATTACTTATTTAGGTAATGCACTACCTAGTTATGGAGGATGGTTCAGTCATATAGTTGCTTTAGAGTTTTCAATTTTTTATGTTAAAAATTAACATTAATGATTGTTCAACAGAAATAAACGACACTAAGCCCAGCATTAATGGTTTGTATGAATTTATGTAATGGCGCATTAACAATCACAAAAATAATATAAATAAATTGGCAAATTTATTGCATAAATTTCTTAGAAATTAATACATTCTTAATCATTCATTGGAATTGGCAAGAATTTACCGAAACTTAGTTATTAGTAAGTTTGCATTTCAAATCATCCTTTATTATCAAATCTTCGTAATTGATAGATTTCTGATTAACAGACAATAAAAGATCGAATTTTCCTTAAATTATATCGATAATTAACAGGTAAATGTAAACATCTGTAGCTAATAAATTAGTATCAAATCCGATAAACTAGCCTAATATTGATTTGAATGTTTTAAAGCTAGTCCACTTTAGTTGTCAAACATTAAAATTAATAAATAGAGGTGTCGAAATGAAAAAAATATTATATGCATTAGGCGTTTTACTTTTGGCTGTCGCAGCCGTATTTTTTATGAGGAGTTATTGGGAAAAAGAGACTATCGCTTTAATTGATCAATATTATCAACATAATAAACCTGCCGCTGGTAATGTTTATTATGTATCACCATCTGGTTCAGATAACAACAATGGTACTTCACTTACTTCGCCAATAAGAACTATAACCAATGCGTTAAGTAAGGCAAGAATAAGTGGCGATACAATTTACGTGATGACAGGTACGTATTCAGAAACTGTTTCTATAACTCAAAGTGGTATTACATTAAGTGCTTATTTAGGTAATAAACCAGTTATAGATGGAGGCACTACCTTGCCTAGCGGAGACTGGGGGGTGTTGTTATCTATAAATGGGAATTACAACACTATTTCCGGATTTGAAGTCAGTAATAGTAATATCACAGGAAAATTTCTAGCTGGAACTGGCATAGAATCTAATGGACATCATAATAGAATCAGTAAAATGAATGTTCATCACACTTGGGGTAGTGGGATTCAAATACATGGTGATTATAATATTGTCGAGGATTCTATAGCATGGCAAAACAGTCTTAGTAATTCAATCAATTCGGGGTCTGCAACTTGGGGGTCTGGAATCACAGCTGCCAGAGGTAGTTCCTCTTCTTCAATACCACACATAACGTCCTATCCTACTCTCCGTCGAAATAAAGTTTTTAACAACTGGGGCGAGGGTTTATCATGCTTCGAAACGGATCACTGCATACTAGAAGATAATATTGTTTATGACAATTGGACAATTAACTTTTATCTTTCCGACGCTACAAATAGCTTAGTTCAACGTAATTTTATTTATGTTTCTCCAGTTCCGGCTATATCCACTCGATTTAATGGCCATCCTCCTGTGATGCTCGCCGATGAAGTATCAAGCGCTCCTCGCTCAACAAACAACATTATTATCAATAATATTATTTATAATACTGATGTAGCAGTTTTTTCATGGACAGGTGTTTTAAATTCTGGACTAAAAAATAGCCTAATTGCAAATAATACAATTGTTGAAGGCAGCATTTCTATTGGATCAGGTGGAAGTCTCGCAATAGTTAATACCAATTCACAGATTATCAACAATATTATTACAGGAAGAAATAGCAGTGTACCCTCAAACAAGGGAATTACTTTTTCTTATAACAACTGGGCACTTACACCTTCGTTAGCAGCATCACCCACCAATATCAATGCAGATCCACAATTGACCAAAACAGGATCAACAACCCCCGGCAATTTATTACCGGATTATTTCAAATTACTTCCAAGTTCACCACTGATTGGTGCGGGTTTAGGTATCCCACAAGTGACTGACGATTTTTTTAAGAGCCCTCGCACAGGATCAGTGACAGATATAGGCGCTTATCAATTACAAACTCCTGGTGTTGATTCCACGGCCCCATCAACACCAACCAATTTGACTGCTTACGCAACTTCGTCTACTCAGGTCAATTTAGCTTGGAGTGCCTCTACTGACAATGTAGGTGTTACTGGTTACAAAATTTATAGAAATGGCTCGCAAATTGGTACGAGCACAGTAGCCAGCTTAGTTGATACAGTCGCTACTGGGGGCACAAATTACAATTACACTGTCATTGCATTTGACTTGGCCGGAAACGCATCTGCTGTAACTAATACGGCTTATGTTACTACACCAGCAGCGATAGTACCTGTTAGCATAACATCCAATAATGCTGGTAGTATCACTACCACTAGCGCTCAAATTAACTGGACAACTAATACTCCTTCTACCGGCGTTGTTTCTTACGGAACCAGTGCCACTAACCTTAACGCAACAGCAAATATTAACAATCTAAGCACCACTCAATCAGTTCAAATTAACGGATTAACTAGCGGCACTCTTTATTACTATAAAATAACAGCTGGAAATAGCACTGTTGCTTCAAGCTTTAATACCCAGCCAACTGCTGTAATACAGCCCCCTTCTGTCTCAGTAAATAATATTGCAAAATTAGCATCGGTAACAGCATCTTCACAAAATACCAGTACTAATCAACAAGCAATCAAGGCGATTGATGGCATAGTTAAGAGTTGGCCTGACAATACCCACGAATGGGCTACAAACGGACAAAAAACCGGCGCCTGGATTGAACTTAAATGGAATGCACTCTATACAATTAACAAGATCGTTTTATATGATAGACCGAATACAAATGATCAAATAACAAGTGCAATACTCACTTTTAGCAATGGCTCTACTGTAAAAGTTGGCTCATTAATCAATTCAGGAGATGCCGTAATTATTAATTTTCCATCGGTGGTAACAAATACCGTAAAGCTAACTGTAACAACAGTAAGTGCAACTACTGCAAACATTGGTTTAGACGAAATTGAAGTATTTGGATTTATTAGTACCCCTGCCGAATCAAAAGCCCCAACTAATATTGCAAAATTATCCTCGGTAACAGCATCTTCACAAAATACTAGTACTAATCAACAAGCAATCAAGGCGATTGATGGCATAGTTAAGAGTTGGCCTGACAATACCCACGAATGGGCTACAAACGGACAAAAAACCGGCGCTTGGATTGATCTTAAATGGAATGCACCCTATACAATCAACAAGATCGTTTTATATGATAGGCCTAATAAATATGATCAGATAACAAGTGCAACACTCACTTTTAGCAACGGCTCTACTGTAAAAGTTGGCTCATTAATCAATTCGGGAGACGCCGTAGTTATTAATTTTCCTTCAGTCGTAACAAATTCGGTAAAGCTAACTGTAAACTCTGTAAATCCTACTACTGCAAACATCGGTTTAGATGAAATTGAAGTATTTGGTTTCTAAAAAAACCAAAATGAGATCAGCCGAGCCAAATAATGTTTGTATTTAGATAAAAATTTATTATTGTGCTTAGAAGTTATTAAAACAAGACTCATACATTCCTATGAGTCTTGTTTACATATACCCGACATTCATTATTTATATTTTTGACGTCTATTACACAAAATTCAGGACACCCTTGATGTTGAAGCCAGAATAACTGAGTCGCAGTAGGCGGCTACGCTAATCTTAATTAATAAATTTAATACTCAGGCTTCATTACAATATCCTGTGAAATTTATGACAGGAGTAATTTGCCAGAATTAATAAAACACTAACGCTAGGTTATTAAATGATGAATGGTTATCATGCGCCAAATGTTCAGTCATACAGCTTTTAAGACTCGCTCAATCAACGCCTTAGTCAGTTGTTTTATTAAGCCGTTTTCTCCCATTAAATCTTCTGGCTTTTTATAACTCGATAAGAGGCTATCAATTAATTAATTTAGTTAGAGTCTACTCAAAAACTCAGAAGCGAAGAATTTGCATAGCCATTCGTGATTAATTTACCTTGCGATGTCAGGTTCATTGTTAACATTTTGAACAACAATTTGAAGAACATGTTAGTACCGGAGTAGTACCAGCAAGTTCATAACCAAGCAGATGCTGTTTATCCATGCTTCAGAGGTACGAGCTGTTTTGGCTTGAATCAGATTGTGTCCATAAGCCCGCTTACCTTGGCCAAACTTACTTTCAATCGAAATACGTTGCCGATAGTCGGCATGGCGCTGTTGTTTATCATGTTTGAGTTGTTCCCGGTTTTGTTCGATTGCCTTTTTGGGGCGTCCCAATGCTTTGCCGACTTAGCGGATACCCTTGTCTTTGAGATACGCTCTATTTTTTTGGGTGCCATAGACCGGATCGGCAACGACAGATTCTGAATAGAAACCTTAGCGTCGATGATAGGCTTCGACTTGAGCTTCGAGATCGTTACTTTCATTGAAGGCGTCCCAGCGAATATGATCAACTTTAGCAAGCCCTTGCGCCGCTAAGCTCACGCTCATTTTGGCACCGAACTCAACCGACTTATTGAGTTTGCCACGAATAATAGGACGGACATGCGGTTGATGGATGCTGCCGATCCGGTCATCGCAACGGTGAGTTTTATGACGATACATGTCCGCTTGTTGGCTGACGACATGCTGAATCACCAAGCCCAGTATGGCTTTAAGCGCTTCGGACTCAATGGGGGGCTCGATTTGGAAGCCCATTCAACAATGGCTTCTACCGTCGTCAGATTACGTCGCAGATACTGCAGCTGTACTTTGATACCTTTGCGTATTTTTATAGCCAGGTCGACGGCGTTTCACGATGGCCAAATAGGCTTTACGGGCGTTCTGACGATACGTTCTGGGTTTACGGGTGAGCGAACTCAACGCATAGCGTTCATCAATCAGACCTTCACTGATTTCGCGACTTTCATTGAGTAAGCTTAGGTCGGTGGGGAAACGAATCGCTTGTTCTGCGACCGTGGCATCCAGTAAAAAACGGCCTTGATGCGTAAGGGACGTTTGCTTATCGTCAATGACGGCGTTGGATTTTAGTGCTGTATGGTCTGTTGACGTTTCAGTCGGTGTATCAGCAAGGCTTGTTTGCTCCTGTCTTGTTGCGCTTGTAGTGTCATTGCCTGTCGTCTGATCGGTTGGCGGGGTTCGGCGCTCCAATTGATCGATAATTGCTTGATGTAATTGTTCAAAGACGTCAAAGCCCATGCGTCTGCGTATCTCTACCAATAATGACGGTGCAAACGGCGCTTGGATAGAAAAACCTTTTTAAGCCGCAAAAGTATTGTAGATACGGGTTTTCCTGAATTTGTGCGACAGTTTCTTCATCGCTGAGTTTAAGTCTATGTTTGATAATAACGGCACCGACACGACCCGCTTTCGCAGGATGTCCAGTACTCGCGTTGAAGCTTTGATAATAGGTATTGGAGAGTTCATCCCAAGGAATACAAGCGCTTAATTTAACCCAATGATTGTTTTTATCCATGCTGCGTTCAAAAGGCGCTTCAAATCCATCTAAAGTGAGCTGCGCTTGGCTATGTATTCGTATCATAAGTGCACGGTTTTTG
>JAPLRP010000037.1 GCA_026399095.1 Methylococcales bacterium | reverse complement strand
GTGAACCACCCGATCCCATCCCGAACTCGGAAGTGAAACCGCTTAGCGCCGATGATAGTGTGGCAGTTTGCCATGCGAAAGTAGGGAATTGCCAAGCTCTTATTTAAAAACCCAAGCTCAATGCTTGGGTTTTTTTTTGCCTTAAATAAAACGAGCGTGCCAGCCTTTGTGGAGGTAAGAATCAGCTTTAGCCGCGCAAGTCGCTACTATAGTTGATTCTGCCATTGATTATGATTAATGGCGATAAGCGATGTTGAGTTCTGCCGGGTTGCCCAAGTTGCCCTGTAAATAAACGCCTCGGTTATTGGCGGCAAGATGCCTGACTATCTTATACACATGTTCAATTTGATCAGTAGTCTCTAATTTTTCAGTAAGTTCAGATAAATTGATGGGCAGATTAGTATTTCTCAAAATAGACAATATTTTTCTTTGTAAGTCCAATAATGCTTCTGCTGCTTTTTTCCCGGCTTCAACGCCAGGTTGATTATAGGCATTTACGTTTATTAATGAGGCATAGAAACCAACTGCACGCTCGAATAATGCAATAAGACTTCCAATTGTTTTTGAGTTTACTTGTGGAATTGTTATCGTAATAGAATCTCGATTATTGTCATAAAGAGCTTGCCGAGTACCCTGCAAAAATCCAGAAAGAAAATCACCTGATGTTACTTCAGGTTCTACATTGATAGATGGACCGTTTCTGTCTTCAAGCACTTCAATAAATATCGCAAAGAAATTTGCAACTCCATCACGTAATTGCTGCACAAAGGTTACCATCAAGATCTTTTTCTTTACCTAGAGACTCCATAACCAATTGTTGTAAGTAACGAGAAAATAAATGCAAACTGTCTTTGTAAGGCAAAATAACCATATCTTTTTCACCTTTACCATTCCCTGCACAGTACCAAGAAAGAGCTAATAAAGCCGCCGGATTTTGTTTAATTTCCGGAATCCGCGTAGCAATATCCATTTCTCTGGCACCCGCTAATAATTCACGAACATTAATTCCCACTAATAAAGCTGACAATAAGCCAACTGATGACATTTCAGATGTTCGACCACCCACCCAGTCAAACATGGGGAATTCAGCCAGCCAGCCCTCAACACGTTCTAGTTCGTCCATTTTACTACCCAGCATAGTGATAGCTACGGCATGTTCGGAGAAATTTAAGCCCTGCTGCTCGAAGGCATGTTTGACTTCTAGCATTCCATTACGTGTTTCAGGTGTGCCCCCTGATTTACTGGTAACAATAACAAGGGTAGTATTGAGTTTGCTCTGCAGGCGGTTCAATATTAGATCAATACCTGCAGGATCAGTATTGTCGATGAAATTAATAGTCAGTGGAGGGCAAGGCGAAGTTAATGCTTCGTCTACAAACTCAGGGCCCAATGCTGACCCTCCAATACCGATTGACAAAATATGTGTAAATTTTGGAGCTTGTGGTGGATGAATGGTGCCCGCATGTATTTTTTTTACAAATGCTTCTATTTGTTCGAGGTTATTAATGATTTCATCTTTAAGCTTGGCTGGAGCTAAATCAGGGTTACGTAACCAATAATGCCCCACCATTCTATTTTCATCTGGATTGGCAATTGCTCCTTGTTCCAGCGCACTCATGTCATTAAATGCTTTTGTAAACTTCGGCTTAAGCGTTGTCAGTAAATGTTCATCAAAACGAATGCGACTTATATCCAGATAGAAATCTAAGTCTCTATTGTAATAAAGCCATTCCTGATAACGCTGCCATAGTTCAAGTTTGGTCATAAATTTTTAAAGTATTCAATAGTCATAAAAAGAGCTGCGATAGAGCGAGCTTCTGTACATTTGCCACTGGCAATTAAATTGTTAATATTGCTAAGTTGCCATGGGATTACTTCTAATTCTTCCGGTTCGTCGCCCATTAGTTTTTCTGGATATAAATCTCGCGCTATTACTATTTCTGTTGTGTGTTCCAGATAAGAGGGAGCCAATGAGAAAGAACTTAAATGATGAAGTTGTCTTGCACCAAATCCGACTTCCTCTTTAAGTTCTCTATCGGCAGCCTCTAAAAAGGATTCATTTACATCTGTTTTACCTTTAGGTAAGCCTACCTCATAACGGTGAACACCTGCTGAATATTCTCTTATTAACAATACTGTTTCATTATCAAGCATGGGTACTATTAGAACGGCACCGCCGGGGTTACCACGAGCTAACCGCTCATAATTACGGAGTTCACCGTTGCTGAATTGTATATCCAGTGATTCGATACGGAATAAACGACTTTTTGCTACCGTAGTTTTGTTAAGAATGATCGGTTTGTCAGGCATTGTGCTATTTTATGAGTTATTTTAGACAAATATAACGCACTATGATGATTGATTGGAAAAAAATTGATACTGTTTTACTCGATATGGATGGAACCTTACTTGATTTGAATTTTGATAATCACTTTTGGAAAGAGTTTGTGCCGTTAAAATTTGCACAGCTTAATAACATAAGCATAAACCTGGCAAAACAACAATTAGAGCCACAATTTAAAAGTATGGAAGGTACGCTGGAGTGGTATTGTCTTGATTATTGGAGCGATGCTTTAGCGTTGGATATTGCTGGTTTAAAAAGTGAAATTTCTGGCTTGATTGCTGTTTTACCGCACGTCATCGAGTTTTTGGAAAAGTTACAGCAGTCCTCGCAAAAGGTTATGTTAGTAACTAATGCACATCGTGACAGTTTGGATTTAAAGATGGAAACAACCTGTTTACAACCATTTTTCAATACAATTATAAGCTCTCATGATTTAGGGTTTCCTAAAGAAGATAGCCGTTTTTGGCAGCTTTTGGAGCAGTCATATCCCTTTAATAAAAAAACCACTTTATTGATTGACGATAGTTTTTCAGTATTGAATGCTGCCAAGTTGTTTGGTATAGCACACTTAATTTCTGTGAGTAAGCCCGATAGCAGTCAGCCTAAAAAAACTGTCATTGACTATTCAGCGATTGAAGATTTTAGAGAACTTATGATCGGTTTGTAGGTTTATGGTTTTTGTCTTGGTTAGGACGCTTACCTTGATACTCGGCTTTAGGTTTTAGTAGTCTTTTTTCAGGCCTGATAATATCAGCTAAAAGATTAGTTGTGATCACATTAACAGGGATTTTTTGACCAATATAATCTTCAATATCTGGCATTGAATAAGCATAATGCTCACAAATAAAACTGATAGCTTCGCCACTGGCACCGAAACGCGCGGTTCTACCGATTCTATGGACATAATCTTCTGCATCTTGGGGTAAATCATAATTTATAACATGAGATACATCTGCAATGTGAAGGCCTCTTGCCGCAACGTCAGTAGCTATCAACAAGGTTATTTTGTTTTGTTGAAAATCACTTAATAGTTGCTGACGTTTTTCTTGGGGTACATCACCACTTAGAGCCGCTGTTTTATAGCCATTTGCGTTTAGCGTATCATCCAGTTGTTCAGCACAGCGTTTTGTATTGACAAAGATAATGCTGCGTTGTGGTTGATAGTGATTTAATAAACCGATTAATAAAGGTAGTTTTTGCTCGTTAGCTGGACAATAAGCAGTTTGCTGTATGGCTTTAGATGTGACTTCCTCGGTTTCGATATGAATCAATACAGGGTTGTTCATATGTTCATAAGCCAGTTCAGTTACCTTATAGGATAAAGTCGCTGAAAACAGCATATTTAAGCGTTGCTCAGGGATTGGCATGCGTCTGAGTAAATAGCGGATGTCTTTTATAAAGCCCAAGTCAAACATGCGGTCAGCTTCATCCATTACCGTAACTTGTACATTATCAAGTGTAAACGCATTTTGTCGGTAAAAGTCAATAATACGGCCGGGCGTGCCTATGATAATATCAACATTGGATTTTATAGTATCCAACTGTTTTTGATAGTCAGTGCCGCCGTATATTAACGCAAATTTTAGTTGAAGATGTTTACCTAGCAGGAGCGCATCTTTATGAATTTGAATAGCTAGTTCACGCGTTGGTGCAAGAATAATGGCTCTGGGATTTTTTATGGGGTACGTTTTTGTAGCAGATTTAGGAAGAGCAACGACAAATGGTTTTTTGTCTTGCTCTGCTATTTCACATTTTAAGCTTGTATCTTCAATATCCTTATCAAATCCATTGTTGATTAAGTGTTGAAAAGTTGCCAACAAAAAGGTGGCTGTTTTACCCGTACCTGTTTGTGCCTGTCCTGCGATATCTTTGTTTCTTAATAATAAGGGCAATGCTCTATCTTGAATGGGTGTGCATTGGGTGAAACCGGCATCGTTTAAACTGTGCAAAATACAGTCAGACAATTCAAGGTTGCTAAAGCGAGTTTTTGTTAAATGGGATGTATTCATAGTTGTATAGCATAACGCAAAAATGGATTTGATTGAAATTGGTTGACTAGAAGCGCTATCCCTCCTATAGTTTTAGTTTTTAATGTTTGGAGATATAGTGTGAGCGATTCAGTCCTTCATGTAAGTGATAGTGAGTTTAATGAAACGGTAATTAAAGCAAATGGTCCTGTACTGGTTGATTATTGGGCTGAGTGGTGCGGACCTTGCAAAATGATTGCACCTGTTTTGGATGCTATTGCCGAAGAATATGCGGGCAAATTGACTATAGTTAAAATTAATATAGATGAAAATCCTCAGACACCACAATTTTATGGCGTACGTGGAATCCCAACACTCATGCTATTTAAGGGCGGAGAAGTTGAAGCCACTAAAGTAGGTGCATTAACAAAATCAGAACTTGCCAAGTTTATTGATAGCAATATTTAAAAAATGCCCATCGAGTTTATTCAGATCTGTCACAAAAGATGGACGGGTCTGAATAGTTCAGCTATACTGCCAAGTAGCGTTAATCATACGCGCCCAATCACATCGTTCGATTATTAAACCCCTGAATATAAATCCTACCCCAGTTGTTATGGCTTTAAGTCCTAGCGACATTTCTTCGAGTTGCCTTTTTTATGAATCTTACCGAATTAAAACTAAAACAAATAAGTGAAGTTATTGAAATTGCCGAGTCCCTTGGGCTTGAAAATGTTGCCCGATCACGAAAACAGGATTTGATTTTTGCAATCCTAAAAAAACAAGCAAAAGCTGGTGACGATATTTCTGGTGATGGCGTTCTTGAAATCTTACAAGATGGATTTGGTTTTTTACGAACACCGGGTTGTTCTTATTTAGCCGGACCAGATGATATTTATGTATCACCCAGTCAAATCAGAAGATTTTCTTTAAAAACAGGCGATACCATAACCGGAAAAATCAGACCACCTAAAGACAATGAGCGCTATTTTGCAATGCTCAAAGTTGATCAGATTAATTTTGAGCCACCAGAAAATACCAAAAATAAAATTACCTTCTCAAACCTGACTCCTTTATTTGCAAAACAACGTTTTGTTCTTGAGCAAGGTAATGGAACCAGTGAAGATTTAACCGGCAGAATAATAGACTTAATTGCCCCCATCGGTAAAGGTCAGCGTGGCTTAATCGTTTCACCGCCTAAGGCTGGTAAAACAATGATTCTTCAAAGTTTGGCTCAGGCCATTGCAGAACAAAATCCAGAGTGCTACCTCATTGTATTATTAATCGATGAGCGTCCTGAAGAAGTAACTGAGATGGAACGCTGTGTTCGTGGCGAGGTTATCTCAAGTACTTTTGATGAGCCGGCAACCCGACATGTACAGGTAGCTGAAATGGTTATTGAAAAAGCAAGGCGCTTAGTTGAGCATAAACACGATGTAGTTATTTTGTTAGACTCTATTACACGTTTGGCCAGAGCCTACAATACTGTTGTTCCTTCTTCAGGCAAGATACTAACAGGGGGGGTTGACGCCAATGCACTTGAAAAGCCAAAACGATTTTTTGGTGCGGCAAGAAATATAGAAGAAGGTGGCAGTTTAACCATTATAGCTACAGCTCTGGTTGATACCGGCTCAAGAATGGATGAGGTTATCTATGAAGAGTTTAAAGGCACAGGCAACATGGAGTTGCATCTGGATCGAAAAATTGCTGAAAAGAGAATTTATCCTGCGATTAACATTAATCGTTCTGGCACACGTAGAGAAGAATATCTGGTTGATCCGGATACTTTGCAAAAAACTTGGATTTTGCGCAAAATACTTCAGCCCATGGATGAGACTGCAGCATCAGAGTTTTTGCTAGGAAAACTTAAAGATTTTAACACTAATGCTGAATTTTTTGATTCAATGAAGCGTTAAATTTGAACGATCAGGTTGTTATTACGGTTGCACTAATCAATCAAGAATAGATGTGACGAGACATTTAATCTTTAACAAATAAACAATCAATTTATGGCTGATCCAACCTTGTTGATACACGCAATAATTCTCGGTTTAGTTGAAGGGTTGACCGAGTTTCTCCCTGTATCGTCTACGGGCCATTTGATTTTGGTTGGACAATTACTGGGGTTTAATGACGATAAAGGTAAAGTGTTTGAAATTGCCATCCAGTTCGCCGCTATACTGGCGGTAGTATGGGAATATCGAGCGCGATTGACACATACATTGGCCAGTATCTCTTCCGAATCAGTATCTCAGCGGTTGGCTGTTAACCTGATGGTTGGGTTTATGCCGGCGGCTGTATTGGGATTTTTGTTTTTAAAACAAATCAAACATTATCTGTTCAATCCCTTTGTTGTAGCATCAGCATTTATAATAGGTGGTTTTTTGATCTTATGGGCGGAGCGTCGTCAGCATGTTGTTCACGCTGAATCGATTGATGATATGACTTGGCGTGATGCCTTAAAGGTCGGTTTTGCGCAAGCGTTAGCAATGATTCCAGGTACCTCACGTTCAGGTGCAACTATTATCGGAGGACTGTTTTTTGGGTTATCCCGTCGCGCTGCAACAGAGTTTTCCTTTTTCCTCGCTATCCCCACTATGTTTGCTGCAACTTTGTATGATGTTTACAAGAATCGTGATTTGTTCAGTTTAGATGATATTGCTTTATTTGCTATTGGCGGCACAGTGTCTTTTATTAGTGCATTTATTGCTGTACGCGGATTGATACGTTTTATTAGCCGACATGATTTTACCGTGTTTGCCTGGTATCGGATTGCTTTCGGTATCATTGTGCTGGTTTCCGCCCAAATGGGTTGGGTAGATTGGGGCAACCACTAAATAAATCAGAATTCAAAGCTAATTAAGAAGCTATAGTTTAGCCATTAGGGGTTAGTTATGGAACCTCAGCAACTTTAATTTGTTTGTACAGGACAAGACAATGTTAAGAAATGGTGGTTTCCAAATTGATAATGTGAGTGATTTTGTGCCTGTTTAATCATGAGTAAAAAATCAATAGTTTTTATAGGTGGGCGTGAGATTGGTCGATTCAAATTTCTTCTATGGTCGCTTTTGATGTTGATTGGTCTTAGGCCACTCTTGGATGAATGGATAGGCGAGCGTATTTGGGCGGATATGAGCGCAGATATTTTCTTTGCTTGTGCTTTAATGTCCGGTCTTCATGCTATCAGTGAGCAACCTAAGCAGTTGCGTATTTCCTTGTTACTGGTTGGAGCTATTACTATTTTAAGTGCGCTCCATTACAGCATGCGAATTCCAATTATTGATAAAGCTAAGTTAGTGGTGAGTGCAGTTTTTCTCGTTCAAATGTTAACCATGATTTTGACTCATATCCAGAAAGAAAATGAAGTCACGATAGATTTGATCATGGCGGCTGCATGTGCTTATATCTTGCTCGGAATAGTATGGGCTTATGCTTATTTCTTTTTGCAAATTTTTCATCCCGGTTCTTTTAACATTACCGAAAATGTGACTGATGATTTGGTCGATTTTAATTATTACAGTTTCGTAACGCTAACCACGGTTGGTTATGGCGATATTCTTGCACTAACGAGAGCTGCACGAGCACTTTCTATTTTTGAAGCCATCACCGGTCAGCTTTATTTGGCCATTATGATCAGTCGTTTGGTGGGTTTATACTCTTCGCAGTCCAGAATGAGTCCCGAAAAATAGCGGGTAAAAGCGAGAAGTCCAATAGCTACTATAGACATTGGTTGTCTTTAATGGTAAATCCAAATCCGAATTACAATCCTAACCTCAAGTCTTTTTGCGACGCGTCATCAAACCACAGCATTATCATGAGGTAATATTTTCGGTTTTTCTTCAAGCCTATCCAATAAAATGGCTACCAACATGTCACTCATGACATTGACTACGGAACGGCAACGGGCGATTATCCAGTCAACTGTAGCGATAAGTGGAATAATCATGACAATCAATTGTTCTGATAAGCCAATGGTGCTCAACACCAATGGCAACGCTATCAAACCTGCTTCCGGGATACCAGAAACACCAATTCCAACCATAACCGAGGCCGCAACAATTAATAATTGTTGTGTTAAATCGAGATTAAAACCAATGGCTTGGGCAAGGAATATTGCGGTCATGGCTTCGTATAAAATAATCCCGTCATTATTTAAATTAGTTCCAATTAAAGCTGATAAACGTGCTGAACGCTCTGAAACTCCCATTTTTTCCGTTAGACAACTTAGGGTTACCGGTACAGTAGCTAAGCTGCTATTGGTTGAAAATGCCATGACAATGGCATCCATACCCTGTCCTAAATAACGTTTTACCGGCATTTTTCCGAACCAACGGGCCATAAATGGATAATAGATCAAACAATGAATTAATAAACCCGCTAATAAGGTGATCAAGAATACAGCTAACAGGGTAAAAACACTTAAACCCGATTTGCCTACGACCTGTGCGACTACACCGGTAATGGCCACAGGAATAGCCAAGATAACCCAAGCCAGCATTTGCAATATAAGCTGATAACCAGCAGTGATTAATTTAACTAACAAATCAATTCCGGTATTATCGCCAACAAAGGGATTTTGTTTGATATAACGCAAGGCGCTGCCCATGAATAAGGCTAATAAAATTACCGAAATTACGTTATTTTTAACAAATGGATCTATTATGTTTTCGGGAATATAACCTGCAACATTTTTTAATGGATTTAGCGTAATACCTTCTGGTGCAGTTTTAATCTGGGTTTTAGCAACTTCGGATTGCAAATGCGCTGACATTTCCTGAATATGGCCACTCCACGACTCGCCGGGTGTAAAGACGTTCATAATCGTTAAGCCGATCAGCATAGCTACCATTAAATTAACACTACAAATGGCTAATAGTCGACCTCCATGGCGAAAGCTGATGTCGGAACTGATTAAGGCATCTAAAATAGCCAGAAAGATTAGCGGTGTGGCCAGGGTTTTTAATAAGCGTATGACCAACATGCCTAATTGCCCTAAGGTTTCATTTTTTAGCAAGCCCAAAAAATAAGATTCTGTACCAAATAACACGCCCAGCGCTGTGCCAATAGCAACCCCGATAACAACTTGAATATAAAGTGGAAATTTGGATTTTATTAGCATAAGTAACGTGAATAAATTAACAGATTTAAAAGCGGATAAAAATTCTGGACAATAAAAAAGCCCTTGTCTTAATGGCAAGGGCTTTTTATACTTTACCCCTTATCTATCAAAATGATTTTAGAGGGGTTAGACATTAAAATGTCTATTTTTGCGGGCTGGGCTAAACTTAAACTTTCAAAAGTTCTTTTGTTTTAGCTATGATGCCTGCTGGATCAATACCTTGATGAGGAAATTGTTCCCACAGACCACCGCAACCTTCTTTATGAGTAGCAATGTGAGCGTATTTTGGAGTTAAGCCACGTTCCAGCAACCAAGAACCAAAACGACTTCCTAAACCAGTTTTTTTGTTATACGACTCAACAACCAAAACCATAGGTGAATTACCAATTTTGGTCATCATGTCTTCATCGATAACATTTAAGGTGGGTTTGTTAATCAAACCGACATCAATGCCTTCTTGTTTCAGACGTTCTACTGCGTCCAGTGCACGATATAATGATTCGCCGAAGCTGACAATATAGCCATGAGTACCTTCACGGATAACTTCATCTTTGCCGGATACAAATTTATAGTTACCACCAAAGTAGTCTTCGCCGTCAGTATTTAAAATAGTTGGTACTTTAGAACGGGTTGAGAAAACAAAACGTAAGCCCGGGTTAAAGAAAATAGTTTCCAAGCAGGCTTTCATTTGCAGCGGGTCAGCCGGAAAGTATAGGTTTGTTGCATAGCCGTCACTTAAGCCGTTGTCAGCAAACATGTTGTTTAGACCGAAATGGCAAGTATTGTCAGCCATGTCGTCAATACCGGAATGCGAAAAATGACTCAGGACGTTTGAGTTGTTTAAACGCGCCATTGTGATCTCTGAAAGCAACATTTCCAAGAAGGCACTAAAGGTTCCAAAAATACCTTGTTTTCCAGCTTCCATACCAAAACCTGCCGCTGCTGAAAAGTTACCACGTTCCATAATACCAGATGAGATAAATACTTCAGGAAAAGCTGCGTGAATTTTGAACAGACCACAAGAACCCTCAAGATCGCTATCAACGACCCGAACTTTTTCGAAGCGTTCAGCTTCGCTTAAGCGACCAAGAATCTCAACGGCAGCATCTCCAAAAACGTTGCGGTTGGCATCCCACTTATCGCTTGAACCCAAGAATACAGCATCATTTTTGGGCGCTTTAATTTCTTTAAGATGATCAGCTGCAGCTTGTTGGCCGCGTGATTCTAAATATTCAACAGCTACTTTTACAGATATTACGTCATGGCCGTGAGTTGAGCCTTCCAAACCAACGATGCCTGGGCACATTGGACGATGGTTAATTACTGCAACGGGGCCGTCAGTGTTAATAGCCAAGCAAATGCGTTTATATAAATCGTCAAGGTCTTCGCCGTCGCCTTCTAATACGGTTACACCTTGACCTGCTAATGTTTTAGCGGTTGTGCAACCAGGTAAATAAACTGAAGGATGCCCAGCAATAGTAACATTGTTGTCATCGATAATCAGTTTAACATTCAGGCCTTGAGCAACGGCCAAGCGGGCAGCTTCGGCATCGTTACCTTCTTGTTGTGAGCCGTCAGAGCCTAAACAAAATACTACCTTACGTGGGTTTGCTATGGCTACACCATTAACATAAGGCCACATGTGACCTAAACGACCCGAGCTGAATTTTACGCCTGGTGTAAAGCCCAATTCAGGATGGCCCGGTAAATGAGAATGCGCAGCTCGGTACTCCATCAGGCGTTCAGCGGGAAGATCACCGTTTAATGTAGACATTAGATATTGAGTCGCTACACGGTGTCCGGCTTCATCAAAAAATATGGGTACAAAGCCATTAGCAGAGCCACGAAATAAAGCATCCATAATCATAACTTCTGGCACAGTATCGTATGGGCCGCCGGTATGTCCGCCGACGCCTCTGGCAGCACCAGTAGCTGTAAAAAATACAATTGCATCCCGACAAAGTTGAATATTAGCTTTAAGGCTTTCTTTTTGTTGAGCGGTAAGGGTGTTAATACTTGGGTCCAGAGTGATGCGTTGATAGGCGCCAAGATCGATCGGAAAATTAGACATATTTTACATCTCGTAGTTAAGGATTATTTATTTCTCTTGATATTATACATGCCAACAAATAGAACTGAAAAAGAGGATTATCAATAATCCTCTTTTGGTCATTTTTCTGGCCATATTTATTAATGGTTTTAGTGTTAGATTGGTCTTTTTAAAATCTACAAAAGCTCTACTTTCAAATTGTAACCATTGCTTCTTTTCTGTCGCTTACAGGTTGATTTCAAAGCACTAAATTTTAGTATATTTTAAGTATAGTCGCTTTTTAAATGACTATTTATAACCTCACCAGTTACTCATTACATCTTGTTGTTTGGCAATTCAATAAATCTTAAGGATGATTGGTCAAGATGATATTTAAGGTTTAATAACAACTAAAAATTGAGGGTTAAGCTATCTGAATAATTCAAGGCCATTTTTGTTTTCAGTTGTGTGACTGTTCAAGGTATATGTTTAAATAAGTGAATGTTAATCATAAGTAGTAGGTTTAAAATGCCCAAAACTATCATTGTTCCCTCTGTTGCACGTATCGCCTTAGCTAGTTTTATTGGTACAGCGATAGAGTTCTACGATTTTTATATTTATGGTATGGCGGCTGCAATGGTTATAGGCCCCGTATTTTTCCCTGAAGTTGGTCAAGCAACCCAAGTGTTGAGTGCCTTTCTTACATTTTCTGTCGCTTTTCTAACGCGTCCCTTAGGAGCGATGCTATTTGGACATTATGGTGATCGGATCGGGCGTAAAGCTACGTTGGTGGCTTCACTAATGGTTATGGGAATATCTACAACATTAATTGGTTGTTTGCCCGGCTACAATGATATAGGTGTATGGGCGCCAATTTTATTGTGTTTGTGCCGTTTTGGACAAGGTATCGGACTGGGTGGTGAGTGGGGCGGGGCAGCTTTATTGGCAACAGAGAACGCCCCGATAGGTAAGCGTGGATTATATGGAATGTTTCCACAATTGGGGCCGCCAGTCGGTTTTCTTTTGGCAACAGGTAGTTTTTTTCTGCTGGTTCATTATTTGAGCGAACAAGAATTTAAGGATTGGGGGTGGAGACTTCCTTTTCTTGCCAGTTCAGTTTTGGTTATGATTGGTTTGTATGTTCGTCTCGCATTGTTGGAAACGCCTATATTTGCCAAAGTTTTGCAACAGCATCAAAGAGTAGTATTACCGATTAAAGAAATATTCAAATATCATAGTGCCTCATTAGTATTGGGTGCTCTGGCAATGGTTGTGTGTTATGCGTTATTTTATATTTCAACGGTTTTTTCTTTAGGTTATGGTACTAATACTTTAAATATACCGCGTCAGTATTTTCTTGAAATGTTAAGTGTGGCTATTATCTTTATGGCTTTAGCTACGCCACTTTCAGCTTGGGCGGGTGATCGTTTTGGTCGTCGTCCGGTTTTGCTTGTTGCTAGTAGTGGAGCATTCTTATCCGGCTTTGCCTTGGAGCCTATGCTGAATTCAGGGTCACCGCTTTTGATTACTGCTTTTTTGTCTTTGGAGTTATTTTTAATGGGGGCTACATTTGCTCCCATGGGGGCTTTGTTACCCGAGTTGTTTCCTCCTCATTTACGTTATACAGGCTCTGGAACGGCTTATAACTTAGGGGGGATTATTGGCGCTTCTTTTGCACCCTATATTGCGCAGAGGTTAGTAACAGAGGGAGGATTGGCTTGGGTTGGAGGTTATGTTTCATTGGCAGCGGTCATTAGTTATTTTGCCGTTTATTTAATGCGTGAAACCCGAGATAGTCAGTGGGTATGAAGAAGATTGAGCTGTGCAGACAAGTTTTATGTTTAGGTCAAACTTAATCTGAAGCTTAGAGCAGGGTTTGAAAAAAATGAGGGTATGCGACTTACTAGTAAAGTGAGATAACTACAGCAAAAGCTTGTGTAGTTATCCTGAGCACCTTGCAAGAAGTTTTTCAAAGTTTTTGTGACTATTTGATTTTAGCTTCTTTATAAATAACGTGTTTACGAACAACAGGATCAAATTTTTTGATCTCCATTTTTTCGGGCATTGTACGTTTATTTTTTGTTGTGGTATAAAAGTGGCCAGTGCCTTCGGTAGAAATCAGTTTAATTTTATCGCGCATTTTCTGTCTCCTTAAACTTTTGTGCCGTTTTTACGTAAATCCGCTAAAACTGCATCTATGCCGTTTTTATCAATAATACGCATTGCTTTTGTGGAAATTCTAAGACGAACCCAACGATTTTCGCTTTCTACCCAGAATCTGTGATGTTGCAGATTGGGAAGGAAGCGTCTTTTGGTTCTGTTATTTGCGTGTGAAACGTTGTTACCTGTAACGGGTTGTTTGCCTGTTACTTGACATACTCTAGACATAATTAACCTCTTGGTGTGCCTAAATTTAAAAGTTAGCCCGTCTTTATACCAAAAAATCTTTTCAAGGTAAATAACAATCTATAAAATAAGACCAATATTCTTCTTCTTATGTCATTAAACGGAACAAAAATGCCAATTAAACTCGGTATGGTCATGGACTCCATTGACCACATCAATATAAAAAAAGACACTAGTTTTTCCATGTTACTCGAGGCCCAAGCAAGGGATTGGGAGCTTCATTATATGGAGCTTAATGATTTGTTTTTAAGGAATGGCAGGGCTTTCGCCAGAACCAGAACCCTAACTGTTCAGCGTGATGCCGATCAATGGTATCAGTTTAATTCTGAGCAAGACATTCCTTTGGATCAATTGGATGTCATTATTATGCGTAAGGATCCGCCCTTTGATCAGGAATATATTTATGCCACTTATTTGCTTGAACGAGCTGAAAGTATGGGTGTGTATGTGGTCAATAAACCGCAATCGTTGCGAGATGCCAATGAAAAGCTTTTTACTGCTTGGTTTCCGCAATGTTGTGCAGAAACGTTAGTTGCCAGAGAGCCTTCAAGAATCAGGCGTTTTTTGCAAGAGCAAGGAGAAATTATTTTAAAACCGCTAGATGGTATGGGTGGAACTTCAATTTTTCATTTGCGTCAAGATGATCCCAATCTTAGTGTAATTCTGGAAACCATGACGCAGTATAATAGTCGCTATGTAATGGCTCAAAAATACTTGCCTGAGATTAGAGATGGAGATAAGCGTATATTATTGATTAATGGCGAAGCGGTACCTTATGCACTTGCACGTATTCCTTCTCAGGGTGAATCACGTGGTAATCTGGCTGCTGGGGGGCGTGCTGAAGGGCGTAAGTTGACTGAGCAAGATTGGTGGATTGCCAATCAGGTAGGGCCTACGCTACGGGAAAAAGGGCTTATATTTGTTGGAATAGATGTGATTGGAGATAAGTTGACCGAAATTAATGTGACAAGTCCAACTTGCGCTCAGGAGTTAGATAAGCAGTTTGGGCTAAATATAGCGGGTCTATTGATGGATCATATTGAAAAAAACATTCAGTAATTATGAAAAATAAGGTGATGATCGCCCCTTATACTTCTTTGCCTAATAGTAATAACTTAATGTGGGCCGCATTATTTATTGCAGTTGTTGTTCATATTGCGCTGATATTGGGTGTAAATTTCACATCTGTTCAGCCAGAGAAAATCAATAAATCGATAGATATTACACTGGTGAATACCTCTTTAAAAAACGCGCCCGAAAAGGCAGATTTTTTAGCGCAGGAAAATCAGCTAGGCGCCGGTAATGAAACTAAAAAGCCGGAGCCGCCTCAACAAAAGCAAGCCAGTAAGGAAAGTACTCCTGCCAAGCAAATTAAAAAGACGATTCCAGAAGAGAGCCAACCTAAAGTTGCAAAAAAGCTAATCACTCAACAAAGGGTTAAAAAGACCGATATAAGTTCCAGCAAAGATGCGGTGGTCAGTCAAGTTGAAGAAAAACCGCAATTAACGGCAGAATCATTACAGCAACAATTGGCGCAGTTAGGTACAGAAATAAGACAAAGCCAGCCCAGTGCCGACCAAACAAAAATAAAATTTGTTGATTCGGTGAGTACTCATAAATATGTTGCCGCGCAATATATGAAAGATTGGGAAAGTAAAGTTGAGCGAACTGGAAATCTTAATTATCCCGAAGCGGCGGCTAAGAAAAATTTTTCAGGGACGTTAACCATGGATGTTGGTATTAAAGCGGATGGCAGTATATATAGCATTCGTATTAATAAGTCTTCAGGTAATCCTGAACTTGACGATGCCGCTATAAAAATTGTGCGTATGAGTGCACCATTTCCTCCATTGCCGCTAGACTTAACTAAAGAACTCGACGTTTTAGTAATTACCCGTGTATGGAAGTTCTCTGATGAATCAGGTCTGATCACACGATAAATAGTTGCTTAAGTAACTATAACCTTTGATACTAAGGCTCATGAATAAAGCTACTTACTTTAATAATCAGTTTATCATCGCCATGCCTGGTTTAACTGACCCTAACTTTTTTCATTCTGTTACTTATTTGTGTCAACATAATGAAGTTGGTGCTTTGGGTATTGTCATAAACAGGTTGGCGGAAATGAAATTGGGTGAGATTTTTAAGCAAATGGATATCCGCGTCACTTCACCGGTTGCCTCAGAAGTAGCTGTTTTTTCAGGTGGCCCTGTTCAGAAAGATCGTGGCTTTGTCCTCCATACCGCTGGTGGTGGATGGGATACGTCTATGGACGTTTCTGAATCTGTTTCCTTAACCACATCGCGTGATGTTATTGAAGCTATTGCCGCTGGTAAAGGGCCTGAGCAGTATCTGGTGGCTTTAGGTTATGCTGGTTGGAGTGAGGGTCAATTAGAGCAGGAAATATTAGCGAATGCTTGGCTAAACACGCCTTATAGTAAAAATGTTTTGTTTGATACCCCTATTAAGAATCGGTGGCAGAAGGCAGGCGAGCAAATTGGCGTTGATATTAATCAATTAACAACTCAGGCTGGTCATGGTTAGATAAAGTGACTTTAGTAAAATTTTGTTACCTTCCGTTGAGCCCTTCATAAAAATACTATAAATCATGCAAGATCCATTATTAACAAAAACCAGTGCCGATACTTATCTAGGTTTTGATTTCGGTTATAAAAAAATAGGGGTTGCTGTGGGTCAAACAGTTACTGGATCAGCAAGTCCATTACAAACCATCCGCTCTATCAACCAAAGCCCTGATTGGCAAATAATTAGTAAATTAATACAAGAGTGGCGTCCAATCGGTTTGGTTGTTGGTATTTCCAGGCAGGCAGATGGTTCCGATAATCCGGTTACACCTCGTATTATAAAGTTCTGCAACCAATTGGAAGGCCGTTATCAGCTTCCTGTTTATAAACAGGATGAAACCTTGTCAACATTTGAAGCCAAACAAATGCTGTTTGATGAGGTGAGTGTCAATGCAGGTAAACTTTGGGAGGTACAGGATCAGTTAGCGGCCCAACTCATCTTGCAGTCCTGGTTAAATGATTATAAAAATAAGGATTAATAAGTGCTAGAAATACACGATTTACTCAATAAACTGGAAGTCGAGTTAAAACGTACGATTATTGAAAGGCAGTTACTAAACCCCGTCATGATAGGTATTCGGACCGGTGGAGTATGGGTTGCTGAGCAAATGTATCAACGGCTTAACATTAATGAGCCATTGGGATTGCTGGACATTTCTTTTTATAGGGACGATTTTTCGCAAATAGGTGTTAATCCAAATGTAAAGCCTAGTCAGCTACCACCGCAAATTGAAGGTCGAGATATTATCTTGATAGATGATGTTTTTTATACTGGAAGAACTATTCGAGCAGCCCTGAATGAGATTTTTGATTATGGTCGGCCTAATCAAGTCATTCTTGCGGTGTTGATAGCGCGTGACGGCAGACAAATTCCTTTGTGCCCTGATTGTGTTGGGGCAACTATCACACTGAATGCAGGTCAGCGGATTAAGTTAATTGGTCCTGAACCCTTAGTCATTCAGTTACAAACATTAGACTCGGCAGCATAAGCGATGAGTGAAAATCTCCAGTTAAATTCGGAAGGCAAACTTAAGCACTTTTTGAGCATTGAAGGTTTGCCAAAAAGTTTGTTGACAGAAATTCTCGATGTAGCAGAGTCTTTTGTTGGCATAGGCGATCATCAGATTAAAAAAGTACCCCTGTTAAGGGGAAAAACGATTGTCAATCTGTTTTTTGAAAACAGTACGCGCACCCGAACAACCTTTGAACTGGCGGCCAACCGCTTATCTGCTGATGTCTTAAGTATGAGTATTTCGACTTCTTCAACTTCCAAAGGTGAAAGCTTGCTTGATACCATACGCAATTTGGAAGCCATGTATGTTGATATGTTTGTAGTGCGTCACTCAATTAGCGGCGCTGCTCACTTTATCGCCCAGCAAACGGCACCTCATATCAGTGTTATTAATGCCGGTGATGGACAACATGCGCATCCGACTCAAGCCATGTTGGATATGTTTACCATTCGGCAGATAAAAAAGGATTTCTCAAATCTACGGGTGGCTATTATTGGCGATATATTGCATTCCAGAGTGGCCAGATCACAGATTCAGGCCTTAAATACCTTGGGCGTTGCCGAGGTCAGGGTGATTGCTCCCAAGACTTTATTGCCTGCGCATGTCGAAAGCTTGGGTGTTAAGGTATTTCATAATCTGACTGACGGACTCAAAGATATTGATGTCATTATGATGTTGCGTTTACAGAAAGAGCGAATGACCTCGGCATTATTACCGAGTGAAAGCGAATATTTTAAATGTTTCGGCTTGACTGAAGATAAATTAAAAATTGCCAAGCCGGACGCTATCGTTATGCATCCCGGCCCCATTAACCGTGGTGTTGAAATTGATTCAAAAGTCGCCGATGGTCCACAGTCGGTGATACTCAAACAGGTTAGCAATGGTATCGCCATCCGAATGGCTATTATGGCGATGGCAATGCAGAAACAGGGGGGTTAGTTGATGAGTCAAATACACATTAAACAGGGACACATCATTGATCCTGTCAATAACATCAACGGCGTGGGTTGTGTTTATATCGCTGATGGTAAAATTATTTCCGTAACCAACGAACCTGCTGGTTTTAAGCCGGATACGATTATTGATGCGCAACATAAAATAGTCTGTCCGGGTTTTATAGATTTAAGTACCCGCTTGCGTGAGCCTGGACAAAGCCGCAAAGCGACGTTTAAAAGTGAAACGGCTGCGGCTGCAAATGGTGGGGTTACGACGATGTGTTTGCAGCCGGATACGAGTCCGGTTATCGACACACCTGCCGTTGCAGAGCTTATTAAAGAGTTGGCGAAAAATGCCAATTACCCGCAAATCTACCCGATTGCCGCGCTGACCCAGAAACTGGAAGGGACTGAATTAAGTGCCATGTTAACGCTTAAGCAAGCCGGCTGTATCGCCGTTGGCAATGCCAATCAGCCGGTGAGGAATCTGCTGATACTAAGACGAGCACTGGAATATGCGGCTAGCCACGATATGTTGGTCATGTTTCGGCCCAATGATTATTGGTTGGGTAATAATGGCTGTGCCCATGAAGGTGCTTTTGCAACCCGCTATGGATTGCCCAGTATTCCGGAAGCTGCGGAAACCATTGCTTTGGCTCAATGTCTTGAGTTAGTCGAGTTGACCGGCTGTCGTGTGCATTTTGGACAATTAAGCTGTAAGCGTTCAGTGATTAAAATTTATCAGGCGAAAAAATACGGCTTGCATGTGAGTGCTGATGTCGCTATTCACCAATTGCATTTGACCGAAAATGACATTATTCCATTTGACAGCAATTATCATGTATTACCGCCTTTACGGACTGAAGCAGATCAACAGTATCTGAGGCAAGGTTTAGCCACCGGCACGATTAACAGTATTTGTTCTGATCATCAACCGCATGATGTAGATGCCAAGTTAGGCGCATTTCCCGAAACAGAACCGGGCGTGTCATCGCTGGAAACACTATTGCCATTAATGCTTAAGTTGGTTGCTGAACGCATCATAACCTTAGAGCAGGGAATAGCCTCGTTGACCAGTAATCCGGCCCGGGTTCTTCGTATTAATAGCGGTGCATTAACGGTCGGTTTCGCTGCAGATGTGTGTATTTTTGATCCAGAATTAGAATGGCAAGTTAATTCTGATAATTGGAAAAGTCAGGGCGTTAATACACCGTTTTGGGGGCGGATATTTAAAGGCCGAGTCACTCATACGTTACAGGCTGGCAATATTATCCATGGTTTGGATAAGTCTTGGTTTTAGTTAGGACGTAGTTTTAAAAAAAAATCGCCCTATTCCCAAGCCCATCCGAGAGTAATTAGTGGTATTTATTAACACGCTTCCATTAACACCTTCAAAAAGTGACGTATTGCAGGGTATGTTTTGCGATCATCATGTTTTCGTCGGTTGCTACGATCCATGCTGATACTTTTGAGCCTATGGTTGAAATAAACGAAGCTCCGGTTTCATTGGCGGAGTCGTTAAGCTCAAGACCCAGCCACGTCGCATGATGGCTGATTCTACTTCGAATTGTAGCAGAATGTTCACCAATACCGCCGGTAAATACCAGCGCGTCAAGGCCGCCCAGTGCGGCGACTAACGAACCTATTTCTCGACCAGTTCGATAAACGAACAAGTCAATGGCTACCTGTGCCTGTGGGTCGTCGCTGGCAAGCAAGGTGCGCATATCGTTGGAAATGCCGGACACGCCCAGTAAGCCGGATTGATGGTAAAGTAGATTCTCTAGGGCGCGGGCGTCCATGTGGTAGTGATCCATAAGATAAAGCAATACACCGGGGTCGATATTGCCGCAACGAGTTCCCATAACCAAGCCATCCAGCGGAGTAAAACCCATGGTAGTGGCAACGCTGTTGCCTTTGTAAAGTGCGCACAGACTGGCACCGCTCCCCAAGTGGGCGACGATAATACGGGCATCGGCGAGGGCGGTGTCAAGGGTGGGCAGTACGGAGGCTATGTATTCGTAGGATAAACCATGGAATCCGTAACGCAGAATACCTTCATCGACAAAGTGTTGGGGCAGGGCAAAGCGTTGTACGACAGTAGGCTGGGTACGGTGAAATGCCGTATCAAAGCAGGCTACTTGAGGTAACGAGGGCAGGGTGTCCATCAGCGCACGGATTGTTGCGAGGTTGTGTGGTTGATGAAGAGGTGCCAGCGGGATGAGGGTTTCCAGTTCTGCCAGAACGGTTTCGTTAATCAGTACGGGCGCCGAGTAGTGTTGGCCACCATGAACAACGCGATGTCCCACTGCTAGCAAGATTCCGTCCGCTAAATAAACCCATAGCCAGTTGAGAATGAGCTTGATAGCACTTGCGTGATCGTGGGCTTTGTTAATAGAGAGTTTTCGATTGATTAATACAAAACCCAAGTGATTTTGTATTCTGAAGTCGGGTTGGTTGCCGATACCGTCAATTTGTCCGGACGCATTGGCAATCAACGGTTTTGATGATGCATCCTGTTGGTAAATAGCAAACTTGATACTCGATGAACCGGCGTTGATGACCAGTAGGTATTTATTCATGGAGCAAGATTTACGTTAAATTTAGTCTTTCCGAGCATCAGGTGCCCTCACGGTTGCGCAAGTTAGCGGGCATATAATTGCGATCTCCCAGAATTTCCAGCATTGGCCCGTGAATATCGAATTTGACAATACTTAACGAGGCGGCCGGTGCGTCGATACGATCGCGGTAGCGGCCAAGATCAATCCCCATCAGGCTACAGAGGATAATGCGTATCGTGGCTTTATGCGATACCACCAACACATTGCCATTTGGGTAGCCGGATTCGATTTCGGTGATGATCGGGAGTGCGCGACTGGCTACCTGAACAGCTGTTTCGCCATTGGTCGGAGGATTCCAGGCAGGTTCTGTCAACCAGCGGATGTAATCGTGTTCATAGCGTTGCTTAACGTCTGCTTGTTCGAGGTTTTCCCACGCACCGTAACCGATTTCACGAAGTCCGTCCCTGAGCTGCATGGGCAAACCTACTGCATCACACAAAGGCTGTGCCGTGGCGATGGTTCTTTTCATCGGGCTGACGTAAATAGCTGTCCAAGGTATTGCTTGATACGCTGTTGCGAAAGCTTGCGCCATCAGATGTCCTTCTGGCGTTAATGCCGGATCCATTGCGCCGCAATAAGCACCGCGTTGACTATGTTCTGTTTCACCATGGCGTAACAAATAAATTTTAAGGCTCATATCAAAAATCCCGGTTCATTGACGGGCAACTTGACCGGCACGGCATGCACATTCCAAATCTCGTCGCAATATTCACGAATGGCCCGATCAGAAGAAAACTTTCCGGCTCTGGCGGTATTCAGGATTGACATGCGTGTCCAGCGTTCCGTATCTTTCCAAACAGTCGTCACTTGATCCTGACAGGCCACATAATCTGCATAATCAGCCAACACCAGAAACGGGTCATACTGACATAGATTATCCACCAAAGGCCGAAATACTTCGGTGTCGCCATGCGAAAAATGACCCGAAGCGATAAGATGAATGACTTCGGACAAGTGCGGATTTTTTTCGATGGTGGTCGCAGGATGATAACTGTCGTGTTGAAGTCGAGCGACCTCTTTTTCGGTTAGCCCAAACAGAAAGAAATTATCGGCCCCGACTTCTTCACGAATCTCGACATTGGCACCATCCAGGGTGCCGATAGTCAAGGCACCGTTTAGGGTAAATTTCATATTACCGGTGCCTGACGCTTCTTTGCCGGCGGTGGAAATTTGCTCGGATAAATCAGCCGCCGGATAAATCAACTGGCCGTTTTGGACATTGAAGTTGGGAACAAAAGCCACTCGCAGGTATTTATTCACATCCGGATCATTATTGACCACCTCGCCGACGGTGTTGATCAGTTTAATAATAAGCTTGGCCATAAAATAACCGGGTGCTGCCTTGCCGCCGAATATAAAGGCCTGCGGTGGAATATGCAGTGCGGGATTACGTTTAAGTCGACAGTACAAGGTGATAATGTGCAGCACATTAAGATGCTGACGCTTATATTCATGGATACGCTTAACCTGAATATCAAACAACCAGGTTGGATCGAGTTCGATGCCGGTCTGGTTACTTAGATAGGCGGCGAGTTTTTGCTTGTTCGCTTGCTTGACGGCTCGCCATTCTTGACGAAATGTTACATCATCGGCAAAGGCTTCAAGTTTCTTGAGTTCATGGGTCTGCGTAAGCCAGCCATCGCCAATCGAGCGAGTAATTAAGTCACTCAGTTTTGGATTGGCCAGTGCCATAAAGCGGCGTGGCGTTACCCCGTTGGTTTTGTTGCTGAAACGTTCAGGCCATAGCTCGTAGAAATCTTTTAGCACGCTGGTTTTTAGCAATTCGCTATGTAACGCAGCAACGCCGTTAATGGCATGACTGCCAACACAGGCAAGATGTGCCATGCGCACACGCTTGTCGCCCGCCTCATCAATCAGCGACAAACGGGCTACGCGCTGATCGTCGCCGGGATAGCGCCGTCGAACTTCATCAAGAAAACGGCGATTGATTTCGTAGATAATTTCCAGATGCCGTGGCAGGAGTTCACTAAATAAAGGTAAGGTCCAGGTTTCCAGGGCTTCCGGTAGCAAGGTGTGATTAGTATAGCCAAACGTTTTATGAGTGATGTCCCAAGCCTTGTCCAAATCAAGCTGATGCTCATCCACCAGTAACCGCATCAGTTCGGCAACGGCAATTGAAGGATGGGTGTCGTTGAGTTGGGCGGCAAACCGGTCAGAAAAGTGGGTGATAGGTTGTCCGGCAAGCTTGAGTATATGCAGCATATCTTGCATGGAACAGGAAACGAAAAAGAATTGCTGCGCCAAGCGGAGCTTTTTTCCGGCTTCAGGTTCGTCATTGGGATACAGCACTTTAGTCAGCGTTTCGGAAATAACTTTATCGCTTACCGCCTGATAATAATCACCGGTATTAAAGGCCTTAAAGTCAAAAGACTCACAGGCCTCGGCACTCCAAAGACGCAGGGTATTACAGGTATTAACGCGATAACCCGGCACCGGCGTATCAAAAGCCACGCCTTTAACAACATGGTGCGGTATCCAGCGCTTCCGAAGAATCCCTTGGTGGTCATGATAACTCTCGGAATGGCCGCCAAGATTGACGTAATAGGCGAAATCAGGTTTAGCAATTTCCCAGGGATTACCGTTGCGCAACCACTTGTCGGTGATTTCTACTTGCCAGCCATCATGAATTTCCTGGTCGAAAATTCCAAATTCATAACGGATGCCGTAACCAATAGCGGGTCGCTCCAAGGTTGCCAGCGAGTCAAGATAGCAGGCGGCAAGTCGTCCAAGACCCCCATTACCCAAGCCGGGTTCTTCCTCAAGGGCCATTAGATCATCAAGGCTTTTGCCAAGCTCGGCTATCGCGACACGAATTTCCTGTTCGATACCCAGATTAACCAGGCTACTGCCGAGTTGAGGCCCCATAAGAAATTCGGCAGATAAATAGCACGCTATCTTTTCAGAACCAATATCAGCGATATAGGTTTGCAGTGAGTGACTCCATAAATGCTGTAGCCGATCCCGCACAGTCAGTGCCAAGGCTTTGTAATAGACTTGCTCAGTGGCGACTTCCGGCAACCTGCCCAGACTAAAGATTAAATGATCAAGAATCGCTTGTTTAATGGCAGGGGGACTTAAACTGGTACGGATGTCGTCCCGGACAGGCCGGGCCTCATCTTTTAAAGTGCTACCCACTATCTTGTCGCTGGTTGCCATGATGGTATCCTCAGTAAGGCCATTGCCACTGGTCGTCTTCCGGTCTGTCTATGCCATGTTCATAAGCGTAATTACGGCATTCGATTTGTTGATCCCGCAGTTTTTCTTTAACATGAGCCCCCGATATCCGTAGGGCAGGAATACGATCAATCGCATCGATGGCCAGACTGAAACGGTCGGTTTCGTTTTGAATCGCCAATTCCAACGGTGTGTTGATGCTGCCCTTTTCCTTGTAGCCGCGCACATGCATATTATTGTGGTTGTTACGGCGATAAGCGAGTCGATGAATTAACCAAGGGTAGCCATGAAAATTAAAAATAACCGGTTTATCCACGGTAAACAAGCTGTCAAAATCACGATCAGAAAGACCATGCGGATGTTCGCTGCTGGGTACCAACTTGTAGAGATCCACGACATTGATAAAGCGAATTTTAAGGTTCGGAAAGTTTTCACGTAGCAATACGGTTGCTGCCAGTGCTTCTTTGGTGGGAATGTCACCCGCGCTGGCCATAACCAGATCCGGTTCAAAGCCGTCATCGTTGCTGGCCCACTCCCAGATGCTAATGCCCTTGGTGCAGTGTTTAATGGCAGCGTCCATGTCCAGGTATTGCAGATGCTTCTGCTTGTCGCAAACTATTACGTTGATGTAATCGGTGCTTTTAAGGCAGTGGTCGGCTACGGACAGCAGACAGTTCACGTCTGGCGGGAGGTAGATGCGCGTCACCGATGGACTTTTGTTG
The DNA here is from genome assembly GCA_026399095.1 of Methylococcales bacterium. Lineage (GTDB taxonomy): Bacteria > Pseudomonadota > Gammaproteobacteria > Methylococcales > Methylomonadaceae > Methylobacter_C. Next base: position 17,259 of record JAPLRP010000037.1, on the reverse strand, counting down.
ACGACCAGATCAAGAAAGCCGGGATCTTGATGAGTAAAGCCGTTGTGATCCTGCCGCCAGACGGTTGAGGTAATCAGCAGGTTGAGCGATGATACCGCTGCACGCCAGGGCACGTCCTTGGACATCGCCAACCATTTGGCGTGCTGGTTGAACATGGAATCAATGACATGCACAAACGCTTCGTAGGTAGAAAAAAAACCGTGGCGGCCGGTTAATAAATAACCTTCCAGCCAGCCTTCTAATGTGTGTTCGGACAGTATTTCCATCACTCGACCGAACGGAGACAGTTCGCCGCCGTCGGCATCTTCCGGCAGCGTGTCCGCCATCCAGGTTTTTTTACTGACTTCATAAACGGCATCCAGCTTGTTGGAGCTGTTTTCATCGGGGCCAAAGACGCGGAAATTGTTCATGTTGGCGCTCATAATATCGCGCAGGAATTTGCCCAGCGGAGGCGTGTTTTCTGCAGTGGTTTTGCCCGGACCATCCAGTGCCAGGGCATAGTCCCGAAAATCCGACATTCGCAAAGCTTTGCGTAACAAGCCGCCGTTAGCGTGTGGATTGGCACTCATGCGGCGCGTGCCTTTGGGAGCCAGTGCTTTAAGCTCAGGGATTAATTTGCCGGTCGCATCAAATAACTCTTCCGGTTTATAACTACGCAGCCAAACTTCCAGTTGTTTCAGGTGAACCGGATTTTCCTTCATACCGGAAAGAGGTACCTGATGTGAGCGCCAAAAACCTTCTACTTTGTGTCCATCGACTTCTTTAGGCCCTGTCCAGCCTTTTGGACTGCGTAATATAATCATCGGCCAGCGGGGGCGCGTTGGGATACCGGTGCTACGCGCTTCTTTCTGAATGCGTTTAATTTCCAGAACACATTCTTCGAGAACGCTCGCCATTCGTTGGTGCATGGTTTCGGGGTCGCTGCCTTCGACAAAATAAGGTGTATAACCATATCCTTGAAACAGGTGCTCCAGTTCCTCGTGTGAAATGCGTGACAACAGCGTCGGATTGTTTATTTTGTAACCGTTAAGATGCAAGATCGGTAATACCGAACCATCGCACACGGGATTAAGAAATTTATTGGAATGCCAGGAAGTCGCCAATGGTCCTGTTTCAGATTCCCCATCACCGACCACCACTGCTACCAGTAAGTCGGGATTATCATAAGCCGCACCGTAAGCATGAGAAACACTGTAGCCCAATTCGCCACCTTCATGGATGGAGCCGGGTGTTTCGGGTGTGCAGTGACTACCGATACCGCCGGGAAAAGAAAACTCCTTGAAGAATTGCAACAGACCCTCTTCATCTTCACCTTTGTTGGGGTAAATTTCTGCGTAAGTGCCTTCGAGATAAACGGGAGCCAACACACCTGGCGCACCGTGGCCGGGCCCGGCCAGAAATATGGCATCAAGACCGTACTTGTTAATGAGCCGGTTTAAATGAATATAGGTAAAGCTGAGGCCGGGACTTGAGCCCCAATGTCCTAACAGCCGATTCTTGATATGTTCGGGCTTTAGAGGCTCTTTTAATAAGGGGTTATCCCGCAGATAAATCATGCCGGCAGCCAGGTAAGTACAGGCACGCCAATAGGCATTAATCTTGCGTAGCTCATCCGGATTGAGTGGCTGGGAAACTATCGATTGTTTAGATATTGTCATAGCGTAATTCTCTTGAGTGTGATGAGTTCAAAGCAAACGTAATAATTAAGAAAAGTCGGCCATTGGTGCATAATTTGTATCATCGTTTATCTAGGATCGAAGCCAATACTAATGAGTGTTTACGAAATAACTTGATATTATTCAGCCTCCAGTGTTTTTCGTGCTTCAGCTAAAATTTTTAGCTGTTCTTCATTTAACTTTGGAAATTCTAAATCGAGGTTTCGTAGGGTTGAGGTGATAATATCGGCAACCAAGGCTCGTGTTATCCATTTATTATCGGCGGGAATAATATACCAAGGTGCCCATTTTGTGCTGGTTGCGTTGATCGCGTCTTCATAAACTTTCATATAATCGTCCCAATGCTCACGCTCAGCAAGATCGGAGCACGAAAACTTCCAATTTTTTTCAGGGTGCTCCAATCGCTCCATGAATCGTTGTTTTTGCTCTTTCTTGGAAACGTTCAGGAAAAACTTTAGAATAACAGTGCCATTGCGTTTCAGATGATGTTCAAAGGCGTTGATGTCTTCATAGCGACTCTCCCAAAATTTTTTGCCTCTCTTTCCATCAGGCAGATTTTGAAGTAGCTCGGGATGCACCTTAACGACGAGTACATCTTCGTAATAAGAACGGTTGAAGATACCGATTCTGCCCCTTTCAGGCAGACTTTTCATATAGCGCCAGAGGAAATTATGATCCAAATCTTCAATTGAAGGTTTCTTAAAACTAAAAACTTGGCATCCCTGAGGATTGACGCCCGACATGACGTGTTTGATAGTACCGTCTTTACCAGCTGCATCCATCGCTTGAAAAACGATTAACAAAGAATAACGGTCATCTGCGTAAAGTAGTTGCTGTACCTGAGCTAAGTCAGCTATATTCTGTTCCAGAACAATTTGAGCTCGTTCTTTTAACTTTCCCTTTCCAAAATCCTTAAATTCCTCGGTTTGTGCCCAGCCAGTGTCATAATTCTTAAGATGAACTTTGTTTTCAGACTCGACACGAAAAAGGTCAATGTATTTTTTCTTTATCATTTATGACTCCAATAAAAAAACGCCGGGATTATGTTCAGCTATCCGTTATTTAGGATTTTTTACTAAATGTGGGTCTATTGTTCCAATTAAATCAATTTCGATTTCTTTAAAATATTTTAGGATTCTTGGGCCTTTATGTAGCCATGTTGGGATGCAAGGTCCATTATTTCCTTGCGGTATCGGTTAAACTCAGCCGAATCGGGAGCGCTATAATTCCAGTTTTTGTAATGGCTGGTCAGTTCAGTAAAAAAGCTTCTGATTTCATCTTTATCCTTGAAATTATAGTTGGTATCAATAAGGCCTTTTAGCAAATGAAAACTTTCAAGCTGCCGCTCCCTGGACATACAGGCATCAATCGCATCGAAAGCATCCTGCTGGAGATAAACCATGTCCAGCAACAAGGATTTCTGCCAAGTGACAAAGTCTTCCTCGGTGATACCTTCTTCGCCGGTAACTTGCATCATTTGATAAATAACATCGCCTTGCACCAGCAAATCCTGCATGGCCTTGACATCGCGCACCCAATTTACGTCGATATTCCCGGTAAACCAGACCGCCAGTTGATCAAGATAGCGCGACCAGGAAATAAGTGGATCAATGGCGGGGTAAAAGCGCCGGTAAGCGCGGTCAGATGAAAGCCCAAGAAAAGTTTTCACCGTACTCAACGTGGCTTGGGTGACCGGTTCTTCAAAGTTGCCACCGGCAGGCGAGACGGTTCCTATCATGGTTAAACTGCCCGTTGACCCGTCGGGGCAACGAAGAACCCCCGCGCGTTCATAAACATTTTTAACTGAAGAATCAAGGTACGCCGGAAACGCTTCTTCGCCGGGAATTTCTTCCATGCGCCCTGAGGTTTCGCGCATGGCTTGTGCCCAGCGAGAGGTGGAATCAGCAATAAGTAGAACGTGATAACCCATTTGCCGAAAATATTCGCCCAGCGTGATGCCGGTATAAATGGAGGCTTCGCGTGCCGCAACCGGCATCGATGACGTGTTACAAATAATAATGGTTCTATCCATCAAGGTGCCGCCGGTACGAGGGTCTGTCGTTTCCGGATATTCGGTCAGGGTTTCGACCACTTCGCCGGCTCGTTCACCACAGGCAACGATAACCACGATGTCAACCGTCGAATAACGAGCGATACAGCTTTGCAAAACGGTTTTTCCAGCCCCGAACGGCCCGGGGATACAGCCTGTACCACCTTGGGCAATGGGAAAAAAAGTGTCAATAACGCGGGTTGCCGTGGTAATCGGTTCAGAGGGATAAAGACGTTCTGCATAGCGGCGACGAATCAGGGCTTCCGGCATGGGTTTGCGCACCGGCCAGCGCTGGGAGAGCGTCATTTCCAGCTCAGTTCCTTTGCTGGTCTTATAACGGGCGACGATTTCTTCAATCCCCAGATTACCGCCCCTAATCCAGATAATCTCAACGGGTTCCGGTTCATTAAATGGCACCATGATTTTGTGCTTGAATTGACCTTCGGGAACGGTTCCGATGACACCACCGGGAGACACCTTGGCACCTACGGCAACGCCAGGTTCAAAAAGCCATTTCTTGTTCAGGTCAAGGGGTGCTAGGGCAACGCCTCGAGGCAGAAAAAAACCGTATTTGTCGGCTAGTGCATGTAACGGATTAAGCAAGCCATCGAAAACCTGTCCCAGTAACCCCGGCCCTAAATCAGCCGACAGCATTTCTCCCGTTAATTCCACCGTATCACCAACACGCACTCCGCGCGTGTCCTCAAAAACCTGCATGTCGGCAGTTCGCCTGCGAACTCTAAGAACCTCTGCTTTAAGGCGTTCATCACCGACGCAGATAAAGCCCAGTTCATTTTTCATGAGCGAGGTATTATCATCTACCTCGATCAATACCAGACTTTCTTTGACCCCAATTATCCTGGCGGTTCTTGATAATGGTTTTTCAGCGGTCATTTTTTACCTCGTTAATCAATTCTTGAAATCGGCTCTTAGCTTGTACGGCATCGCGAGCCAGCCAGGCTTGAAGAATGTCCCATTTAAAAACGAAAGCAAAAACCGCCTCGAATCCGAACCGGTTGCTTTCGGCAATCAGGCTAAGTCGTCGCCAGATTATGCTCATCATTAGCTTATCTAGGCCGCACGCATCGTTGTTGTCAAGATAGCTCCGGGCTTCGGGAATCCAGGGATACACGGCTGCCAGTTTAAAATCTGGAATATCCCAATGAGAGGCGATAAAAGCTGCCCAACGACTTGCACCGGAAGCCTGTTCTAAAAATGCCGATTCAAATACGGTTTTGCTTTGTCGTAAACCCGCCAGTATGGTTTGTTGATCGATTCTGAATTCGATAAATTCGCGTAAAGCGGGTTGACTAATTTCTTGCTGCGCTGCGCGGTAGCGTAGCACCATTTCCTTGTCCGTTTTTGGTTTTGCCAAGGACATTCGCCAACTGATCAGTCCTTCAGCAATGGCCAGTTGCTTGGCATCGCCGGGTTCCAAATTATGCAAGCGCTGCTCCAGTCGTAACTGTGTAATAGGCGACCGTTCTGCCCGTTCGAACGACGTCAGATAGGGAAGACTCGAGACCAGTGTAATGTAGGGTTCTGCCATGTTACTTATTCATACCCTTCAAGTATTGCTTGAAAACGGGGCATCATCCGTTGATAGAGCAAGCTGGCAATTGCCTTGTCTGAAAGATCAATTTCCAGTTTATCTTTAACAAGGCGCACGTTGGCGCCGCCCTGAATGTCGCTGGAAGGAATTAACTCAACCCCTTGGCGCAACATTTCGCTGGATAGCGAAAGAATGGTCTGCTTGGCTCGTTCCCCCAACTCCTCACTGAGCTTGCCGGTGAGTATCGACTCGGAGAGCATAATCTGGATGTCCTTGTCCTCAATCAGCTCTTCCTGAACATGACCCGCCAATACCAACACGATTGCTTTAATAAATTGCTCGTCGCGCGTTGCTGATGTTACCAGGCGCTGTACAAAGACTTCAAACTCCGAAGAGACTTTGGCCTTGAGTTGCAGCATCGCATCTCGTGCCGAAAGCTTGAGCGCCTCCAAAGCTGCCGCATGATTAGCTTCAATCTCAAGTCGGGCAGTTTCTCGCAGTTTTTCGATTTCCAGCTTGGCATCTGCCAACATTTTTGCAGACTTTAATTCCGCATCGCGTAAAATTTTGTTCGCTTTTTCGTTGGCGGCTAATACGCCTTGGTCACGAATACGGTCAACCAGGTTCTGAACGCCTGAATCAGTTTTATTGAGTGCTTGTTCGGTCATGTGAGTAGTCTCGTCCGGATTATTTTGGAATTGCTGCAGCCAGCACGAGTGCAAAGACGAAAGCAAAGACAGAGAAACCTTCAACCAGCGCGGCTGGTGCCAGAGATATGCCGAAAACTTCCAGCTTGCTTTTGGATACGTTGATTGATGATGCGCAGGCATCACCCAGAGCGATAGCGCCATACAACATGGCCAGTCCGACCAGAATACCCAAACCAAAAATTCCGGGGGCGTTTTCAATGGTCAGGTCACGACGTAAGGCCATGGTAACAACGATACCGTAAATGGTCTGTGAGGACGGCATCGCGGCTACACCGATATAACGTCCATAGCCGCCTTCGACTTCCAATAAAGCGCCACATGCCGCACTTCCGGCACGAGCACACCCGATCATACTACCTACCGCACCAAGAGCCAGCGGCGCGTATAGCCCTATCCAGCCCAGTGTCAAAATTAACGGTTCCATGAATTATCCTCCGATTGTTTAAAAGGTTGGTACAGGGTTCCTTCTTCTTTGAGACCCCAGTTAAAAAACTCGATTACGTTTAAACGCAGTCCATGAATGACGCCACTGGCGATGCCAAGAATTAAGTTAACGCCATGCCCCAGCACCAGTATTAACAAAGCGAAAACCAAACCAATTCCAGGGTATCCCTGATAAACATTGGTTGCCATACTGTTAAATTCAATAGCCAGTGAAGCCGAGCCAAGGCCCAGTGCGAACAAACGAAGATAACTCAAGATATCACCTAAGGCTCCGGACAGCTTGGTTAATCCCTCCAGGCCACCAAGAAAACGGGCTAGGGGCTTTGCTTCGGGTGTGGTAAATCCCACGATTAAAAATGCGCCGATGACCATTAAAGCGATGCTCGGTTCTTGCAAAGTGGCTATGCTTAATGAATTGCCAAGCGCCAGTGCAAAGCCGCCACTGACAACGCCAATCCATCCGATTGAAGATAACCGATCCTGCCAATGTTCATAACGGCAGGCATTCATGATATTGGCAAGCACAACATGGAAAACACCGATGACCACGGAAATCATCATCATTCGGTCGGTATCGTCCATATTAAGCAGTTGAAGTTTTCCAAGCCAAGATTCAGGAGCGGGCGTTACCCCAAAATAACTGCCGACTAGCGTTCCAAAAACGAGGGACGCACCTACTATCGACAAAAGCAAGGGACGAAAGCGGCGACCGGAGGATGAATATCCCATTCTTTTCCATCGAAACAGTAAAGCCAGTCCCATGAGTCCGGCATAGCCGGCATCAGCCAGAATCATGGCAAAAAAGATTACAAAAGAAACAAATACTATTGCTGAAGGATCCCAGGTTCGATAGCCCGGAGTCATGTAAAAGGTAACCAAATCTTCACCGGCACTGAACCAAGAAATATTGCGCATTAACGTAGGTGGGTTGTCTTCTGGTTTGGATGCTTCTGATACAAAGTAAAACGCTTGTTGCTTTGAATAATCATCAAGAATTGGCAGGCTCTCGGTGGGTGCCCAGCCTTGTAAGGCAAAAGTTGAATCATTACTATAAACTTTCGCCGCCGCATTCTCACAAACAGCGAGATCTTCAAGCTGGTTAAGATTGCACATCAACAAATCATGCCAGCGAGTTAAATAGGCTCGTTCTGCTTGGGCATCTTCAATGGCCAACTCAACTTCATCAAGTCGCGTCTCCAGTTCATGACGTGATTTGTAACCCAGATGAACGCGAGGAATCGGTATTTCTGAAACCTCGTCTTTACTGACCACGACCACATAACAAAAGCGGTTATCCTGTTTTATAATTTCCCAAACAGGAGCCAATGTCTGAATTTTTGACAACATTTTATGGGGAACCACATAAAACCAAAGCCGAAGGTTACCCATATCTGCCAATGAAGGTAAAACAAAATCACCCCAAGGACGCATGTCTTGAATGCGCTTGATTAAAAAGTCACGTTCATCCTTTAGATTATGCAGGTTATTTCTTACTTCCAGACTTCGTTGCTGAACGTCAATAGCATCAAAGTGTTCCGGATCTAAAACCTGCCGTCTTCGCCAGGGATAAGTGTGCAGAAACTTTAACGCCTCATTTGCTCCGGCGGTGGATGCAGTTTTGGCAAGTGCTATACTTCCAGATACGAGTGGAATAATTTGTAAACAACCCATTTTCTGAAGGTCAGTTAATAAAAGATCCTGATCGGCAGTCATACCAATAAAAGTCACCTTATGCATGATAACGATACTCATAATGATGCCTCTGAGGCTTCCTCTGCTTCACGTTGTTGTTGCTGTTTTTTCTTGGCAAGCTTGGACGTGATCACGCTGGCGCGTTCGGCATCTCCCAAAAAAATGCGTATCTTTTGAATATTTTCTTTAGCGGTAGGAATTAAAATTTTATCGAACAGATTGACTCGTTGTGTAATGCGTCGCACTGCCGCCGTTAAAATACGCAACCGCTCCGCAGATATTTCCGCTCGCACTCGCTGCTCTGCCGCATCTTTCAAGCGTTGTACCAAAGTATCAACCCATGGTGGCGTAGCCAGGCGCGAGTAGTCGGCAACCTCACAGTCAATACTGTCCAAAAAAGGAAGTTTTACACCGACTACATTTTGTTCGCTGACTTTATAACTTCTAAATTGTACCAAGCCCTCAAGACGAAATTCTTCATCGGCCAGCATCGGTAGCTCTTCACCAATTTGAGTTTCCAAAGCATCTACGGCTACTTGGGCAGTTGCATAGTCTTCTCTCGCTTTTTGTACTTCCAAGGTCAATTGTCTGCGCTTTAGGTCAAGCGAAGGCAACAGTCGTTGATACAGTTTTAGCTGTTCTTGCTGTTCGTGTAATGCATGTTTGCTAAGTTTAAGCTTGGCCATGACAGTTTATGCAACGTTATCCACAACTTCCTGTTCTTCGGCAGCATCCGGAGCAGGTTTAGGGAAGTATTTGTCAATCAGGTTTTGCTTCATCAGCAGTTCTTTTGGATCGAAACACTCTGACAGCGTCAACCAGCAAAGATCCAAAGCCTGAATAACCGGTAGTGAAATGCGAATATCCATAAAGCGCTCCCGGAACAAACGACCAAATTTAAGCAATTTTTCATCAAACGCGGAAAGATCAAAGGCCATCGCCTGCTTTTTTTGTGCTTCTACTGCACCTGAATAAAAACGGATCATAGTGTTCATGATTTGCCCATGATCCTCACGAGTAGCCACACCCACAACATGTTGTTTTAGCCTTGATAGTGAGCCAAACGGATCGATGAATCCATCATGCAAATAAAACTGACCCTCAGTAATGTAACCCGTGTTATCCGGTACCGGATGCGTTACATCATTACCGGGCATGGTCGTTACACTGAGAATGGTCACTGAACCTGCACCTTTAAAATCACAGGCTTTTTCATAGCGGGAGGCGAGTTGTGTGTAAAGGTCACCCATATAACCGCGCACGGCGGGAATGAGTTCTTGGGCGACGCCCAGCTCTTTCATGGCATCGGCGTAGGCGGTCATATCGGTTAGTAATACCAGTACCCGCTTTTTACCTTCAACCGCCATTTTTTCTGCAACGGCCAAAGCCATATCAGCAACCAGCAAGCGCTCAACCAGAGGATCAGAGGCCTGATTGACAAACATCACGGTACGATGAAATACACCATGATCTTCAAAAGCAGTGCGAAAAAAATGATAGTCATCAAAAATCAAACCCATACCACCAAAAACTACTATATCGGCATTAGCTTGAAAACCAATACGCGCCAACAGTTCGTTAAAGGGTTCACCGGCAACAGAAAAGATAGGGATTTTTTGGCTTTCTACGAGACAATTGAATAGATCAATCATGGGAACTTTGGTTTCAATCATCCGTGATGGCATCACTCGCATAACCGGATTAACAGTGGGGCCACCCACTGGAATGCGCGGGTCGGTCGTTAATTCCGGCCCACCATCAATCGGCAGGCCAGAACCCCTAAAGATTCTACCGAGAATGTTATCGGAATAAACAACGTCAAGAGGATGCCCAAGAAAGTTAACTTTGGCATCGGTGGACAAACCTTTGCCACCTGCAAACACTTGAAGGCTAACTATATCCCGATCAATATCAACAACCTTGGCCAGAGACTTTTCGCCGTCGATATTTTCAACCATTGCAAGATCGCCCAAAGCAACGCCTTGAGCACTCACGCGTATTAAATCACCAACGATTTCCAGCAGGCGTGTATGACGTATCAAGCTCTGAATAATGCTCATTGTTTAACTCACTTTTTTCATAACAAGAACAAAGTTTCTAGTTAAATATCAACTATTTTTTATGTAAAAATAGCATTAATCCAGCTTAACCACAAGAACTATATGGATTAATATTAAGCCAGTATTCAATCCTTTTAAATCTGTACAAATAACATAGTTTGGTTAACGTATTTTGTCAAATTAAGCGTAGTTTATCTTCTTGATATTTAACTTTAACTGGATACAATAGCATCCGTTGGCATCTTAATAATTTCTGTCAAACATCACTGTCAATGCCGCCATCATGAATAAAAAAAAACGCCTAGCCATTTTTGAAAGACTCTCTGTGGCAATACCCGAACCGGTAACAGAATTAAATTATACTAGCCCCTTTGAGCTTCTAATTGCCGTTGTGTTATCAGCGCAAGCCACTGACAAAGGGGTAAACAAAGCGACCTTGCCGCTGTTTGGTATTGCCAATACGCCGGAAACTATTTTGGCCTTGGGTTTGGATGATTTAAAAAATTACATAAAAACGATTGGTTTATTTAATACCAAGAGTGAAAATATTATTAAGCTTTGCCAGCAACTTATCGACAATCATAACAGTGTGGTTCCACAAACACGAGACGAACTGGAAGCTTTACCCGGAGTCGGCAGAAAAACAGCCAGTGTTGTTCTCAATACGGCTTTTGGGTACCCCACTATTGCTGTTGATACACATATATTCAGGGTCTCCAACCGAACTGGATTGGCGCCTGGCAAAAATGTTTTAGAAGTAGAGCGTAAATTATATAAATGGGTACCTAATAAACATAAAAAAGATGCTCACCATTTACTAATCTTACATGGCAGATATACTTGTATAGCGAGAAAACCAAAATGCCAGGTTTGCATTATTGAAGACCTGTGTGATTTTAAGGAAAAACTGAGCTAAAAGTTAAAGACATGGCATTCTCAGCCCAAGCCCAGGCATAACTGATGGAATATTAGAAGGTCTTATTAGTAAAGCTACAGTACCTTTAGCTTGTTAATAGTGATAGCCGTCTTTGATAAAAGTATATTAATTCTTTATTTATTGGTCTTTGGTATGATACGTTCCATTCGATAGGATTTATCTGTCGAATATTTATAATAATATTTGGGAGTCAACATGAAAAAAATGAATAAAACACCCTTAGCGGCTGCTATGGGAGCTGCTTTAATCTCAACATTTGCTGTAACAGCTGTTAATGCAGAAGTTAACCCCTTCGGTATGACAGAACTATCTACCGGTTATATGCAAGTTGCTGAAGCCAATACAACTGCTAAACCTGCAGAAATGGCTTGTGGTGCTTCTATGCACATGCCTAAAGCCAAAACACCTGAAGGCGCATGCGCAAGCAGTGCAAAACCTTCAACTAAAGCTACTGAAGGCTCATGTGGTGATATGATGAAAGACGGCAAAATGAAACCCGGTATGGAAGCGGCCTGTGGCGCTATGATGAAAGGCAAAGAAGGTGCTTGTGGCGAAATGATGAAAGGCGAATCCATGAAAGGTAAAGAGGGTGCCTGTGGCGCTCAAAAACCGGCTACGCCCGCTAAATAATAGTTGATTTAGGCACGAGTGCCTGCGTTACCTATTTTATAAAAGGAGGGCATTCTTGTGCCCTCCTATTTCTAGACTACTAATAAAAGGTGTTCTTATGGACACAACTCAACATCTCGTTCAAGGCGCCGGATTAGGTCTGCGTCGACCTCTTTTAAGTCAGCTTGTCGAAGAACACCCAAAAGAAGTTGGATTTTACGAAATCGCCCCCGAAAACTGGATTACCATCGGAGGAAAATTCGGCAAACAATTCCGTGCAATGACAGAACGCTTTGATTTTGTTTGTCATGGTTTATCATTATCCTTAGGCAGTACTGATCCACTTGATGAAAAATTTGTCCATGATGTCAAACAATTTATGGCCGAACATCAAATCAAATTTTATAGTGAACACCTGAGCTATTGCAGTAAAGGCGGGCATTTATATGATTTAATGCCTATCCCGTTTACCCCAGAAGCGGTTTCCCATGTCGCCGGTCGTATCAAGCGCGTACAAGATATCTTGGAACAAAAAATAGCCATCGAAAATGTTTCTTATTACGCGGCACCGGGGCAAGAAATGGCCGAGATAGAATTCTTTAATGCCGTTATAGAAGAAGCTGACTGCGATGTATTGATTGATATTAATAATATTTACGTCAATAGCGTTAATCATGGTTACGATGCTGAAGCTTTTTTAAAAGCCATACCAGCGCAGCGAATTGCTTATGCTCATATTGCCGGGCATTATGTTGAGGCTGATGATTTTCTGATTGATACCCACGGCGCCGACATTATTAATCCCGTATGGAAATTGCTAGGTAAAGCTTATGAGCTTTATGGCGTTTTCCCTACCTTGCTGGAACGAGATTTTAATCTCCCCCCTCTTTGTGAATTATTAAAAGAAGTTAATACCATCAAAACGATGCAAGATGCGTGGAAAACACAGCATGAAAAACGATATGCTTAAAGCAAATAAGCATGTTGACTTTAAAAGCACGCAAGATAAGTTTGCGGCTTATATAAGAGATCCGGAGAACAATCTTCCACCTTCCGATGTTAAAGAACACCGGATGATAATGTATAGAGCGTTGTTTTTTAATAATATCGAAGGCTTTTTATCGGGTAATTTTCCGGTATTAAAAACACTACTTAAAGAAACTGAGTGGTTAGCGCTGGTTCAAGATTTTTTTGCAAAACACCCTTGTAAAACGCCGCATTTTTCACAGATTCCTGAAGAATTTCTCGATTATTTGCAAAATGAACGTGATAACTCAAAAGATTTGCCTTTTTTGCTGGAACTGGCGCATTATGAATGGGTGGAAATGGCCTTATCTATTGCCAAAGATGACCTAACGACTTATGGTCTTGATAGTAATAATCTGCTTAAGCAAAATATTTCCCTATCTCCGTTAGCTTGGCCTTTAGCTTATCAATATCCGGTCCATAAAATAGCGCCTGCTTTTTTACCTTTGGAGGCGCCTGAACAAGCAACATTTCTAATTGTTTACCGTAATAAGGATGATGATATTAATTTTATTGAAATTACCCCCATTACCTACCGCTTGCTGGAAATAATCCAGGAACAAGAATACTCGCTAACAGAAGAATATTTAAACCAAATAGCTCAGGAATCAAATCACCCTGATCCTGAAGTGATTATTATGGGTGGCTTAAAGATTTTAAGAGAATTAGCCGATAAAAGAATTATTAATTTAGCGTGAGAGTAAGATAACTAACATTAGGGGGGGGTGGAGCCATAAAACATTACCCCCTAAACTACAAAAAAGCTTGAACCTCTAAAAAAACTTGCTAAAAAAACCTTCTTCCTTTTTAACAGCAGGTGCCTCAAATGTTTTAAAGCCCTTAGCTACGGGTTTTTGTTGAGCGCAATGATAAGCAGCGCTGTTGTACTTGATTTGTAATGACCGTGGATTTTCATGCTCAGTAAGAAATTTTTCAGCTTCTTCATCAGTTAAATCTTTAAGCATATAATTAGCTACACATAGACAGGATTCAGAAAATCTAATCTTATCTTCCTCTATATTCACAGAATTCTTCAACTCTCTTGTCACACATTGTTCAGCAAAGTCATGCTCAAACTTGTGCTTTTGGACATCTGTCACAGGAACATCATGAGAGTGATCAAATGGATTAAAACTGGTTTTAACCGGCAATTTTTTTTCTTCATCGTCTGAACAACCGGTAAGTAATACCCCTAAAATCATGCTAATTATGGCAGCAAAAAAAATGTTTTTTGTAAGGCTTTGTATTTTCATAAACTTAATCGCAAGGGTTATAAGATCCAAAGCTTGTCATTCTCAACTTGAATCTTCACTGAATAATAGAATAACTTTATCATTTAATGACAACTTGTTCTAGTTCTCTTCAGATTGAAGTTTTCGTAATTAATAGTGCTTTATTTGCCATCTTTAAAAACACTTTTTTTATTTAAGGAAAAATTTGACAATTACCCCGCCAATTCTTCTTTAACTTAGAAAACATCATTTCTTCATTTATGCGATACTACGCGACTTTTAAATCATCCAGATTGTACTCATACCATTTTAAAGGAGTAATACATGACAGCACTGGTTGGCATCATCATGGGCTCGACCTCTGACTGGGAAACTATGCGCTTTGCTGCTGAAACACTTGAGCGGCTTGGCATACCTCATCAAGTTGAAGTTGTTTCGGCTCATAGAACCCCTGACAAACTTTTCCAATATGCAGAAACAGCAGAAGCTAAAGGCCTGGAAGTTATCATTGCAGGAGCAGGTGGTGCCGCACATTTACCGGGTATGACAGCCGCCAAAACAGCGCTACCTGTTTTAGGTGTGCCCGTACAATCTAAAGCGCTTAATGGCATGGATTCCTTATTGTCTATCGTACAAATGCCCGCTGGAATTCCTGTCGGTACGCTGGCGATTGGTAAAGCAGGCGCTATCAATGCTGCGTTATTGGCGGCCGCTATAATCAGTAATAAACACACGCACTATCGAAGCGCATTAAATGCCTTTAGAAATGAACAAACCGAAAATGTACTCGCGCATTCTGATCCGCGAGAGGAAATTTTATGATAGTCGGTGTCTTGGGTGCAGGGCAACTTGCCAGAATGATTGCCTTGGCAGGCTATCCGTTAGGCGTGGATTTTATTTTTCTTGATCCGTCTGCCGATGCCTGCGCCAATAGTTTGGGTGAGCATTTACAGGGCGATTATAACGATCCGCGCTTACTCGCTCAGCTAGCGGAACGTGCTGACGTAGTAACTTATGAATTTGAAAACGTACCCGCTGATGTCGCAGAATTTTTAGCGTCACATACCCAAGTGCATCCGGCACCTAAAGCGTTGGCCGTTGCGCAGGATCGGTTAATCGAGAAAGCCTTTTTTCGTGATATTTCGATACCCACTGCAGCTTATGCACCTATAGACAGTTTTGAAAGTTTGGAAAAAGCCATGTCCACCATTGGCTGGCCCGCTATTTTAAAAAGCTGCACAATGGGTTATGACGGCAAAGGTCAATCCTTACTTAAATCAGTTGATGACTTAGAACCCGCTTGGGAGCAATTAGCTGGAGCAGCGGGTGTTGTAGAAGCCTTTGTAACGTTTAACCGCGAAGTATCCATCATTGCGGCACGTAATGTTTCTGGTGCCGTCGTTTTTTATCCATTATCAGAAAATATACATCGTGGTGGGATATTGCGTGTTGCAAGCAGTTGTAATCAAGACCCCATGCAACAACAAGCCGAAGCTTATATATCATGCTTAATGGAAGCGCTGGATTATGTCGGTGTGTTGGCGCTGGAATTATTTGAAGTCGATGGTAAGCTCATTGCCAATGAGTTTGCGCCGCGTGTTCATAATTCCGGTCATTGGACGATTGAAGGCGCAGAAACCAGTCAGTTTGAAAATCATTTACGCGCTATTCTGGACTTACCTTTGGGTACAACAACAGCCGTTGGTAAAACTGCGATGGTTAACTTTATTGGCGGCCTGCCTGCCACTGAAGAACTATTAGTCATAGCCAACGTGCACTTGCATCTTTACGATAAAGCCCCTCGCAAAGGTCGCAAAGTAGCTCATGCTACGGTAAGAGCAGAAACGACTGAACAATTGGACTTGCTTGTTAAGCAATTGACAACACTGGCTGATCAAGTTGATGATTCGTAATTTACATTAAAGGTAGGAGCGGCTTTAGCCGCTCCTGCCAAATTGACAACTACCTGACGATATAAACTATGAGCGAACAAGATAGAGTATTTCAACAGACCGCTAGGGTAGAAGATTTTGCTTTTGATGAACGTGTTGCCAAGGTTTTTGACAATATGGTTTCCAGAAGCGTGCCATTTTATAATGAGGTTCAGCGCATCCAGTCCGATCTTATTATGGATTTTTTACCTGAACAAGGTGGCATAGTCTGTGATTTGGGTTGCTCAACCGGCACGACGCTCGAATATTTAACCCAACATCCGAAATGCCCTGAAAGCACCCGCTTTATAGGCTATGACAACTCAGAGTCAATGCTGGATAAAGCACGAGACAAACTATCCGGGCAAATAGCCACCGGCAAAGTGTCTTTGATTACCGCTGATTTAAGCGATCTTCCCCCATTACCTGCTTGCAATATTGTCATCCTTAACTGGACACTGCAATTTGTAAGACCCATGGGTAGAGAGCAGTTGCTAAAAGCCGTTTATCAGGCACTTAAATCGGGGGGGGGCGTTTTATTGTCAGAAAAGATTTTGGTGAATGATCCGGTATTAAATCGTTTATATATCGATCATTACCTGCAATTTAAAGTATCCCAAAGCCGCTATACGGATATTGAAAATCAGCGTAAACGTGAGGCCCTGGAAAATGTTTTGATTCCCTATCGCCTAGATGAAAATTACGAACTCCTACAAAGAGCAGGCTTTGGCCGTATTGGCACTTATTTTCAATGGTTTAACTTTGCCTGTCTGATTGCTGTTAAGGTTTAACGGGAAATAGCGTAATTCCGCTTCCTTAAGGTCGGGGATATAAGCGATTGCTCTAATTTCGCATTCTTTGCTGATGGATATATTGTTTGATAATGTCGATAGTGGCACCTCCGCAACTACCGGCAAAATAACTGGGACTCCATAAATGACCCTCCCAAAGATTCTTGGTTATACAGGGAAAGCTCTCTTTTCTTATCATTCGACGACTAACACCTTTCAAACTGTTGGCCAGTTTAGAGAGAGAAATTTTGGGCGGGTAAGTGATAAGCAAATGTACCTAGGGTCATTCTCGCCATTGAACTCAAGCACTTCTTTTAGTGAACACGCCACGACGGTATTTAGTGACAAAGACCAAATGTACATGCAAATTATAAACACATTTTTTCCGTTTCTTATCTCATTATTCATGTATATAGACCTATTAAAAATATAGGCTATATTAGTAGCATGAAAACAATACGCAAAGCCTTCAAATTTAGATTGAACACCACGCCTGAAATTGAGCATAGGTTTACTCAATTTGCTGATGCGTCCCGTTTTATCTGGAAT
>JAPLRP010000028.1 GCA_026399095.1 Methylococcales bacterium | reverse complement strand
CTTACCCGCCCAAATTTTCTCTCTCTGAACTGGCCAACAGTTTGAAAGGTGTTAGTCGTCGAATGATAAGAAAAGAGAGCTTTCCCTGTATAACCAAGAATCTTTGGGAGGGTCATTTATGGAGTCCCAGTTATTTTGCCGGTAGTTGCGGAGGTGCCACTATTGACATTATAAAACAATATATCCATCAGCAAAGAATGCAACATGAGAGCAATCGCTTATATCCCAGACATTAAGTAATGGTATTACGCTATTTCCCGTTAAAACTACCTGAGTTAACCATCAATCAGCACGCATTTTAAATATTAAATTGCGCCTTGCTCCCATTAAAAGAACTGTATATGATCTACTATTAATCCCCTCTACTTAGAAAGTAGATTAGATAATGCACGCACACCCAAGCGGATATTAATCAAAAAGTCATCAAGTCGATTGAATTTTCCGCAATTCAGTGTAACCGTGGAGCTTATAAACACACACAAGGAACGCCCTTAAGGAAAATACAATGTCAACAAATGCAAATTACATCCGTTGGTTTAATGAATTAACCATAGACGATGTGCCGCTGGTCGGCGGCAAAAATGCCTCTTTAGGTGAAATGTACCGAGAATTAACACCCCAAGGGATACAAATCCCCAACGGCTTTGCCGTGACCGCTGAAGGTTACCGTTATTTACTGGAACAAGCGAGTGCTTGGGGACCACTCCATAAAGCACTGGATGAGTTAAACCCAGAAGATGTTGGCGACCTTGCCAGACGAGCTCGTAAAGCACGTGATATTATCTATGCCGCACCCTTCCCCGCTGATCTTGAAGACCAGATACTAAAAGCGTACGCGCAATTGCATCAACAATACGGCGACGATATCAGCGTTGCAGTTCGCAGTTCAGCCACAGCAGAGGATTTACCTACTGCCAGCTTTGCCGGACAACAAGACACTTTTTTAAACATACGCGGAGAACTGGCGTTACTAGAAGCCTGTAAACGCTGTTTTGCCAGTTTATTTACTGACCGAGCCATTCATTATCGCGTTGACCAAGGTTTTGACCATTTCAAACTGGCCTTATCAATCGGCATTATGAAAATGGTACGCTCCGATCTGGACAGCAGTGGCGTTATGTTTTCTTTGGATACGGAATCCGGCTTTAATGATGTAGTTTTTATAACCGGTGCCTATGGTCTGGGAGAAAATGTCGTGCAAGGGGCTGTTGATCCGGATGAATTTTATGTGCACAAATCCACATTTGCACAAGGTCATCGTGCCGTACTAAAACGGACCTTGGGTGCAAAAAAAATAAAAATGATCTACAGCGAGGGCCGCACCCGTGAACCAACGCACAATGTCGTTACGTCCGAACAAGAACGAAATCGCTTTTGTCTTAGCGATCAGGATGTTTTAACCCTCGCCGACTATGCAATCAAAATTGAAAAACATTACAGTGCCAAAGCAGGCCAAGCCAAACCCATGGATATGGAATGGGCAAAAGACGGCCTTGATGGCACACTGTATATTGTTCAGGCACGTCCGGAAACCGTTGTATCACAATTAAGCGGCATGCTACTGGAACAATACACCCTAAAAAGCAAAGCCACGCCCATAGTCACCGGTCATTCGGTTGGCAGTAAAATTGCCACGGGTAATGCACGTATTATTGAGAACGTTGGTCAACTAGGCAGCTTTAAAGCCGGTGATGTATTGGTTGCCGATATTACAACACCCGATTGGGAACCGGTGATGAAAATTGCCTCAGCCATCGTCACCAATCGTGGCGGTCGCACTTGCCATGCCGCCATCATCTCACGAGAACTGGGCGTACCTGCGGTCGTCGGTTGTGATAATGCCACCACAACCATTAAAAACAATTCACCAATCACCGTATCCTGTGCCGAAGGTGATAAGGGCAAAGTCTATGACGGTATTCTTGATTTTGAAATACAAACTACCGATTTATCAGGCCTAAAACGTCCAAAGACCAAGATCATGCTTAATCTTGGCAACCCGGAACTGGCCTTTAAAACCAGCTTTTTGCCCAATGACGGCGTTGGCTTGGCACGTATGGAATTTATTATTACCGAAACTATCAAAGCGCATCCAATGGCCTTGATACACCCAGAACTTGTACAGGATGCCGACGAACTTGAGCAGCTTAATGAATTGACGCGCCACTACAAAAAGCCCGAAGACTTTTTTATCCAGCGCTTGTCAGAAGGCGTCGGCACCATTGCTGCAGCCTTTTATCCAAAACCTGTCGTGGTAAGAATGTCCGATTTTAAAACCAATGAATACGCGACCTTATTGGGTGGGCGTTGGTTTGAATTTGATGAAGCCAATCCCATGATCGGTTTTCGCGGCGCATCCCGTTATACCCATCCGGCCTATGCAGAAGGCTTTGCGCTCGAATGCGCTGCCATGAAACGGGTGCGTGATGTCATGGGATTAACCAATGTCATTTTAATGATTCCGTTTTGCCGACGTCTCCAGGAAGCACAAAAGGTACTCGATTACATGGCAAAACTGGGCTTAAAACGCGGTGAAAACGGCCTGGAAATATATGTGATGTGTGAAATTCCCAATAACGTCATCTCGATTGATGCCTTTTCACAATATTTTGACGGCTTTTCCATCGGCTCCAATGATCTGACTCAATTGACCTTAGGCGTCGACCGCGATTCCGCCATCCTCGCCGAAGACTTTGACGAACGCGACCCCGGCGTTAAAGAAATGATAAGGCTGGCCGTAGAAGGCTCAAAACGCAATGGTAAACATTGCGGCTTATGCGGCCAAGCACCCTCTGATTATCCCGAAATGGCAGAATTTTTGGTAGAAATCGGCATAGGCTCCATGAGCTTAAACCCTGATACCGTGCTGCAAACAACCCAACGGGTCCTGGAAACCGAAAAGCGCTTGGGTCGGGTTTAGCCGAATAGGAAAACATGCGAAAATAAGTAAAAAACTTTACCATTACATTTTATACCAACATTCTTAGAGCCGCTGTTAATTAACGGTTTTAAAGGGCTTAACCAACCCTAGCTAGTTTAAGCCTTGCCTAACGTGATTACCCAGGCAAATCGACTAAAAACGCTTTAAAACGCATGCAGTTGTTTTTATAGCGACCGAAACCCGTCGATTTGCTTAAGCTTTTTCTATAAAACCTTAAGAAATTTACCTGATTGCTGGAGGAATTATGTTAATTCCTTAAGGTATTTGTACTATTCCTTGAGGAATTAGTATTATTCTTTAAGGAATAAACTGAATCGCTTGAGGCATTTATATAATTTCTTGATAAATCAACCAATTAACTCAAGGTTTTTTGCATTTCACAGGCGCTATTATGCTTTTTTTTAAGCTTGCCACCTGTTTTTACAGCTTTTTTAAACAGTGTTTTCAGCTAAAAAATCATTTTTTAGGTGTTCTTATCCGTCTTTAAACGAAATTATCCAATCACTACTAAAACTTGTAGCTTTTGAAGCGGTTTTATGGTCTGCTGTAGGCCTTTACTGTCTTAATCATTAACCTTTTAATGCCCACTAACACCCTTTTCTCTTTCGGCATGCCAGCGTTACGGCTGTTGTCTGCGTTCCTATTGATTATGCTCACGACTCATGCCCGAAGCGGCGAAGCGCCTAACGATTTGTTTAGCCAAATTTTGTCTTTGCAAAGCCAGATGAAGATTAAAATTACCGGTATGGAGAGAATCCAAAACGAAGAAAAAGTGATTACTCGCGGCAATCCGGAACAACAAATTGAGCAGTTGTTAGCGTCGTTTAATCATATTATTACGCGAGATGCCCAAGGGCAAATTGAGCGAATTGTTATTGTTAATAAAAAACAAAAAACTGAAATCGAGCGTATTGTTTTGCCTACGACTCACCAAGGTAACCATTTTATGGTGTCCGTTGCGCTATCGGGAGATGGCAGTATTTGGCAAACAGTCGATATGATTATCGACACAGGTGCGGATTTGGTGGTTTTACCAGAATCCATGATCGCCCAATTAGGCCTGACGAATAGCACTTTTACTCACCAAAAAATGCAAACGGCTAATGGGACAACTGATGCAAAAATTGGTAAGTTGCAAACCATTAAAATTGCCGGTGAAACGGTTGAAAACGTAGAAGTGGCTTTTATTGCCGATCATCTTTTAGGTAAAAACAAATTATTGGGCATGAGTGTCTTAGGGCGTTATCAATTAAATATTGATGATACGAGCCAAGTCATCACACTATTTAAAAAATAAAGCGCGACCGTTATTTGATTAAAAACAGACTTGCCAGCCCGAGGAATATAAAAAATCCCATTGAGTCGGTAACGGCCGTTAAAATAACACTGGTACCCACGGCCGGGTCTTTACCAAACTTATGCCGAAGCAAAGGAATACTCAGCCCTACCACCACAGCAACCAGCAAATTTATAAACATAGCGGTTGCCATTACAATGGATAGCGCCACATCCCGGTACAGCAACATACTTAATAAGCCCATGATTAAGCCGATAAAAGTTCCGTTGATTAGAGCTAGTGTGAGTTCTTTTTTTATCAAATGGCTAATATTACTCGAGTTAATTTGTCCCAACGCTAAGGAACGAATAATCAGCATACTGGTTTGATTGCCGGTATTACCACCCATTGCGGCAATAATCGGCATTAAAGATGCCAAGGCCACAATTTGCAAAATAATATCTTCAAAGACACCAATGATACGTGTTGAAGCAAAGGCGGTTACTATGTTGATTAATAGCCAGCCCCAGCGGTTTCTGGCACTTTTCCAGACGCTGGCAAACAAGTCTTCTTCTTCACCAACACCGGCTTGGGTTAGCAAGTCGTCATCGACTTTCTCACGGATAAAATCCAGTATATTATCCACACAAAGCCGTCCCTGTAACCTGCCTTCGCTATCAACAACCGGTGCTGAAATCAGATCATAGCGCTCAAATGCGCGTGCGGCTTCTGCAGCGTCTTGATCAATTTGAAAGCGAATAAAATCAGTCACCATGACATCGGCCACTTGCTGTGCAGGCAGGTGTGTTAACAGCCGTTGCAAGGGTAATATGCCCTGCACTTTATCATGCTGATCGACCACAAAGAGCTTGTCGGTGTGGCTGGGTAATTTGCCCAGTTTTCGAATATAGGCAATAATTGCTTTTAGGTTTAGGTCATCCCGAATGGTGATCATGCCAAAATCCATCAGGGCCCCCACCTGATTGTCTTGATAAGACAAAATGGCATTTAGATGATTGCGCTCCATGCTGTTGAGCGAGCGCAAAATCTTTAGCATGGTTCTTTTGGGGATATCCGCAGCCAGATCCGCAATTTCATCGGTATTTAAAGTACCGGCAACGGTGGCCAGTTCTTCCGCTTCCATTCCGGAAATAAGCGTTTGTCGAACCGCATCCGATACTTCCAACAATACTTGTCCGTCATGTTGGATATTAATGGCATCCCATGCTGCCATACGTTGCTCTAAAGGCAGGGATTCAAGAATAAAGGCGCTGTCAGCAGGATGTAAATGTGCGAATTTTTCTTGGAGACGGGCCTGATGTTGGTTTTGCAACATCGCCTCAACCAACTCGTGGTTAGCACTCGGGCCTCTTTGAACCAGTGATTTTTCTAATTCCTGCTTTTCCAGCAAGGTAATAATGTCCTGTAACTTCTCTTCCAAGAACTGTACTGAATTAATTTTTTCAGAAGATTGCATAGGTCATCACTCTTAAATGATTTTTTATTTTTTATCTACGCCAAGGATAAAGCAAAAGTATGCTGGCTTTATTACAAACCCGATTTATTAACCTTCATAAATCTTAAACAATTCTAACAAACAGCTTGGCATTACTTAACAACCGCCTAAATCAGAACCATATTATCCCGATGTATCATTTCCGAATCATTGGCATAACCCAAGATTTTCTCAAATTCCGAGCTGCATTTTCCTGCTATTAGTTGGGCGTCAAGCTTGCCATAATTAACTAATCCACGAGCTACTTCTGTACCACTTTCATTGATACAAGAGACCAGTTCACCTCGCTCAAACTGCCCGAGTACTGATTTGACACCCACGGCCAACAGGCTTTTACCATCACGTTGTAATACTTTAACGGCGCCGGCATCCAAAACCAGTTGGCCTTTAACTTGCAACTGTCCGGCAAGCCAGCGTTTTCTTGCAACCAGTGGCTCGATATCCGGCAAAAAGTAAGTACCGAGATCAACACCGGCAATCACTTTTGTTAGTACCCCATCCACTACGCCAGCGGCAACAACGGTGGCGGCACCCGATCTGGCAGCCAAGCGTGCCGCCCGCACTTTAGTGGACATACCGCCTTTACCCAGTCCGCTACGACTATCACCGGCCATTTTATCCAGTCTGTCGTCGTTAACGCTAATCTCGGAAATGAGTTGTGCATCGGGATACAAGCCGGGGTCACCGGTAAACAAGCCTTGTTGATCGGTCAATATGATTAACAAGTCCGCTTCAACTAAATTGGCAACCAAAGCCGCCAGGGTGTCATTATCGCCAAAGCGAATTTCTTCTGTGGCAACGGTATCATTTTCATTGATAACCGGTACTACGCCAAATTTTAGCAAGGTCAACAACGTGCTTCGTGCATTCAAATAACGTTGTCGGTTAGACAAGTCATCATGGGTCAACAAGACTTGCGACGCATTTAAGCCATGTTGCTGAAAATTATCATCAAAAACACGCACCAAGCCCATTTGCCCAACTGAAGCGGCGGCTTGTAACTCATGCAAAAGGGTCGGCCTTACTTTCAGGCCCAAACGGCTCATACCTTCTGCAACCGAGCCTGAGGAAACCAAAATAACATCACAGGATTGCTGCCTTAAGCCGGCCATTTGCTTAACCCAAGCGGCAATTGCAACTTTATCGAGCCCTTGTCCGCCTTTAGTGAGTAAAGAACTGCCTATCTTTACAACAACTCGCTTAACTTTTGCAAAATCATTCCTGCTCACTATCTTTCCGCCGCTCTGCTTCCAAAAAGTTCATTATCGCAAACATTAACTCTCTTGTACCATTGCCATTAATCGCTGCAATTCTAAAAACCGGTCCTTTCCAGCCTAAGTCTTCAACAATCGCTTCGCAACGCTCATCAATTTCATCATAGGGCAAGCGATCAATTTTATTAAGCACCAACCAACGCGGTTTATTAGCTAAATCATCACTCCATTTTTCAACTTCATGGATAATTTTTCTGGCGGCTTCTACGGGCGTGTCCATACTTTCATAAGGGGCGACATCAATCAGATGCAATAACAAGCCGGTTCGTGATAAATGCTTAAGAAATTGTAAACCTAAACCCGCACCTTCGGCCGCTCCTTCAATAACACCGGGAATATCGGCAATAACAAAACTGCGTAATTCATCAACGCTCACGACACCCAAGTTGGGGTGTAAGGTCGTAAAAGGATAATCGGCTACTTTAGGTGTTGCTGATGAAACCGAACGTATCAAGCTGGATTTACCGGCGTTAGGCATCCCCAACAAACCGACATCGGCTATTAATGTTAATTCTAAAATAAGTAAACGATGCTCACCTTCGGAGCCTTTGCTGGCTTTTTGTGGCGCTCTGTTGATACTACTTTTAAATCGGGTATTACCCAAGCCATGAAAGCCGCCGGAAGCCACCAATAAGGTTTCGCCAATTGTGGTTAAATCGCCAATGACTTCGCCGGTTTCTTTATCGGATACTTTTGTTCCCAACGGGACAGGTACAAAGCAATCTTCACCCTTTCTACCGGTACAATTACGACTCATACCATTTTGTCCACGTTGCGCTCTGTGCACAGCATGATATCTAAAATCTACCAGGGTATTAACATTCTCGACAGCAACAAGGTAAACGCTTCCACCATCACCGCCATCACCACCATCGGGGCCACCCATAGGAATATATTTCTCACGTCGAAAGCCAATCGTGCCATTACCACCATCACCTGCTTCAACACGAACTTCCGCTTCGTCAACAAATCTCATAACTTACACGCCACACTTAAAAACCAACCGATAAAAACAAAAAAAGCCCCGTCATAAAGGACGGAGCTTTTTTAAGGCGCCGAGTTACACTAAGATAACCCGACTTTCATAGCTATTAACTACAATCAAACTATAAGTTTTATGCAGCAACAATACTGATAAATTTACGGTTTTTAGGACCTTTAACTTCAAAAGTCACTCTACCATCTGCCGTAGCAAATAAGGTATGATCTTTTCCACAACCTACATTAACGCCTGGATGAAATTTTGTTCCACGTTGACGAACAATAATGTTTCCGGCTGTTACCAACTCACCACCAAAACGCTTAACACCTAAACGCTTTGCGTTAGAATCACGACCGTTACGGGTACTACCACCAGCTTTCTTATGAGCCATCTATATAACTCCTTATCTTAAGCAGAAATGCCAGTAATCTGGATTTCTGTATAGTATTGACGATGCCCCATTTGTTTCATATGGTGTTTACGTCTTCTGAATTTAATGATCTTTATTTTATCGTGTCTGCCTTGAGACAAAACGGTAGCTGTAACCTTGCCGCCTTCAATAAAAGGTAAGCCGATTTTAACATCATCGTCTGATTGAATCATAAGCACTTTGTCAAATTCAATGATGTCGCCTGTGCCCAGCTCCAACTTTTCTATTTTTAAGTAAGTACCTTCTTCTACGCGGTACTGTTTACCACCTGTTTGAATTACCGCATACATCTGAGCAAGCTCCATCAAGCATTAATCTGTTATAAATTTAACTGACAATTATATTTTTTTAAATGAATGTAGTCAATCAAAAGTTTACTCCACTCCAGTAAACTTTACTATAAGTGGCGCTATAAGAAAGCAATCCATACCAGATTCTTTATTTAATACCTTGGGCAGTTGGCTTTCTATTGGGTTATAATACCGCAAAATACTTATAATTTATAATTATGACCATGAAAAACAACCCCAACTTACAAGCCGCCCTTTAATTCCATGGCACCGAACTCACAGTCTCTCTCGAACACATTAGCGCCCATTGATTTTGATCTCATCAAAAACTTAACCGCTACCGAAGCCAAAGCGGTAGATCAGCTTATTATTAATGAGTTAAGTTCTGATGTTATTCTTATCAATCAAATGGGGCATTATATTGTCGGTAATGGCGGCAAAAGATTACGCCCCATGTTGTTGCTGCTTGCCGCAAAAGCGCTAGGTGGTGTTAATGACAACCATTTGATACTGGCTGCCGTGATTGAGTTTATCCATACAGCAACACTGTTACATGACGATGTGGTAGATGAGTCTGATCTTAGGCGCGGTAAAGAATCTGCCAATGTAGTCTGGGGAAATGCTGCGAGTGTATTGGTAGGCGACTACCTGTATTCAAGCGCGTTTGAAATGATGGTACGCACCGGCAATATGCGTGTGATGGAAATTCTTTCTAAAACAACGACAGCGATTGCCGAGGGCGAAGTCCTGCAACTGTTAAATTGCAACAATCCTGAAACGACAGAAGCCAAATATCTGGAGGTTATTGCCAGAAAAACCGCCATTTTATTCAGCGCAGCAACTCGTTTAAGCGCCGTTATGGTAGGCGCTCCTTCTGAAATAGAAGAAAGTTTGGCAAAGTACGGACAACACCTGGGAATTGCTTTTCAATTAATTGATGATGTTCTTGATTACAAAGCCAGCCAAGAAGATTTGGGTAAAAACCTTGGCGATGATCTTGCTGAAGGAAAACCAACCCTACCGTTGATTTATGCCATTCAAAAAGGCACAAAAGAAGAAGCAAAAATAATCATTGATGCTATTAAAAATGGTAATCGTGAAGCTTTTCATGAGGTTTATGCGATCGTACAAAGCACTCAAGCGATTGTTTACACAGAGCAACGAGCAGATGAAGAAGCTGAAAAAGCGATTAATGCCCTCAACGTATTACCCGCTTCGGAATATAAAGAAGCTTTAACTTTACTGGCAAAATTCTCTGTTCAGAGAAATCATTAAATTTAATCCGACCTCATAAGAATACTGAGCGTTGTCAGCCGCCAAGACTGACAACTGTTCCGCTACCCCAAACCCCCGCAAAGTATTGCAACACAACTACCAAAGTTCCTGCGCCGCCGAATGACCGTAACAGTGGCAATTCGTACCAAGGCCTGAAGGCACCTTCCCGCAACATCATGATTCGTTCAATCTCTGCCTCTATGCGCTTCATGGCATATTCATCAGGATTAATTCGATTACGCTGCACACTGATTTTTCCGTTTAGCTGAACAATTGCTTTTGTCCGTGCACGCTTGGCACCTCGCTGTAAAAATAGCTCTGCGGAGATGGCATACATTAGCAAGCTGACAAATACTAACTCCAGCCCCCATGGTAAATCCCAATCATCTATGACCGGACTGCGCGCCAACACCAACAGAAAAATACACACCACCGGCCCCCAGATAAGTGGCTGTAGTGTCTTGGTTAAACAAGAAACCAATTTAATATCCAGCCAATCCGACACACATTCCTGCGCAACTTTATTATCCCGAATTGCCCAATTGATGGCATTTTTGTTCCATAAACTTGGTTTCGCCGATAAATTATCAATGAGCCTTTCACAAAGACGCGCATTTTCGACGACCCATAAGGTCAACATAATGGTAAAAAAAACCGCTACGCCTAAAATCCCGATATGCAATTGCAAGGCAACTTCGCCCCGCACCGGCGTGCTAGGAAAACCACTCAAAACCATGACTAAAAAGGCAACTGCAAAAAACACGAGCCCATGTAGCAGGACTCGTTCAAGCGGACCTGGAAAGCGAAAGTAACCCAGATACTTTTTCCACAACTCATTAGGAGACACCGCAACCGCCTCATCCACTTTCCAACTTCCAATAAAGAGTACCTCACCAGCTGCAACCTTGGTTTGATCATGCTGAGGTAAGGCAAAACAAGATTTCTGGTCACCTGGCGACACTTGTAAAACCGCCTGCATAGTTATGATTCGTTTATGCCCCCAAACAAAAAAACCAAGGGCAAACAGAAAAGCCGATAAGCGTAACAATTGACTGGGCCAAGCACTCACGCCTTCAAGCCAATAAAAAGGCTCTGCATCGAACTTGGTCATGTACTCATTCCAAAGCTCGGTTAACCAGTATGCAAGAGTAAGTAAAGCAACACTCACTCCCATCACAAAATATGGATGTGATTTACTGTAGTTAAATAATTGCTGGGCCTGCTTTCGAACCTGCCAACTAACAAAGGTAAGCAATATCACCACCATCATTACAGACGAAGTGACTGCTATCATGCCGCCTACTGTCCACTTAAGGTGGGAAATGGGGAATGTCTGTGGATGTACTTTTTCGTTAAACATAGGCAATTCATTTTCTATCTCATTTTCTATCAAAGAGAGCGAAAGTTTTTTACCCTTTTTTGTTTTCTGTGCGAACAACTGTGAAAGTGAATCCGTTAGACACCCCGACCAATTGGTCACGGAACATTGCGGTTCGCTGGCATCATCCCCTCGCGTCTGTAGGAAGTCATCTTCAGACGTTGGTAAGGGTATCATCCTACTTCGCCCAACCTCGAACAGAAGCGGAGCAGGCCTTCTTATTCCTACTGCAGTAGCCGAATCATTATTAAGCACCCACCGAGTCGCAAGAAAAAATGCCGTTTGGTAGGTGTCACGGAAAGGTGGGATTTTACCCTGCAATTCATGCCACAGGGTTAGATCAAATGCCGATGCTACGAGTAAGTTGTGTGTTTCATGCTGTTTGGCAGGATGGCTATAAGCGGCATCCAAATCAGTGGTAAAAAATAACTTGTGCGGAAAATGCTGACGCAAGGCTTCCATTATCATTAGCTTATCATGCACATCAGAACCCAATACGCCAATAGCAGCAACGCCATTTTTGTTACCTTTATCCTTTAAATCTTGGTCAAGCTCAATGATTCTGTTAGTGAGTCTGCGTAAATAGTCCTTTTGATTTTGCCCCTCCGGAAATTCAATCAGCGCATCGACATCGGATTTGTCCTTGTTGTCAGATTTCTTCTCAGCCACACGCACTGTTTTATCACCCTGTTCCGGTAGCTTACCATCCAATCCACGCATGTAACCGTATGCATGCATCTTGCCCTGCCACATGCTCTGAAAAACGTCCGGCATAGCGCGACCATAAAAAGTATCCCATTCCGAAAGAACTACGACATGATCTTGTTCGGTCTGCTTATCCTGACTATATCCCAGCATTTCTGGTAACCAATGCATAATACCTTTGTTAATGTAATAAGGCTTAACCTGACGGACGCCAAGCTCTTGCACCAATATTTTCATCATTGCATCATCTGTAGCGGTTGTGCGATAAAGTTTAACGTTGGCTTTGCCAAGACAATCCGAGATACTTTTGCATTTAGGGATTAATACGATGTCTTTGAGCAAGTCCTTGTCCGAAGCCGTTGCTCCAGCAGAAAAATAGACAATGTTATGGCCGTTAATTTCACCTAACGTTTTCTTGATGGCATAATTCCCCGGCCTGTCCGTACATTGAGCATTAAGATTATTGTTTTTATCTTCCGTAACCTCTTTTAACATGTCCCGCAATAAGGTTGATGTATTGGGTCCAATCACTGCATAGTTAAACACGCCTCCTTGTGTTAGTGGTTTTTCCGGACTGGCTTGACTCAGTAATTCTTTTAGCTTTTCGGCTGTGCATCCAGACAGGCTTGATTCATCCACCCACAGTAATAACATTTTTCTCTTATCACCAGACAACGACCACCACTCAAAAGCAACCTTTTTCTGTAATGCCATTTTGGATTTAGATTCAGGATAAAAGTAGCCAATACGTTGCTCATCTTCAGGAGCAGCGCCCTGATTAGCCAATGCTGAAAGTACTGCATAACGGCGCCGCATCCGCATTTCTGCTGCTTCCTGATAAGGGCCACCTGGCAAGGTAACGGCTAGAACCGTTATCTCGTCTTTGGGCGCAATGTTTTTGCTCTTATAAAGCTGCCCTCTCAAATGGGATGTAGAACGGGCTACTGACTTGGTGGCTTCCAGTTGAATGATTTTGCCATTTTGACTTGTGACTACCAAGACGTTGTCTATCGGAGCTTCTTCGCTTACTCCATCAACTGCCGCAAACGGATCTTGCCACAGACGCGCATCCAGATCTTGTGTAGCGGCATAATGGGTTTGCAAAGGGCGGATTGAGGGACGCTCATCCTGATAAGGCAATGTATGCGTAAAAACCAAACCAGCTAATATCGCCAATACCAATGTAACGGGTATGGTTGTTGACAGGCCACCACTTTCCGGTTTTTTTTCTTCCGCCATGATATCCCTCTTGCATATATTGTTATCGGGAAGAACTACCCCTCCCCTTAAAACCTGCATTAATCCATTCGGATCGAATACCTCTCGACTAACGGATATTGAGTGAAACGCTACTTTTAATTACTATAAAACACAGACTACCATTCTAACTGAGTTGTTTATTACAGTCATTTTTTAATGCTGATAAACAGTCCCTTATGATATTTCTAAGAATATACCTATACCATCGCTCGAATTTGTTAGATTTTAAAAACAAGAAGTTACTTACAGCAGACTCAGGACAATTTTATGGCTTTATGCCGTCTTTTTTAATTTTTTAAGCACGCTTTTGCTAATTGCACTTACAAATTCTTCACTATTATCATAATGTTGGCTTTGTATAAAATCGACAATCGATATTACCAATTTTTTAGTACCCGCTATTTCTTCAAATGAACGCCCACAACCTTGGCAATGAGTGCCTTCAGAAGTACATTTATCAATACAGGGATTAAATTTCATGAGGTATCCTCTTAGTTAGTTATGGTTATATTATCGCATTACACGCCTTAATGTGAACGGTTAAAACAAATTGAATGTGAAGGTTTAGTATCTTAATTTTGTATTCATCTGTACTTTTATTGACAATAAAAAACCCGCTAAGTCTATTAACTGAAGTTTCCTAGAAAATTATCAAGCCACCATGCGAAGCAATACGGCCACCAGTGAATTTTTCGTGGGTTTGCCAGGTTTGGGGCAAACCCTATCAAAATCCTGATCAAGTCCAGCTTCAGCGATAAGCCGTCGAACATCCGAAAAGGCAAAACTGGTTCGACCCTTCACTTTATGCCGACGCTCCGG
>JAPLRP010000038.1:18763-38065 GCA_026399095.1 Methylococcales bacterium | reverse complement strand
GTCATTCTGGCAACTTGAACACCGATTCTGGAAAAATCCAGAAAAGTGTTCAGCTTGAAACCAGAATGGGTGTTCAAGTTAAATCAGAATAGGTGTTCAGGTCGGATCAGAATGAGTGTTCAAGTTGGGCCAGAATATGCATAAAGTAGAGATAGGTACGAAAGCCATGCTCCTGTGCCTTCTTTAAAAAGGCAACCTTGTCTGGCGATGACATCACCGTTTCAAAAGTGAAGGTTATTCCCGCATCCAACAATTTGTGTCGAATAAAGTCAGCTGCAACCGAGGCATAATAGGCATTCACCGTCACTGCATGAAAACTCAACTTGCCATCATTAAAACATAATTTGGCAACCTGATCTGTGAACCCCGTCTGATTAAGCAACGTAGACTGCTGAAAAAAGGGTAGCACCTCTTCAGCGGTAGTTGCTACGTGATAGGTCGAAAAATCCACAAAGTCAAAGCGACGTATATCTTTTTCAATCTCATCTGGATTGATATACACACCCAACAACTGAGGCTCAATAACTTCCTTGATGGTGCTTTTACCAGAGCCATTGGGCCCAGCAAACATACGCAGTCGAGGAGTCGCATTGCTCATTACAATCTCCGCACTCTTCGCTGTCCAGGAGCAACTGGGGTCGCTGTCGGCATGATTTTTATCAGTTTACTGGAGCCATCCGGGTGAAACTCCATTAACTGGTCGTTTACCAGCTCTACTATCGTGTTGCCCGTAGCGAGCGCTTTACAGTATGCTTGCATCACGGCTCCTTCGGCGAGTTCTGGAATATGTGCTTCCTGAAAACGCATCGCTTCTTCACTAAGATTATTCATGAGAGTTTTCCTTGCTTGGCTGCAATGATGATAAATCTGCTAAAATTGATTGTCATATCAGACTGATTTTTCTGTGAGCAGATTGTGCATTATACCCTGTGAAAGGGTAAAACAGCATCTAACATTGACCATCTTCAGCATTGGTTTTTAACTTCATATAACAGTAAAAAACTTCACTGAGCATTGAGATAATACAACGAATAAAGCCAATCTGAAAAGCATCGAAGACGACATAAAAATAGCTGATCACTCCGTGATAATCAAATATCTTTAAATAAGAAGAGGAGCAGCGCCAATTCGCCGCAACAGAACCGATAACCTATTAATTTTATTGAAATATTACTTGAACAATTGGATCCACATCAATAAATAGCCTTAAAATTTGATGGCATACATCCTTGCATCCCGCTAACTTAATTACTCGTAATTACAAAATAAAGTCACTTGCATGAAGAACAGAATGAGTACCCGTTAACTTTATTTGGTATTCTGCAGCTTTATCGGCATCGGTATTAATCGATACAATACCATTAGACTGATTGTAACCAACTTGACCCGCGTGTGTAAAACTGCCATTAACAAACTGAAAAGCTTGATTACCAGCAATTTTGCTGATTGCATTAATTTGTGTTAATTTGATAGAATTAGATGCATTTAAGAATTAGATCCATATGTTACAACATGGAAATCTACAATTAATTATTGCAGAGTTTGATGGAGGTAGTACCTAGCTATAATTACTATTTACTTAGTTACCAATACTAGAACTGTATTCCAATAAAAAATCCGGTATGTAAAACTAGCTTGCCTAATTACATTCCGCTTTTGTTCCTACCTGCTAGAAGTACCTTTCCATCAAAACAACAAGAAAGTTATCTTTGAATCATCAAAGTTAGAAAGTAGGATTGAATCAGATCAAGTTTTTAGCTCTACCAATAAAAACAATCAATATATACAAATAACACAGCCGATAATTTTAAGGAGTTATCGGTTTTTTTATGCCTGTATTATTGGAGTTTGTTGCGGGTGTTTTTTTGAAAGTGCGCCACCAGTGCGCCATGGGAAATTTTAGACATAAAAAAAGGACTGGCAAAAAATGCTAAGTCCTTGTTTTTTATTCAGTCTTTGTGGTGGGTCGTGCGCGATTCGAACGCGCGACCATCGCATTAAAAGTGTCCAAACTCTGTAATTCAAGCTGGTTAAAAAATAAATCTAATTATCAAAAATCATTATACATCAAAGGATTACAGGCCACCATACTCCAAACCCTATTTTTCACAATAGGAAAATCTACTTAAAAAGTTATTTTGAGTGTCCCACCAGTGTCCCACAGAGCATACCTGCGAGTAACGTCACTTGCTTAACGATGCCTTAGAACATAACGAAGATTTTTTCTAAAATAGCTAAAAACAGAGGCACAAACTGCCAAATATAAAGATATTATTTTGCTTGACAAAACACTCCAACTTACTGAAAAAAATGAAATTTATATTGACAATTTCATTTTTTACTGGTATAATTGCTACATTAAATAAGTTTTCATTGACTTAATTTAATTTTTGGCAAATGAATGCCAATACACATTATAAGGACATATATGAATAAAGCATTATACAAGGCAAACTTGAATGACTACCGTCACCTGTTTAGCCATACAAAACAAGAAACATCTTTCACAGCAACTGAAAAACAGAGGCACCCTTTTGTTTTCATAAACAATGAAGCGGATACTCAGGTAATCACTCACTGGTCAGAACTGCTCAAAGAATATATTGAAGATGAAAATATTGCGCCTCTATGGGAAGGCCATTACTATCAATTAGGCCTCTTAATAGCTACGGGAATTAAGAAACATCCCACGTTAAATCCAATTCAGTTTATCAGCAAAACCTCACCTTCAATAAATGAAACGAGAAACCTCATTTGCTGTTTTTGGCTGGGAGTGCTTGGACACCCTAATGGCAGCAAGCTCATACATCTTGCGAAAAACAATCAAGACTTCCCAGTGATATATAATTTCTGGAAACTTGCTGATGCCTTAGAAGCTAAACTAGCATCATCTGTCCCAAACAAAACTATTGTATTAAACAACGTAATCGCAGGGGCTCTCACAATGGCCAATGATACCTATTACGGAATATATATGAACCATTCTGATATCAACGAAATCCTCAAGCGTCCCGTCATACTACTCAATGAGAGAGCCTCAGTAAGGCTTAGAGCCGCAGCGGCCACAATGGAAATACCTAAAACTAAGCTGAACCAGAAACTTAGATTTTATATTTTAGAAGAACCAGAAGTTGCTAAATTAGCAAGCGATATCAACGCAACATTCTATGTAATAAAATATAACTCTTTCAGCCAACCCATTATTTCCATTAAAGTAAGTGACGTTGATAGTACCTTTAATCGGTTCATTCCTTTTTACCCTACCGAAAGTATGTACGGCCCAATTACATATACTCAATTAAAAGATGAATTGGAGGCTATTTTTAGCCTCATATAGTAAAGCTTTAATAACGATGAAGAGCCAGTATAAGCACTGGCTCTTTATTTATGCCGCCTGACTATCAAGCAATCGATAGATGCTTGCTTTAGATAAGCCATACTCAGCCATCAAATCTTTTATTTTTGTACCTGCTTCACGCTTACCACGCATCGCAAGAACTTCATCATCAGTTAGCTTGGATTTCCTTCCAAATTGAACACCGTTAGACAGTGCCTTTTGTATCCCCTCACTTTGCCTACTAGCTCGAAGGTCATTTTCAAATTCTGCGATTGCGCCCAACATATGAAGCAATAGCTTACCTGATGGCGTGGATGTGTCGATTTGTTGGTCCAAAACCTGAAAGCTGACATTATTCTTTTCTAGCTGATTAATAATGTTCAATAGGTCTCTAATTGAGCGTCCAAGTCTATCAAGCTTCGTAATGACCAATGTATCGCCATCTCTTAAATAGGTCAGGCAGTTTTGAAGCTCTGCCCTATTGTCAGTTCGCCCAGATTTCTTTTCCTGAAATACTTTTTCGCAATGGCTCAATTTATCCAATTGAACTTCTAGTGATTGCCCGTATGAACTTACCCGTGCGTACCCAACAATAGCCATTTAGCTTTCCCTAATAAGTCTTATAATGTCTTAGAGTTTATAATACTACATTATAAGACATATTACAAGACACTTGGAGGCTTTGATTTACGGGTAAGCCGAAAAGGTCTTTCCAACTATACTTTTTAAGACAAATGAAAAAGTCACACGCATATAGTAATAAAGATATCTCTTTATTGATTCAATATCTAAATGAAAAATAGATAGAGGTTATTTTAGTAAGAAGCGGAACTTGTGAAGCTTCTTTAAGAAAATAGCCGATAAGTACCAGCGGTAGCTGGGGCTCTCTTAATAAGGATATTTGTGGAGATTAATTTATGAACAAGTAATTGGTTTAACTAGCTAGTCAATTCATCCGCAATCATCTCTGCTTGCTTCAATACTGTTTCAGTTGCCAATAACTCCATATCAGGTGGATAACCATATTGCCTTAATGTACGCCTGATAATGACCTTTAACTTGGCCCTTACATTTTCTTTAATGGTCCAATCTATACTGGCATTTTCCCGCACTCGCTGAGTTAGCACCACCGCCAATTCTCGCAATTTGTCGTGAGCAATGATTTCTTTCGCGCTGTCATTACTAGCAACGGCGGTATAGAACGCATATTCAAAATCAGTAAGGCCCATTTGTTTTGCGTCCTCATCAGACGCCACGATTTCTTTACTGATTTTAATCAGTTCATCGATTATTTCGGCGGCTGTTAATATCTTGTTCTGATACTTCTTGATGGTGTTTTCCAACATTATCAGCATCGTTTGGCTTTGAACCAGATTACGCTTTGCCCTCACTTTCAGTTCATCATTAAGCAGTTTTTTCAATACTTCAATGGCAATGTTTTTGTGTTGATGGTTTTTTAGTTCAGATAAGAACTCATCCGATAAAATTGATATGTCTGGTTTTTTTATACCAGCGGCATCAAAGATATCAACGACCTGCTCAGACACCAAAGCTTTATCAATGACCTGCCTGATAGTGGTTTCAAATTCGTAACCAACAATACCATTACCGGTACGACCAAACTTTACCAGTCGTGCTTTAACGGCTTGGAAAAAAGCCACTTCATCTTTAACAGCCATTGCTTGTTCGTGAGGAATAGCGATAGCAAAAGCTTGTGATAAGGCGGCAACGTTATCTATATAGCGCTTTCTACCTCTATTGTCTTTGCCTTGATTATCGAAGCTTAAAATGTGTTCTTCGGCTGCCAAGATAACTGATAACTTTTTACCGGTATCAGCATCAAAATAGTCTTCATACGCAAAGCCGTGATACAAATTACTGACCACTTCAAGCTTTTCTAGCATTATTTGAACGGCTTGTTCTTGTGCCAATGTCGGGTCGCCTTTACCACCGGCATCTGAATAAAAGGACAAGGCTTCTTTAAGGTCTGAGGCAATACCCAGATAATCAACCACCAAACCGCCCGGCTTATCTTTATAAACCCGATTAACACGGGCAATGGCCTGTATCAAGTTATGGCCTTTCATTGGCTTATCAATATATAAGGTATGAGCACTTGGCGCATCAAAACCCGTTAGCCACATATCACGGACAATAACGAGTTGTAATTCATCATTGTTATCACGCATACGGTCTGCCAACGCTTTACGTTGCTCTTTGGTCGTATGATGTTTAGCCAGTTCTGGTCCATCACTTGAAGAGGCCGTCATTACGACTTTGATAATGCCTTTGTTCAAGTCATCAGAATGCCATTCTGGTCGAAGCTCAATGATTTCTCGATATAGGTTGGCGGCAATACGGCGGGACATTGCCACAATCATTCCTTTACCGGCAAAGACTTCTTGTCGTGCTTCAAAGTGATAAACAATATCCTTGGCTAGATTTTTAGTTCGCTGACTACTGCCAATCAATGCTTCAATTCTTGTCCATTTAGACTTGGCTTTTTGTGTTTCCGCCAACTCATCTTCACTGTTCTTGTCATCAAATTCAGCAATGAGCTTTTTACCTTCATCACTTAATCCAACTTTAACCAATCGGCTTTCATAATAGATACGAACAGTTGCGCCATCTTCAACCGCTTGGGCAATATCATAGATATCAACATAATTACCAAACACGGCTGGGGTATTAACATCGGTCTTTTCAATTGGTGTGCCGGTAAAACCCAAGTAAGTCGCATTGGGCAGGGCATCTCGTAAATACTTAGCAAAGCCATAAACTAAGCGTTGCCCAATCACTTCACCATTTTCATCTTTTTGACTGACTATCTTGCCGCCAAATCCATATTGCGTTCGATGGGCTTCATCCGCAATCACAACGATGTTGCGTCTATTGGATAACTCTTCAAAAATGTTCCCGTCTTCTGGCTGAAACTTTTGAATGGTTGAAAAAATGACACCACCAGAACCAACACGCAATAAGTCTTTTAAGGCTTGTCTATTATCAGCTTGAACCGGTTTTTGCCTGAGTAATTGACTGGCTGACGAAAACGTATCGAATAACTGGTCATCCAAATCATTGCGGTCGGTAATAACTAATACTGTTGGATTGTTCATAGCCAAGACAATCTTGCCGGTATAGAACACCATTGATAATGACTTACCTGAACCTTGGGTATGCCATACGACACCGGCTTTCTTATCACCACGTGGTTGCTGTCTTACACTGGGCAAGCCATAGTCGGCTGGGTTTTCTTCAACGCCTGAACCACCGCCAATATCAGCGGCGCGAAGTGTTGAAGCTACCGCCGCATTGACCGCGTAATATTGATGATAAGCCGCTACTTTTTTAACCGTTTGGATACTGATAATGCCGGTATTCGGGTCTTCTTTCTTGCTCTTTTCAAAAACAATAAAGTGGCGCACTAAATCCAGCAAAGTGGCTTTGTTCAACATCCCTTTAATCAACGTTTCCAATTGACTGACCAAGTGGGAAGCTTCCGCTTTGCCATCCGCTGTTTTCCAAGCCATAAAGCGAGATAGCCCCGCTGATAAAGAACCCGCCTTGGCTTCTAAACCATCGGATATCACCAAGAAAGCATTACTGGAAAATAAGCTGGGAATGGTTTTCTTGTAGGTCTCTAACTGTTGATACGCACTTTTGATGGTAGCATTTTCATCAGTGGCATTTTTAAGTTCAATGACTACCAATGGGATACCATTAACAAACAGGATTAAATCAGGGCGTTTATTTTGATGATTTTCAATGACGGTAAATTGATTAACCACCGCAAAATCATTATTTTCTGGATTGGCAAAATCAATCAGTGAAACCAAACTGCCTCGTTCATTTCCATCTTGCTGATGGCTGACAGTCACGCCTTCAGTTAATAATCGATGGAAGGTTTCATTATTGGTGAGCAAATCAGGCGAATGGATACGCTGAACTTCTTTCAGTGCTGTTTGTAGTTGCGCTGTTGGTATTGTTGGATTAATACGACTTAACGCTTTCTCCAAGCGTCCAACTAACAAAACCTCATCATAGCGATGCCGTTCTGCCATTGCTGTATCTGGGGCAATATCAGGCCCATAGACATATGAATAGCCCTGTTGTTCAAACAGATTGATGGCATAGTCTTCAATAGCACTTTCAGTCAGCTTGGTCATTACATGTTAAGCGGCATCTTGTTGTTCATAAGAAACCCTAACTTCACCACTCATCAGTTTGGGTAATAAGTTGTCGCGGAGTTTTTCTAGGGTTTGAAGTTGAATTTGATTAGCTTTAATTTTCTTAAATATAGAGACAACTTTTGTATCAAACGCTAACAATAAATCATTTGGAGGAATGTTTATTATCATTTCCTTAAAAGTTGATTTTGAAATTTCCTGAAACACAGAACCATTCCCTGAATTTTTTATCTCTTCAATATTTGCTTTACACCAAAGATATATAAAATAATTTGAAACTATCTTATCGCAAACAATAGCAATGTAACCTTGATTTATTGCGAGCGGTATTTCGATAATCGCTAAATATCCAATAGGCGCCCGAGATGATAGCAGAACAGTTCCAACTGGTAATAACCCTGAACCAATTTGCGAAAGCCCTTTTTCGGTAATTTTTCTATCTGTATCAAAAAGATAAACAGTGTTATGTCCCGACAAATCACGCGGCGTTGTCCAATGGATATCACCAAACCAAAACTCAAAATTTTTCGTACTTGGGGTTGTTCCTCCCTTCACAGAAATCACATCGTCTAAACTACCTTCTTCCCAATCCTCTTTCGCTTCTTCAATAAACCATTGCCTAAACAGCGTTTCAGCCATCGCTTCAAGGGTTTTGTTTTGACGGTGTAGCAGGTCAATTTTGTCATCTAAACTACTGAGAACGGCGGCAATGGCTTTTTGTTCTGGGAGTAGGGGAAGAGAAATATCAATTTCCTTTATATCTCTTATTGGTAATTGTGGTTGAGCACTTCCAGAGGTAAAGGTATGAAAATCGTTTTGTAATTTTCGAAAAACATAATAATTAAATGTTGGAAATAATCTATCTTCAATTGGTCTGATTATAACCATACCGGAGTTTATTCTGATATGTTCAATTTTTATTGAAGCATCAAAAAAACCAATATTCCCAATTGTTCCTCTTGTCGTTAATACAATGTCATTTATTTTCAGCTTTCCTTTTCGGAGTAATTCATCTCTTTCCTTTGAAATGTATTGGCAATCTGAAAGGTCAAAGCCATCAAAACGCACATTTTTCGTGCTTAAAAAAAGACAATACCCGTTTATTTGAAATTCATCTTGTGAAGGGTAATTTTTTCCTCTATCACCATCAAGTATTTCTAGCGGGGCCTCCCCTAATTTATATTCAACCCATTCACTCATACAATGACCTTTGCCAAGTTTTCAGCAATGGCTTGATTAAGTGTGGCTTCTTCTATCAACTGACTATCAAATTCTGCTTTTAATGCTGTAAAGCGTTCAACAAAATTGAAGTCATCATCTTCATCAGGCAAGCCCACATAACGACCTGGGGTTAAGACATAATCCAGTTCGGCAACTCGTTCTATGGGAGCAGAAGCACAAAAGCCTTTGATGTCTTCATAACTGTCATCACCGGTAAGCCAAGCGTGATAAGTATCGGTAATTGTCTGGATATCTTCGGCAGATAATTCTTTGGTGCGTCTATTGATTAAATGACCTAGATTACGGGCATCAATAAACAGGATTTCATTCTTGCGGGGACCGGTATTTCTGGCACGGTTCATAAACCAAAGTGCGGCTGGTATTTGGGTATTAAGAAATAATTTAGCCGGTAGATTGACGATACAATCAATCAAATTACCATCCGCAATTAAGCTTTTACGAATATCACCTTCACCACTGGTCTTGCTGGTTAATGCGCCTTTTGATAAAACCACACCGGCTTTACCCGTAGGCGCTAGGTGATAAATGAAGTGTTGTAGCCAAGCAAAGTTGGCATTACCTACCGGTGGCGTGCCATATTGCCAACGACCATCACTACGCAGTAAGTCCCCACTCCAATCACTGACATTGAATGGCGGATTAGCAATAATGAAATCCGCTTTTACATCTTGATGGGCATCATTCAGGAATGAGCCTTCGTTATTCCATTTCACTTGTGAGCTATCAATGCCACGAATAGCCA
Organism: Methylococcales bacterium; assembly: GCA_026399095.1. GTDB lineage: Bacteria > Pseudomonadota > Gammaproteobacteria > Methylococcales > Methylomonadaceae > Methylobacter_C. The sequence continues at coordinate 28,557 of JAPLRP010000038.1, read as the reverse complement.
AGTTCATTTTGGCTAGACGCCAAGTCGTTTGATTGCTTTCTTGGCCATAGATGGAAATATCATTGATACGGCCTTGGTGCTCACTGACAAACTTTTCTGATTGAACGAACATCCCACCAGAACCACAGCAACTATCCATTACACGGCCTTTGTAGGGTTGAAGCATATTAACCAACAATTCTACAATACTGCGGGGCGTATAAAACTGACCGCCTTGCTTACCTTCTGCCAAGGCAAACTCACCCAAGAAGTATTCAAAGACGTGTCCTAAGATATCAGCACTACGCGCTTTGGCATCTCCCAAGGCAATGTTGCCAATCAAATCAATTAGGCCGCCTAAACTGGTAGGGTCAAGGTTTTGACGTGCGAAAACCTTTGGTAATACACCTTTGAGATCTGGGTTTTCTTTTTCGATGATATCCATAGCACTATCAATGAAAGTACCAATATCGGGTTGTTTGGCTCTATCTAATAAGAATGACCAACGCGCGGTTGCTGGGACAAAGAAAACATTTTCAGCCTTGTATTCATCTTTATCTTCTGGGTCAGCACCGGCATATTCACCTTCACCCGCTACTAATTTGACATACATTTCTTCAAAGGCATCACTGATGTATTTTAAGAACATTAAGCCTAAAACAATGTGTTTGTATTCAGCCGCATCAATGTTTTTTCGAAGCTTATCAGCCGACTTCCAAAGCTGGGTTTCTAACTGTTCTTCTTTGACTTCTTTTTTAGCTTTCGCCATCACTACAATCCATATAATTCAATATGCCAGAACTATAGCACCAATTAGAACTGTGGATAAAATAATGTTACTTTTTTAATAGCAGATATAGAAGCACATAGGGGTAAAAAAGAAGGTCCAACAATCCGCAAGTACTTGGTGGCAATTTTCATCAGCCCTAAAATTTTGAGGGCTGGTAAAATTGCCAGTGATTAAAATGAACGTTTGTCGGGCTGTAAAGTTTTAAAACCAACCTTGGGTAGAAACGGATTAACTGGCTGAGGCCTAGGTGCGGGTTTAACAATAGGTTTTCTTATGACTTTGCGTACTGCTCTTCGTCTATGAATGGCCTCTGTAATGTCATTAGCCGAATAATTATTGATTAATACATCCCATATGGCATCACCGACCAGTATCCACAGCTCATATAAGTCATCATCACTTAGTAATTCTTTGATTTTCATTAGTAGTCCTTTAATGATATTTATCAGCAGACTACTAATTAAACGGTATTTAGCGATATCAATTTAATTTCTTTTCCCCCAAGAACCAATAGTGGTTATTGGTAGCTGTTCTCATTGCCTGTTCAATCTTCTTCTTCAAACTGCCATTCAATTTCTTTTTCAAAATGATGGCGTCGTGAATATTTGCTGTTATGGTCAAGTTGTTTTGACTGGTATATGACCGGAAAATATCCATCATCTCAGTTTCGGCGTGTTGGTAAAGATAAGACATCAAGGATTTCTTACTCAGTTTTTTATTAGTTTTTGGATTAATCAAACATAATAATTCAGGTTGTGTGCTATTCACCCAATCCATAATCACACTATCTAATTTTTTCTGTTCCGCTAAAAACTCTTTCACCAATTGGCAATTCAATAATAATTGGCATTCGATTTTATTGGTCAATATTCCAGCAATAGCTTGTTTGTGGTTTTGTCCTTGCTTATCGGTATAACTATTACCCGATAATCTGGCGCCAAAATTGAGTGCTGTTAAAGCTTCTTTAATCAAACCCGTCTTTGTATCCTCATCTTTATGACTATGCTTGAATACATCCTGTTTTATTCTGCTTATTAAAATGCTTTTATCAACTGAATATTGATGACAAACCGGAAAGATATTATCGATAGCATTATTTGGGATATGGGCATCAATATAAGCCTGAGCAAACCCAAGCTTCCAAGAAACTACGCTACTTCGAATATCATATTCCCAACAATCACCCAGCATTACTTCCCTGAGTTCTTTATTTACATTCTGGACGCTAATTCCTTCGTAATAGGTTCTTCCAAAAAAACTAGGTTTCTTTTTTTGATAATGAAAACCATTTTTGTATGATGCGGCCGCAGCAATTCTTCTTGCTTGATGAAAACTAATCTTTAATTTATTTTTATGAGGTTCTACCCCTTGTGGCGCTATTTTAGCTATGTAATTGTTTATTGAATTGATATCAACCGCGGTAATATCATAATCAGTATCAATTTGTTGCGGTGTCAAGCCAGCAAAATTGGGATGTATTTTTTCAAATGCTTCTTTTGGATTTAGTCTGTCATCAACATCGGTTAAATGAATTAAATTGGTCAGTTTAACTCTTGAATTTTGTTTCTTGATACCACAGCCAAGCTCTTCTGTTTTAACTAATTCATAACCATTCTCTTTTAACCAAGCGTGTATTCGAATTTTTTCAGGACCAATCTGGGGACCCTTATTGGCAAGCTCTTGTAAAGAAATAGAGTAAAGATTAAATTTCGTGTCATAGCCACCACGACCTCTCAATATTGCTTCATTGAGGATATCTTCAAGAGCTGAGATATATTTATTAAGAGCGTTTTCAGCACTGTTAGCAGGTCTAGGAAATGCTGTCTGTAAAGCGGTTAATACTGTTGAATTGGCTGCCAGCTTAATCATTTCTCATCCTTTAATATAAAAAGTCACACGCATATAGTAATAAAGATATGTCTTGATATGAATTAATATAATCAAGTCCTATAGAAAGAAGAAGGGGAGCAGAAGTTATTTTAGAAAGAAACTGAACTTGTGAAGTTTCTTGAAGAAAATCACTGATGCTAGAACCCAGCGGAAGCTGGTTCTCTTAATGTTAAATTAACCACCTGCCATTACTTCCTATGACAAAAGAACTTCATTGAATTAGGAGCATATAGATAAATACTTATGTAATACAGGAGTATTTATTAATGAAACGACAAAGCAAATATTTAAGAACAACTAAATCATTCAGGTTCCCACCAAGCCTAGCTCATACCATAGATGCTACTGCCAGAAGTTTGAACTTAACAACCTCTGAGTTTGTAAGAATGGCTTTGATGGAAGTTATTGACCGCATTCAGAATTAGCTACGCGATTACAAATGGATAGGGATATAACAAGGCATTCATTTCATCTATGGTCATCATTGATATGAAGGAAAGCTACCAACATATACTATTGGTAGCTTTCTAAGCCTTGTCTAACCAATTCAGGCAGGTTTGATATATTTCTAGCGGGTAACGCGAAATCTAACAACTGTTGTGCTTTGAAATTAGCTTTTCGATGAACCAAAAACCTTTTCGTTCATACTAGCAATGACATTCCCAATATGCCCCTCTGACAAATGCGAATACCTCTTCACCATAGTGAATGTTTTATGCCCAAGCACCTCGGCAATTTCAGCTAGACTTGCGCCATTCATAGCAAGGTAACTAGCAGTGGTATGGCGAATATCGTGCCATCTAAAATCGTCTATGCCTGCTCGTTCTAACGCATTAAGCCACGACTTTCTAAGTTCGATTGGTTGCTGAGGGTGCGTTGGAGACGGAAATAACAAGTCAGTATCCATCCTTTTAACCTTGGCGTGTTGCTTTACCAAGTCTAACGCTAAACCAACCAACGGAATGCGGCGAAATTCACCATTCTTTGTTTGATGTAGAATAATAGCACTATGTTCAAGCGAAACAACGCCCCAAGCAGTTTCAGTTGGCAGTATTTCAGGCAACTTCCAGTATAAGTTCATTAGTTCTGCCTGACGCATACCAGTCGATAATGCCAATATAAATGCTGTATATAGATAGGTATTAGGTGAAATCTTACAAGACAATATCAACTTTTCACGCTCAGCATCATCCAAATACCTAACACGGCCACGAGGCAGCTTTGGAGCCTTTACCCTACCCATTGGGTTATCATCAAGCCACCCCCATTCATTTACCGCTATTGAATATACGTGAGATAGGTTTTTCAGATATTTATTGATGGTTGCGGGAGCACCTTCTATGGCGCGTTTATGTTCATTGATAATAATATGAGTAATATCTGAAAGCAAAAAATGACCCAATCGGCTATTCCACCAATCTAGTTTTATTTTTCTGTCTTTCTGTTCCTTAGTGGAATATGTCAATAAAACATCATTGTAATACCGAAGAACCATTTCTTTAAGTGTATGGTTTTTAGCCTCAGCATTTTTGAAATAATACCCTTGCTTTATTGCTGTTTCAGTTGCTGCCGCCCATTTCTTAGCATCACTTAGTCGAATAAATGTTGCCGATTGAGGCGGGTATCCTCTCAGCCTGACCTTAGCGCGGTAAGTTTTACCGCTATTATCTGAGATACGAGTTTCGAAAGTTGCCATAACTTCTCCAAATAACAGATATGCTCAAATGAACACATCAAAAAAGTCGAAAGGCTGTTTCGACCACGGAGATAATTAGGATTTAAACAACAAGAAAGGAGATAACCATAAAAAATATATAGGGGTAACAACATCAATTACCCAGTATTTACGGCTATGTAGAGAAAACCAAAACACTTTTCACGGTCATACGTAGAAAACTACCATATGAACACCCTTTCGGCGCAATCAGACATCTTAGTTTGATGTCCCACCAGTGTCCCAAAAGTGCCATACAGTACAAACAGGCATAAAAAAAGGACTGGCAAAAAATGCTAAGTCCTTGTTTTTTATTCAGTCTTTGTGGTGGGTCGTGCGCGATTCGAACGCGCGACCATCGCATTAAAAGTGCGGTGCTCTACCGACTGAGCTAACGACCCGACAAAGACCGCCTATTATAATGAAAAATATGAACTTTGCAACACTTTTTACACTATTTTTGATAGCGCGTAGGGTCTACTATACCAGCTTCGGAAAAACCTGACTTTCTTATACGACAGGCATCGCAGACCCCACAAGCGTGTCCTTGCTTATCAGCCGAGTAACAAGACACGGTTCGCTGATAATCCACACCCAAGGCAAAGCCCTGCTTAATAATTTCCGACTTACTCAACGTGATTAGAGGTGCGTGTATGTTAAAACGCTCACCTTCTACGCCTGCTTTAGTTGCCAAGTTAGCTAATTGCTGAAAGGCATTAATAAATTCAGGCCTACAATCGGGATAACCTGAATAATCAACCGCATTAACACCAATAAAAATATCTTGAAGGTTTAAAACTTCTGCCCACCCCAACGCAAAGGAAAGAAAAATAGTATTTCTAGCCGGCACATAAGTAACAGGAATGCCTGTTTGGAGCGTATTGGGCACGGCTATATGTTCATCGGTTAACGCTGAACCACCTATCGAACCCAGCCCCAGTTTAACAATTTTATGCTCTTCAACTTGATAATCAAGCGCTATCTGAGCCGCCGCAACCAACTCGGCATTATGCCTTTGCCCATAGTCAAAACTTAATGCATAACAGGTATATCTCTGTTGTTTTGCGAGAGCAAGAACAGTAATTGAATCTAACCCTCCTGAAAGAAGGATAATGGCTTTTTTTTGCATGAGATTTTTATTTACCTTGGGCGTTATCCCAAAGCAGTTTATGTAATTGAATTTGAAACCGAACAGGCAATCTGTCCTGAAGAATTTTGTCTGCTAATTCTGTTGGATTTTGCAATCCCATGACCGGTGAAAATAATACTTCGCAACGCTCAAGCAGACCATATTTGGTTAACGTTGCTTTTGACCAGTCATAATCTTCGTTATTTCCTATTACAAATTTAACCTGATCTTTAGAACTCAGGTAATCAATGTTTTGGTAAATATTTTTATCTAATTCGCCCGAACCGGGTGTTTTAAGATCCATCACTTTAACAGCACGTGAATCTACACCCGATACGTCAATGGCACCGCTTGTTTCCAGAGAAACAATAAATCCTTTATCAAGCAGTTGCTTAATTAACTCAAGACAAGCTGGCTGTGCTAAAGGTTCACCACCTGTTACGGTAATATAGCGAGTTATATATTGTTCTACTTCAACAATAATCTCTTCAATTTCTATTTTTTTTCCGCCGGAAAAGGCATAGGCGGTATCACAATATATACATCGTAATGGACACCCGGTAAGCCTAATAAATACAGTGGGTATTCCCACTGTATTTGATTCGCCTTGTAGAGAATAAAAAATTTCAGTGATGCGAAGTGAACTCACAATCAATTTTTAACTTCATCAAGCTTTAGTAGTTTTTTTGCTGCTATAGGGGCAACCGTAGACTTAGGATACTCTGTCGTTACACGCGTAAAATACTCACGCGCTTTTTCCACATTTTTCTGTTCCATTTCCAGCATTCCCAGCCTTAAAAGTGCGTCAGGCACTTTTGAACCATTAGGATACTTTTCAACAACATCATTAAATGCTTTACGGGCCGCCGTGTTATCTTGATCAACCCTATGCGCTTCACCTAGCCAATATTGGGCATTGTTTGCATAAACACCAGTAGGAAAATTACTAAGATACGCATTAAATTGCTCTATTGATTGCTTGGTGTGACCATTCCTAAGCTCATTATAAGCTTGTTGGTATCTTTGTTTTTCATCGCCCGAAGCTGATACAGCCTCGGCTTGTGGCTTAGGCGGCTCACTTTCCGTAACTTTTTCTGTTGCAGAAGATTCAACAGCAGGTGCATCAGAAGATACAGGGCTACTCACAGGTGCTGGTTGATCCACCAATACCGACTCAGTTGCCGGCGGAGAAGGCGCACTTTCTTTGGCGACATTATCGGGCGCACCCACTGCTTCAGAAGCACCACCGGCAACAGGCGGGGCAATGCCATTCGCTTTATTCTCAATACCTTGGATGCGTTCATCAAAATCAGAATACATGGTACTCTGATGTTTTTTTAACTCATCGATTCGATAAGCTTGCTCATCGACCTTACCAGTAAGTTGCTGCACTTCAGCTTGCAATTGCTCAAGACGCCCCATCAACTCATACAAGGTATTTGCTGACGGCGCATTATTGGTCGCCGGTGTTGCAGAGGGCGGATACGATGAATGGTCGATAACAACCGGCAATTCAGCATAAGCACTACTGCAAGCAGACAGTAATATAACGAGGCTTGCTTTTTTCATTTAGTTATCTACTTTGGTTGATAAACTATCTCAACACGACGATTCTTTTCCCAGGCAGACTCATCACTTCCAAATGCAGCGGGTTTTTCTTCGCCGTAACTGACTATGTTCAATTGATTTTCTGAAACACCCTGAACTTTCATCATTCCAGCAACTGACTTTGCACGCTGCTCACCAAGGGCTATATTGTATTCAGGAGAGCCACGCTCATCTGTATTACCTTCCAAGGTTATTTTTTGCGCAGGATTTGCAATCAGATATTGTGCATGTGCCGCAATTACGGGGATAAAATCAGGCATTACTTCACTACTATCAAGCATAAAATAAACGGTACGCTTGGACAATGGATTACTTGGATCATTAAATTCAGGTCCTAAAGTACTGGCATAATCCCCATCTCCAGACATGCCCGAGCCATTCATTCCTGAAGTTCCATTTAAACCATTTGTAGATGCATCATTAATGCCGCTAGTCGCATTTTGAGTACCATCAGTTAAGCTTGCGTCTTTTTCTTCATCACTACAAGCGCTTAAAAATAATGCGCTTACAGCAAACAGCAACACCCATAAAATTTTATTCAATTTCATCTTTAATTTCCAAATAAGTACAAACTATAAAAATAACTGCTTTTCAGCCCAAAAACTAAGGAGCCCAAGAAGGCTCGCGAACTTCACCACTATTAAAAACCAACTTCTGTTGCATTTTACCATCTAATGACACGGCCGATAAGAACCCTTTGCTACCTTTCTTTGAAGCAAATAGAATCATAGCACCATTGGGCGCAAAACTGGGTGACTCATCTGAACGACCACCGGTTAATACATTGATTGATCGGCTAGCCATGTCCATAACTGCGATGCGGTAATCATTACCATTTCCATGCACCATAACCAAGCTTCGGCCATCCGGAGAAAAACTGGCTCTGGCATTATAATTTCCAGAAAAGGTTAATCTTTTTTCCTGCCCACCCTGACTTGGAACAATATAAATTTGTGGTTTACCTCCTCTATCCGAAGTAAAAACAATACTACTACCATCAGGAGACCAACTTGGCTCAGTGTCAATAGCAAAACTTTTAGTCAATTTGGTTAATGAATGTGTCGACAAATTCAATACATAAATATCCGGACTACCGTCTTTAGATAAAGTTAAGGCTAATCTCGTTCCATCTGGCGACCAAGCTGGAGCTCCGTTAATACCTGGATACTCTGCAACACGAACTCTCTCACCTGAAGCCAATGTTTGCACATAAATAGCGGCTGATTTTTTTTCGAAGGATACATACGCCACTTTTTTTCCATCAGGCGACCAAGACGGAGACATCAATGGCTCTGCTGAAGAAGCGATAGTTTGTGGGTTAAACCCATCGGCATCAGCAACTTGAAGCTGTTGTAATTGCCGCTTACCACCTAAATTATTGGTAGTAATATAAGCAATACGACCGCTAAAAACGCCTTTTTTTCCGGTTAGCTTTTCAAATATAAGATCGCTGATATGGTGCGCTGTTCTTCGTAAATCAGAAGTGGATGACGACATACGATAGCCTAATAGCTGCCCGCTTTTATACGCATCAAGCAATTGAAATTGCACATTGTATTGCCCACCACCCGCATCGGCAACCTGACCTATTACTAGGTAATTCTGCCCCAAAGCTTGCCAATCTTTAAAGTTAACTTCGGCCGCTGTTGTGGGTTTGTCTGGCATACTTTGTTCGGCCATCATTTTAAAATAACCGCTACGCTCCAAGTCTGCATTTACGACAGCGCTTATATTGACTGGTGCAGTTTGTGATGCGAAAGGGACAACAGCAATTGGGACTGCACTTTCAACACCTTCAGTAATTTCAATGGTCAGAGCAGCATAGCTAATTGGGGTATTAAAACCAAGCAGCACTACTAATAAAATTCTTCTAAAAAAGCTCACGCGCACCTCTATATCTAGACTAAAAAATACGTTTTCATCATCTCAAAAAACTTGATAGATAAAATCTTAATACGGAAGGTCGTTTAAAAACACTACCAAACCTTTACCTTAAAAATAAATCTAGGTATTGCAACCTTGAAAATTCGTTATTTCGGATTAAACAAAAACTCAAACGTTCTGAACTCTCTGGAAAACAGCTCTTTATCTTTAGGAATCGGTAATGGCGATGCTTTGTTAACTGCATTTTCTGCTGACCTGTCAAAAATCTCATCACCACTACTGGCAATTACCACCGCATCTATCACTGTTCCATCCGACATTAACTTGACCCGGATTGTGCACTTTAACTTTCCCTCGACAGATGCCGGACGAATCCAACTTCGATTTACTTTTTGCTGAATAGCCAATTTTGCCTGTTGCTCGGCTGATGCCTGTGCAGCAGCTTTAGCTTGTGTAGCTGCCTCAGCATCGGCTTTTGCTTTTGCAACAGCTTCCGCCTTGGCTTGTTCTGCAACTGCTTTAGCGGCTTCCGCTTTAGCCTGCGCCGCTGCTTCGACTTTGGCTGCTTTGGCCGCTTCTGCTTTGGCCTGTGCGGCGGCTTCGGCTTTGACTGCTTTAGCCGCTTCCGCTTTGGCCTGCTCTGCTGCTTCGACTTTGGCTGCTTTGGCCGCTTCTGCTTTGGCCTGCTCTGCTGCTTCGGCTTTGGCTGCTTTGGCCGCTTCTGCTTTGGCCTGTGCGGCGGCTTCGGCTTTGACTGCTTTAGCCGCTTCCGCTTTGGCCTGTGCGGCGGCTTCGACTTT
>JAPLRP010000038.1:0-18751 GCA_026399095.1 Methylococcales bacterium | reverse complement strand
GCTTCTGCTTTGGCCTGCTCTGCTGCTTCGACTTTGGCTGCTGTGGCCGCTTCTGCTTTGGCTGCTTTTGCCGCTTCTACTTTGGCCTGTGCGGCGGCTTCGGCTTTGGCCTGTGCGGCGGCTTCGGCTTTGACTGCTTTAGCCGCTTCCGCTTTGGCCTGTGCGGCGGCTTCGGCTTTGGCCTGCTCTGCTGCTTCGACTTTGGCTGCTTTGGCCGCTTCGGCTTTGGCCTGCTCTGCTGCTTCGACTTTGGCTGCTTTGGCCGCTTCTGCTTTGGCCTGCTCTGCTTGCTTTGTTTCTATTTCAATTTTTTCTTTAACGGCGAGCTGCTCTTTCGCAGCTTGGTCTTTAATTGCTTCAGCTTGTTTTATAGCTTTTGCTTCTTCCTGCAAACTTGCAGTATCAATCATTGTTGCATGAATAACTTCGGAAACAGGCTCTGGCTCTTTAACCGCTGGCTTATATAGCGCACTTAAAACAAACAAACCCAAAAGCGTAAGATGTAAAGCTAAGGCCAGTAAAACGGGCCATGTAAATCTTTTTTGGTTAGCCATCTAAATCTATTGTTCTTCAGGCTTGGTCATTAACCCCACAGTAGGCACGCCAGCATTTTTTAGCGCAGCCATTACTGTAACCACCGTACCATAACTTACGCCTTTATCCGCATTAATCAGGACTTGTGTTTTAGGTTTATTAATCAAAATAGCGGCTACCCGAGAATTTATTTCTTCTGGCAAAACCGGCTCATCATCCTGACTATCAGATTTGATGTAGTATTGACCCTGCTCTTTAATAGAAATAACAATAGGTGGATTATTACCATCCCCTTCTGATTCTACAGTTTTGGATTCAGCTTGAGGCAAATCAACTTCTACCCCTGTTTGTAACATTGGCGTAGTAATCATAAAAATAATCAATAAAACCAAGGTGACATCAATATAAGGTACAACATTGATTTCTGCCATGGGCTTTCTGCGCCCATTTTTTCTACCCATCTGTGGCGCGCTCATTTTTGATGTGCCTGCCTTTGTAATAAAACCACGAACTCTTCAACGAATAGTTCATATCTACCCGTCAATCTATCTAATCGTGTAGAAAACCGGTTATACGCAATAACTGCCGGAATAGCCGCAAATAAACCAATAGCTGTTGCAATTAAGGCTTCAGCAATACCGGGAGCAACTTGCGCTAACGTAGCCTGCTTAACATTACCTAATGACATAAAAGAATTCATAATACCCCAGACGGTACCAAACAAACCGATATAAGGACTAATCGAGCCTACCGTCGCCAGAAAAGCCAAATGCTCATCCAGTCTTTCCAACTCACGGGATAATTCAATCCGCATAACACGCTGAGCACTTTCTACTTGAACCCCTGGTTCTACATTACCAGCTTGTCGCATTCGCGAAAATTCTTTGTAGCCTGCCAAGAATATCTTCTCTATACCCTCTGGCTCAAAATCCTTTGCAGCTAATTTCCTATAAAGATCTGCCAAGGCAACTCCTGACCAAAATTGCTCTTCAAACTCATCTGTAATTTCAATTGCTCGGTTGAGCTCTTTGCGCTTTGAAAAAATAAATGTCCAAGATGACACTGACGCTGTTAACAATAACAACATGACAAATTGAACAACAAAACTGGCATCTTTGACTAAATGGAAAATGGATAAATCAGTGTTCATTCGTTATAACAGCTCTAGTAAGTTTTTAGGAATTGCTTTAGGACGCATGGAGCTCGCATCTAAACAGGCGATACGAATTTCGCTTTTACATAAAACATCATCGCCTCGTGTAATTATTTGTTCAAAAGTCAGACTGGCTTTTTTGGTAAGAGTCACCTCTGCACTAACTTGTAGGAGCTCATTAAATCTTGCAGGACGGAGATAATCAACTTGCACTGATCGAACTGCAAAAAGAATACCCTCATTCGCAATAAGTTCATCTTGCTCAAAACCGATTGCTCTAAGCATTTCAGTTCTTGCCCGTTCAAAAAACTTAAGGTAATTGGCATAAAAAACTACACCACCGGCATCAGTATCTTCATAGTAAACACGTACCGGCCAAATAAATTTCTTAATGTTCATTTAACTGTGATTAAAACACGAAAATCGACACTTAGCGTTTAATTATCCTGGCATTTGTACTATTGGAACAAATCCTCAGAACCCCCTATTTGATTAGGCGGCTGCAAACCAAAATGGAGGTACGCATTCCGTGTTACAACTCTCCCACGAGGCGTGCGCATAATAAAACCTTGTTGTAATAAATAAGGTTCCAATACATCTTCAATCGTGCCACGTTCTTCGCTAATAGCTGCAGCTAATGTATCAAGCCCTACCGGACCACCATCAAAATTCTCTATCATGGTCATAAGTAACTTACGGTCTAGCGCATCAAATCCGTTATGATCCACTCTCAACATATCCAAAGCCAGAATCGATAATTCTTCTGTAATGTTGCCATTGCCCTTTACTTCAGCATAATCACGAACGCGTCTAAGTAATCGATTGGCGATTCTTGGAGTACCGCGAGAACGTCGTGCAATCTCATAGGCACCTTTGGACTCCATGGCAATGCCTAAAACTTTAGCCGATCGTATTGCAATACTAGCCAGCTCATCAACCGTGTAAAACTCTAATCGCTGTACTATTCCAAATCGATCTCGTAACGGAGATGTTAGTAATCCCGCACGTGTTGTTGCACCGACTAGCGTAAAAGGTGGCAAATCCAGCTTGATTGAACGGGCAGCCGGCCCTTCTCCAATCATAATATCCAACTGATAATCTTCCATTGCCGGATATAAAATTTCTTCAACCGCTGGGCTCAATCGATGTATTTCATCAATAAATAATACATCATGCGGCTCAAGATTAGTCAGCAAAGCTGCAAGATCACCGGCTTTATCCAGTACAGGCCCTGATGTTTGGCGAATTTTAACACACATTTCAGCTGCAATGATATTAGCTAACGTTGTTTTACCCAATCCCGGTGGGCCAAAAATCAACACATGATCCAAAGCTTCCTGACGAGCGATTGCTGCCTGAATAAAAATCTCCATTTGTGCTCGCAGCTCTTTCTGCCCCACATATTCGGCTAAACGTTTAGGCCTAATGGCTCTATCTTGCCGTTCTTCATCCGTATTGCTTCGGGCTGTTATCAGCCGATCACTTTCAATCATCTAAGTGCACCTTGTAATGCCTGCCTGATAATATCTTCACAAGTTTTACCCTCTGCACTGATATTTTGCACCATTTTACTGGCATCCAAAGGTTTATAGCCCAAAGAACACAAGGCATTTACGGCTTCTTGTTTAGGGTTGCCAACTAATCGAGCGGCCGACCCCAGAATGGCTGCATCTGTGATAACTGAATCGCCTAAATTAGGCAATCTATCGCGCATTTCAATAACCAGGCGTTCAGCCGTTTTTTTGCCGACACCCGGCAAACGCACTAGCGCTTGTGTATCATTATCATGAATACAGCGATGAAACTCTTCAGCACTCTGGCCAGATAAGATAGTAAGGGCCAATTTGGGACCCACGCCGTTAACCTTAATTAGTGTTCTGAATAAACTACGCTCTGCTTCCGCAGAAAAACCAAATAAAATATGTGCATCTTCTCGAACAACCAGATGGGTATGTAGCTTAATCTCTTGATTAATAGCTGGCAAATCATAAAAAGTCGTCATTGGCGCTTCTACTTCATAACCGACTCCTTGTACATCCAACACTAAAAAAGGAGCTGCTTTATAAACCAATATTCCGCGCAAAAACCCAATCATCTCAACATACCTTGCTTACTTAACATAACTGCAGTTTGCTGATAATTTGCATGACAAATAGCGATGCCTAAGGCATCACTGGCATCCAAGGATAATTCACCTTGAACATTTAATAAAATTTTCACCATGTGTTGAACCTGAATTTTATCGGCAGCGCCCTTCCCTACCACCGCTTGTTTAACTTGCCGCGCCGCATATTCAAATACTGGTATCACTTTAGTTTGGACGGCACAAATCGCAGCACCCCGCGCCTGACCCAGCTTAAGCGCAGAATCGGCATTTTTATGCATAAAGACTTGTTCTATGGCCATTTGTTCGGGCTGATAGTTATCGACAATCTCCAAAATTCCATCAAATATTTGTTTAAGCCGATCTGGAAAATAATCAGCTTTAATCCGAATACTGCCACTGGCTATGTATTTATAACCTTGCGGTGAGTCTTCTATAATTCCGTATCCGGTTAATCTTGAGCCGGGGTCTATCCCTAAAATTCTCATTAATTATTCATTTAGTGGTAGGTAGTCTACTTCATTTATTTGTTTATATTCAGAATGTAAGCATCACAGATGCTCCGTTTTTTTAACAAAGTGTACAGCACCAAACTCATATTCTAATCTTGTGACCAGCAGAAAAACGTTACCACGCCATACCCATTACAAATCCAACCCCGCCATTATTTCGTCACTGATATCGGCATTGGAATAAACATTCTGCACATCATCCAAGTCTTCAAGACGGTCAATCAAACGTATCATTTTTTCTGCATCATTGGCATCCAGTTCAGCTTGGGTTGTTGCCTGCATAGTGACCTCGGAACTACCTGGCTCAAAGCCTGCAGCAATCAGAGCTTCTTTTACTGCTAAATAAGTTTCGGGAGTCGTCATCACATCAACGGCACCGTCATCATAACTAATTACATCATCTGCACCCGCTTCCAGAGCTGCTTCCATCAGCGCATCTTCGTCACTTAAGGAAGCGTAACTTAAAATGCCTACTTTACTAAATAAATAAGCGACCGAACCATCGGTACCTAAGTTACCACCGACTTTGGCAAAAGCATGACGAACTTCAGCAACGGTGCGATTACGGTTATCGGTTAAACAATCAACAATAACCGCTGTGCCGCCGGGCCCATAACCTTCATATCGGATATTTTCGTAATTAACACCTTCCAGTGCGCCGGCGGCTTTTTTAATAGCTGTATCAATGGTATCACGGCGCATATTTGCACCTAAGGCTTTATCAATTGCTGTGCGTAAACTTGGATTACTGACAGCATCGGGGCCACTGGTTTTTACTGCAACAGTTATTTCGCGGATGACTTTGGTAAAAATTTTACCTCGCTTGGCATCCTGACCTGCCTTACGATGCTTGATATTAGCCCATTTACTATGTCCAGCCATGGTATTTCTCTTTAAAAATCAGCTTGTGTGTAATGACTTGTGTAACCCTATTATTAAGAATGGCTTACAAGATATGCTCTAAAACTGAAAGCAAACTAGATTCTGTCGTATAAAAATCAGCTAATTCGCGCACAATCGCTCTATCAACTACGCCACCAAAACCCAGCACATAAGCACCTGCTTCCTTAGCTTCCATATCGGTCTTGCCATCCCCAACCATCACCAGCGAATCTTGCGCTTTAAGCAACTGCCTACAAATCTCTGCTTTACCGCCTGTTCTTGCTAACGGCGAGTTTAGATCGTAACGACTATAACTACCATCTTCGTTGAAAAAAATATCAACTGCGTGAACATGGCTTTCAGGCAATCCTAAAAAAGACGCTAACGGCAAGATAGCTTGACGTAATCCGCCACTAATAATGTGCACTGTTTTATCTTGAGCTAATAAAGCCTCAAATACCTGTTTAACGCCCTCAACTATTTCGGCAACATATAAATCAGCTAACCAGTCAATGCTGTTTTGATCGGGTTGAATAAGCGACAGACGCTTCTCATAAACGGCTTCCAACGGCACAATTCCATTCATTGCCAAATCGGTTAGTTTGGACATTTCCTCTCCCAGCCCAACACGACGGGCCAGTTCGTCTATACCTTCTATCTTGCTTAAGGTACTGTCGCAATCAAAACAAATAATGTCAAAACTCATAAATTAACTCAAAGCCATAATCACTATAGTAATAACGCATTGCCAATAATTTCATAAAGCCCTTTTCATCAAATTCAGTCTTGGGAGGTCATTACCTGCCAGTTGTTCATTAACCTAAATAAGGATTTTTTATGAAATAATGGGCAGATGGTTACCCGCTAAAAGGTGCACAGTTTAACAGCTTTGCTATAATCCCGATATTGCCAAGTGAGACATTAACACAAATGCCCAAACAATTGCCTGCAGCTGCCATAAAGACGCGATTTTTCAGTTATCGATTCATTGTCGTGGCAATGTTGTTATTAACGCTGGTAATACTTTCGGCAGTCGCATTCAATCAGCTATATATACCAGTGCCCGATGTGACCTTTACAACGATTACCGGCCAAAAAATAGCTTTAAAAGCATTGCTCGGCAAACCGGTTATTGTCACTTTTTGGGCAACTAATTGCCCGAGTTGTATAAAAGAAATGCCTGTTTTAATTGATCTTTATTCGCAATACCACCCGCAAGGTCTTGAGATTATAGCAGTCGCCATGCACTACGACCCGCCCAACCATGTTATCGCCATGACACAAGACCAACAACTACCTTATCCTGTTGCGCTGGACTTAACAGGTGAACACGCCCAAGCTTTTGGCGATGTACAATTAATACCCAGTACCTTTTTAATTACCCCTGATGGTTTGATTACTCTAAAAAAAATCGGCGTATTTGATCCGACTGAAATAAAAACCCTTATAGAAACCTTCACAAAAGGATAAACCATGCTCTGGTTAAAAGCACTACACTTGATTTTTATGGTTACCTGGTTTGCAGGTTTGTTTTATTTGCCACGCCTGTATGTTTATCATGCCATGAGCACTGATGAAATCAGCAATGACCGCTTTAAAGTCATGGAAAGGAAACTGTTTTTCGGAATTATGACACCTGGCATGATAATTACCTTCCTATTTGGCGCCTGGATGCTGACTGATTACGCTTGGGGACTTTATTCTGCCAGTGGTTGGTTACATGCAAAGCTGGCGCTGCTCGCACTTGCACTGATTTATCACTATTTTTGTGGCGTATGGCTCTTGGATTTTAAACATGACCGCAATCAACATAGCCATGTCTATTACCGCTGGATGAATGAAGTGCCGGTTTTATTTTTAGTCGGCATAATCATTTTGGCAGTCGTAAAGCCTTTTTAAAATAGAGGGGGACACTAAATCACGCCTATTATTACGGCATTGCTTTTAAAAATAGCGTGAACAGAAATTCCCGGCTTCAATCCCAACGACTCAGCACTGGTTTGGGTTATGATGGCCAAAAGACTATCACCACTGGGCAACTGAATAACAATCTCAGAATCTACACCATCAGATTGAACCCTAATCACTATGCCACGCAAACAATTTCGCGCTGAAAAAGCATTGCTAACCAAATCGGTGGTTACGATAATCTCGGGGCCGTTTATTAACAGCACAACATCACCACCAACACTAAGATTAAGCAACTTAAGTTCAGCTAAAGTAAGTGCAACTACAACCTGTTCAGCACCTTTTAACTCTATTAAGACCTCTGCATTAACTGCACCTTCATGAACATCGATAATTCTGCCAAACAACTGATTAGTCGCGCTGGTTTTAATAATCAATCGCTTTAAAAGTATCTGCACTTCAGGATCTTCTGCCAAATCTTGATTAAGTTGCTGTAAAAACCGTCGATGCTTCAAATCAATTCGAGTAAAAAGTTGTAATAACGACTTACCCGCATCAGTCAAACAGGTGCCACCACCCTTACTACCGCCGGTAACCGTCGTTATTAAAACTTTTGGCGCCAGGTTATTGGCACGCTCTATCATCTGCCATGCACCTTTGTAGCTTAAACCGGTTTGTTGGGCTGCCTGATTAATCGACCCGCTTTGTTCTATCGCCTTTAATAAGGTTATCATTCGGCTATCGAGCGACCCAACCAGCCTTAACTCACCTTCAACCCAAGAGGGACTTATGCTATCTATCGATTTTTTGGACATGTCATTATCACTATTCGAAAAAACTCAAAAAGCCTAAAGCCTTTCTCGGGCCAAGCAGTATTTCTAAAAAAGGCGAGGACTTATCATCGTTATTTACTTTGACATATAACGATATATGCTAAACCGCAATCCTGACAATAGACGACCCCTTACAAAGCAACCCAAACAGCAGATGCCAAGTTGAAGCAAATTGTAATTAGATATTAATTGATAACTTGCTATTAACAAGGTTAATATCGTACCTCAAATCCACAAAACAGGACATTATTATGCAAGCAAGTGCGCGTAATCAGTTTATCGGAACCGTCAGTGAAGTGCGTATTGGTAACGTTAATGCCGAAGTTTATATTAGTTTGAACGGAGGAGAATCTATTGTCGCCTCTATTACTAAAGAATCGGTCGAAACACTGTCAATTAAAACAGGTATCGAAGTTCTTGCCTTGGTTAAAGCGCCTCAAATCATAATTGTCAGCGATTTCGGTGGTTACAAGATTTCAGCTCGTAACCAATTAAAAGGCACCATTACTCAAGTAAAGCCTGGCGCAGTTAATGCCGAAGTCGATATAGAACTTGGCGGCGGTGAACAAGTTGCTGCCACCGTAACCAACGACAGCGTAGATAGTCTCGGCCTACGAAAAGGCCAGGCTGTAACCGCTATCTTTAAAGCAGGCGCAGTTATTTTGGCTGTCGCTAGATAATCTTTTGAAATTTGGCTGTTAGCAGATTTTCGGTTACAGCCAAGTGCTTTGGTAATAACGGTAACCATACTGCTGGAAATGAACGTAAAACTGCACCGGAGGCATTTGATCTGTCTACTCAATTGTCGATCAGCAATTCAAGTGTCGGCCTGGGCATATTCTGCCCCAATTTAGCACACTCCCTTATCACGGGGTTGTAAACCATGAAGATGTTCGGGCTCTACCTAATTCTTCAAACAGCCTCAGTAATATATATTCATTGTCTAATTAGAGACCACTCAAACACATATTAATGGACTTTGGGCAGTTACTATTCGAACTCGTAGTTTTCCTTTGAAAATTCGTCGCTTGCATCAATAAATTTTTAACCCACCAATACATCAGCTTTAAAACCAGAAAAAAGCCATTTAATATCATTTAACTAACAATCATTTATTAATCGACAATAGTTTGTTCATATTTTCGTTATTTACTTTTATACATAACGAATTATACTAACCTTGTTTTTTACGTGAGCCTGTCAAAATAAAGTTTAAGGTTTAACATCTATATACAGAACTACTTAAATATCTATATCCACTTCAAACCCAGGTGACTGATGAAACGAAGAGAACATCATACACAGGCGACTGTTAGTCAAATCTTTAAAATATTTATCGCCTGTGGCCTTTCCCTGAGCTGCTGTGAAATAAGCCAAGCAGTCGAAAAAAAAACTTACACCAAAACTCCATTTGCGGCCTTCTCCAGCCAAATGCCTGATGCGTTACTGGGGTCTGACAAATACGAAAAACCAATCTGGAATCTGCACAATGCACTTAAGTTACCAGAATGGTTATCGGTATCGCTAGAACAACGAACCCGTTACGAATCAATGGGGGGTAGTTTTAAGGCCAATAGCAGAGGAGGAGATCAACAGATTCCACTTCAAACCACGCTTTGGCTGGAAGCGCATCTAAATTCCTTCAGAATTGGCACAGAATTTATGGATGCTCGCGCATTGGATTCCGATAAAGCAAGCATTGTAAACAACACAATGGTTAATACCTTAGATTTTTTACAGGGCTATGCCGCTTGGTCAGACCAAAATGTTTTTTTTAGCGGCATCGGTGCTGAAGTCATTGCCGGTCGACAAACTTTAAACTTGGGTAGTCGGCGACTGGTAGCAAGAAATGTGTTTCGCAATACTATCAACAGCTTTACCGGCGTTAAGCTGCGACTACTGGATTATGGTCATTGGCAATTTAATGGGTTTGTCACCGCACCGGTAAACCGCCTCCCAAATAACCCAACTGCCGATCTCGAAAATAATCAGGTTTTCGACAGAGAAAACACCAACACCTGGTTTTCAGGTGGTTTTTTAGAGCTTTATGACTTGGGCTGGAACATCAACAATGAAATTTATTTATATCATCTTGACGAAGGTACTAGCAACAGTATTCCTACCCGAAATCGCCGCTATTTTACGCCAGGCACCCGCTTATTTATAAAACCCGCTAAAGCAGCATTTGACTTTCAACTGGAAACCATTGGGCAATTCGGTACGGTAGAATCAAGCGCAATCGCCAATAGCAAGAATCTCAATCATACGGCGTGGTATCAACATGCTGATATCGGTTACACCATCGACATGCAATGGACACCACGCTTTGCATTTGAATACGACTATGCCAGTGGCGATAAAAACCCAAATGATAATCAAGACCAGCGTTTTGATTCATTATACGGAGCTCGCCGCTTCGAGTTTGGCCCAACGGGAATTTACGGTGCATTTTCCCGCAGCAATATCAACTCACCGGGTGTTAGTCTCAAAGCCGCCCCCCGCTCTGATGTGCAACTCTCTATTAGTCAACGCATATTTTGGCTGGCTCAGGCGACAGATTGCTGGGGCGGAAGTATTTGTAATAAAACCGATCTTCAAGATAAAACCGGCCGTAGCGGTAATAATATTGGTCAACAACTGGATCTCTCTGCCCGCTGGGACTTTAATAGCAGTTTAAATTTTGAAAGCGGTTATACCCATTTATTTAAAGGTTCCTTTGCCAAAGATGCACCCTTGGCGCCTGCGCCAGTCGATGTCAATTATTTCTACGTACAAAGCATGTTTAGATTTTAACAACTTTTAAGTCTTAAGCTTTTTACATGGCTAAATTCACACGCATACTTGGAGACAATCATGTTACTCACTAGCTTTCAACGCACAATCATAATATCAGCGTTACTTCTATTTGGGCAATCCAGTTGGTCTGCTACGGTATTGGTCGCTGTTGCTGCCAATTTTAGCAAACCGATGACCGATATTGCCGCTGAATTTGAAAAAGTAACGGGGCATAGTGCTAAATTATCGTTTGGCTCATCCGGCAAGTTTGTCGCACAAATGGAAAACGGCGGTCCTTTCGAAGTATTTTTGTCCGCAGATGAAAAAGGCCCGGAAAAACTGGAGCAAGCAGATTTGACTGTCCCAAACACTCGCTTCGTTTACGCCTTAGGTAAACTGGTATTATGGTCTTCCAAACCCGGCTATGTGGATGATCAAGGTAAAATCTTAACAACCGGCGGCTATAAGCATTTGGCTTTGGCTGACCCCAAACTGGCACCTTATGGCGCTGCAGCCGTTGAAGTATTAAAAAAAATGAAGCTGTTTGATAAGTTATCACCTTTGTTTGTACAAGGTGAAAACATTGCGCAAACCTACCAATTTATTAGTACGGCTAATGCTGAGCTAGGTTTTGTAGCCTTATCGCAAGTGATAGAAAATGGTAAAATTGCCAATGGTTCAGGCTGGATTATTCCAGACAACCAATATGCTCCGATTCGACAAGGTGCTGTGCTCATGAAAAAAGGCGCCGAAAATCCGGCAGCACCTGCATTAATTAACTACCTGAAATCAGCACCGGCGTTAGCTATTATCAAGAAATATGGCTACGACTTAGCTAACTAAATACAGAGACTTTTATGCTGGCAACTGCTGATCTGGATGCGCTATTTTTAACCTTCAAAGTAGCCAGTATCTCTACTATATTAATGCTGTTGTTTGGTACGCCGTTAGCTTGGTGGCTAGCTCGAACCACTTGCCCCTGGAAAGGCTTCATTAATGCCATTGTGGCATTACCATTGGTGCTTCCTCCTACGGTATTGGGCTTTTATTTATTGGTGTTCATGGGGCCGGTCGGACTAATAGGCGAGTTAACAACCTGGGTAGGATTGGGTACGTTGCCGTTTACCTTTGCCGGTTTAGTGGTCGCTTCTGTATTGTATTCCATGCCGTTTGTGGTTCAACCCTTGCAGGCAGCGTTTACCAGTATCGGAGAACATCCATTGGAAGCCGCCGCCACTCTGCGCGCCAGCCCGCTGGATACTTTTTTTAGTGTCGTTATACCACTGGCAAAACCGGGATTTCTGACCGCTACCATTCTAGGCTTTACCCATACTGTCGGTGAATTTGGAGTCGTGTTAATGATCGGTGGTAATATTCCTGATAAAACCCGCGTCGTATCGGTGCAAATTTATAACCATGTCGAAGCGCTTGAATACAATGAAGCTCACTGGTTAGCAGGTTGTTTATTATTATTCTCATTTACTGTATTACTGATTCTCTATACCGTGTTAAAAACCCAACCTAACGTTCAACAACTTAAATGACTCAGCCGATAATTGCCTGCTTTAAACTTGATTACGGCAACTTTATTTTAAACATCGATTTACAACTTCCCGGCACTGGTATCACAGTATTGTTCGGTCATTCAGGTTCAGGTAAAACCACCCTTTTACGTTGCATTGCCGGACTGCAACATGCACAGCAAGGTTTTCTGGAAATCAATGGCAAAGTCTGGCAAGACAGCGAGTTAAACCTTTTTTTGCCCACGCATAAAAGACCATTGGGCTATGTATTTCAAGAAGCTAATCTATTTCCACACTTGACGGTAGCTGGAAACTTACAATTTGGCTTGAAACGAATAGCAAAAAAACCGGGCACTATCGATCTTCAACACATTTTGGAGTTGCTGGGTATTGAGAATTTACTTAAACGAATGCCGGACAGATTGTCAGGTGGTGAACGACAGCGAGTTGCTATCGCCCGTGCGTTGGCACTTAATCCGGAAATATTATTAATGGATGAGCCACTCGCATCACTGGATTTTAAGCGTAAACAGGAAATCCTGCCGTTTTTAAGTCGACTACATCAAGCACTAAATATACCGGTTTTGTACGTCACCCACTCTCAGCAAGAAGTTGCACAACTGGCTGATACACTGGTAATTCTTGAGGGTGGTAAAGCTTTTGCATCAGGACCTTTATCGGAAACTTTAAGCCGTCTTGATGTACCGCTCGCTCAAAACTGGGATGCTTCCACAGTTTGGCCAGTAAGCCTTATCGAACATGAAACCGACTATCATCTCACTCGTGTCGCTTTTGACGGCGGCATACTAAGCTTACCCATGATTGATGCGGCGATTGGGACTTTATTACGTGTACAGATTTACGCCCGAGATGTCAGTATCGCCCTTGAAGCACCAACTGCTACCAGTATTCTTAATGTTCTGCCGGCCACCATTACCGGTCTAACTGATGATCGAGGTGGACAGAGTGTTGTGCGATTAAAGGTCGGCACTCAATCTCTATTGGCGCACATCACTCACAAGTCAGCAGTGTTACTTAATTTGAATCTCGGCTTGGTGGTTTATGTGCAGATTAAAGGCACGTCGATATTAAATTAATGTTCCAAGTATTGTATTAGCAAAAACTACGGCTTTTTCAACCGATACAACGCGGAAATATCTTCATCACCATAACCGTCCGCCATTAACTGTGCATAGTGGCTGATGGTCATATCGGTTATCGGTGTTGAAAAACCGGTTTGAGCTGCCATGCTTTGGCATATTTTTAAATCTTTGTGATGCAGCGCCAGTTTAAATCCGGGTGCAAAAGTACCTTGGGTCATGGTCCAGCCACGATGTTGCAAAAACCAGTTGCCTGATGCACCACCAGAGATAACATCAATCACTTTGTCCAGCGCCAAACCTTGAGCTTGCGCAAAAGCGAGCGCTTCCGTCACTGCCTGATTAATGCCTGCACCCATGATTTGATTGACAGCTTTGGTGGCCTGTCCCGAACCGGTAGCCCCCATATAAATGATACGCGCAGCCAGTGCTTCCAAAACGGGGCGGGCTTTTTCCAAGGCTTCAAGATCACCGCCTACCATCATCGCCAGCTTGCCATTCTTGGCACCTTCTACGCCGCCAGACACCGGTGCATCCAAAAAAGCGACCTGTTTTTCTGCCAGAATCGCGTCAGCTTTTTTAGCTGTTTCACTGCTGACGGTAGACATATCAACGACAATAGTGCCGGATTTAACTGTTAAGGCTATCGCCTCAACTACGCTTAACACATCTTGATCGGCGGAAACACAAATCAGCACCAAATCAACGTCTGCAGCCAGAGCCTCCGGTGAATCAAAAACCGCCACTTTAAATTCTGCCGTTTTTGCAGCAGTACGATTATAAACAGCGGTTAAAAAGCCAGCTTTAGCAAGGTTTCTGGCCATTCCCAAACCCATTGCGCCCAAGCCGATCATGCCTGTTTTCATCATTATTTACCCAGATAAGTGTAAGACGTTAAACCGGCAATCAGTTCTTGTTCGTAGTCTTGGCGTTGTTGCTCACTAAGATTACTTTTTGCTAGTTTGTCCCGGTAAGCCATTTTTAAGTCTTCGCTACTGATATGCACATAGTCCAGTAAATCGCTGACATGTTCACCTTCCTGCAAGTCATAAAAATGATAGCCGTTGTCATCCAGCTTGATATTAATGGAATGCGTATCGCCAAACAGATTGTGCATGTCCCCCAATATTTCCTGATATGCACCCACCATAAAAAAGCCGATAAGATAAGGCTTATTGGCATCAATGTCATGCAAGGGCATGGTGTTTTCAAGGTTTTGCCCATCGATATATTGATCAATACGACCATCGGAATCGCAGGTTAAATCCTGAATAACAGCGCGGCGCGTAGGCTGTTCATCCAAACGGTGAATAGGCATGATCGGGAAGATTTGATCAATCCCCCAAATATCGGGCATGGATTGAAACAACGAGAAATTACAAAAAACCTTGTCGGCCAGTTTCTCGTTTAATTCCTCCAAAATAATTGCTTCGCTTTGGGTGTTGGGATTGAGTCGGCTTTTAATTTGCTGACATAAAAGAGAATAATTGTTTTCAGCCTTCGCCAATTCGGTAATGCTCAATTTATCTTGGGTAAAGCGGGCACGCGCTTCTGACAAGGCAAACTGTGCGTCATGAAAATGCTCAACTAGATTATGGGCAACGGGTAACGCCAGTAATTCGGTTTTATTGGTATAAACCGATTCAATATCCGTCACATTGGTAATTAATACCGCATGGTGTGCGGTCAGCGCACGACCTGATTCAGTGATAATATCCGGTTGCGGCATCTGTTTTTCAGCACACAGTTCCGCAAAACTACGCACGATATTTTGTGCATATTCATCTAAGCTGTAATTGATTGAGGATTCACGACGCGACCCACTACCATCATAATCAACACCCAACCCACCACCTGCATCGATGATTTTTATCTGTGCGCCCAAACGGTGTAGTTCAACATAAAACTGTCCGGCTTCTTTCAGGGCAATTTTTATGTCGTGAATATTAGCAATTTGTGAACCCATGTGAAAGTGCAAAAGTTTCAGACTATCCAGCAAATCAGTTTGTTTCAAGCGTTCAATGAGCTGTAGTACTTCATGGGCATGCAGGCCAAACTTGGATTTTTCACCACCGCTGTTCTGCCATTTTCCCGCGCTAATACTTGATAGTCGAACCCTAACGCCCAGTTGTGGCTTAATGTTTAACTTGGCCGCTTCTTCAATAATCAGTTCAAGTTCTAGCGGTTTCTCAATGACCAAATAAAGATTTAAACCCATTTTTAGGCCGATCAATGCCAAACGAATATACGCTCTATCTTTATAACCATTACAAACCACAACGCCTTTATTAGATAGCGCCATAACCGCTAACAACTCCGGCTTGCTACCGGCTTCCAAGCCAATATTATCAGCCGATAAAATACCTTCAACGACTTGACGTTGTTGATTAACCTTAATGGGATATACCGGTGTGTATTGCCCTTGGTAGTTATTACTGGCACAGGCTTTTTCAAAAGCCTTCGACAACCGTGTAACGCGATCTTTTAAAATATCAGTAAAACGAACCAACACGGGCAGTGACAAGTTTTTATCATCGAGTGACTGGGCAATCTCAAATAAATCCAGCTCAATAGCCTTATCTGAACTGGGCTTTACGCAGACATGACCCTTGGTATTGATAGAAAAATAGCCGTCCCCCCAGTTTTCTATCGCATAGGTTTGTTTTGATTGCTCAATTGCACCCATTTTACTCTGACTTAAATTCACTCGAAACTCCGTTTTATGCCTAAAGGATGCCAAATTCTAATATAATGCTCACTTATTTATTCGTTTATTTTTTTTCAGGATTGCATACATGAACCCATCTCAATGGTTTACCGAACAAGTCCCTGCGGCTGGCTCGGCTTTTTCATTAAAAATAAAACAAAAAGTACACGAAGAACAATCTGAATTTCAGCATCTTGAAATTTATGAAACAGAGACATTCGGCAATTTAATGGTGATTGACGGCTGCACGATGGTATCAACACGCGATAACTTTTTCTATCACGAGATGATGAGCCATCCAGCGTTGTATACCCATCCCAACCCCAAAAGAGTCTGGATTATCGGTGGCGGTGACTGCGGCACCTTAAGAGAAGTGTTAAAACACCCCTCAGTTGAACAGGCTGTGCAAATTGATATTGATGAGCGAGTAACCCGCTTGGCAGAAATTTATTTTCCTGAGTTATGCGAATCCAATAATGACCCAAGAGCTGATTTGAAATTTATCGACGGCATAAAATGGGTTAAAGATGCCGCCCCTAATTCAGTGGATATTATCATCGTTGACAGTACTGATCCTATTGGGCCTGCTTTAGGTCTATTCAGTGAAGATTTTTACCGTGATTGTTTTAATTGCCTTTCAGAAAAAGGCATGATCGTGCAACAAAGTGAATCAGCGTTATTTAACATGAAACTGATCGGCGAAATGCGCAACGCAATGAGTACCAGTGGTTTTGGCCATTTACAAACCTTGTTTTTTCCTCAATGTTTGTATCCTTCAGGCTGGTGGAGTGCTACGATTGCCAGTAAAGCAGATTTAAGCTCATTCCGAGAACAGGATTCGGTAAACAAACCTTTTGAAACGGTTTATTATAATGTTGATATTCACAAAGCCTCTTTAGCGCAACCAGAGTTTTTTAAAAAGGCATTTGCTTAGAAAATAATACGACAGGTTGGGATATTTACTATTTCAATCCCAACCTTCAACTTTTTAAATAATATGAGATTACCCTAATGTTTGATCCTAAAGCTATTGATGATATTGCCAACCGTTTGGCAGGCGCCATTCCTCCGGGCCTGAATAACCTGAAAGACGATTTGGAAAAAACCTTTCAAGCCATTTTACAAGGTGCCCTAGGTAAATTAGATTTGGTTACCCGAGAAGAATTTGAAGTGCAAAAAATGATCTTGGCAAAAACCCGTTCAAAACTCGAAGACCTTGAAAGACGCGTATCTGAAATGGAAAGCACAAGTCTAAACAAAGCGGAAATGTAACTATACTTGTTCCCGAGCTTTTGGTTTTCTGTCCCAAACGAGTAAAGCATTTTCACTTTTTTAATCGAAACAAGCCCAGTTAAAGCAATTGCTAAACTAAGATCGGTACTTAAAGCCAAATAGCTAATGACGTGAGTGATAATAATTCATTGAAAAACCGGGGTTTGTAGTGACCAAAAAAGAACACTCTCACTGCTCTAAAGCACCATGGGCTTAGCCGTTCTCTTTAGCCGGGGGCGTTCTGGTATAGACGCTCCGTTAGTGATGGTTGAAGTTCATGTTGCTAATAGGTTGCCTGCGCTAAAGATCGTTAGTATAGTCTTACGTAGTATGAAATAATTGATGCTACGTTAGCATTACCAATTAAAAAAGTAATGTTGAATAAAAGGACAACCATGCCAACAGCTTACAGTTACGTAAGGTTCTCGACCCCAGATCAAATCAAAGGTGACTCAGTCACACAGCAGAGAAAATTTCTCGCAGCTCATTAAGCACTGCTTTTGTGAAGACACCACGGCGGTATTTAGTTACAAATACTAAATATACATGCAGCTTAAAAACACAATGCCTGCCATACCTAATATCGGTATTATTTCTCATAGACCAATTTAAATTATGCTAGTATAACAGCATGAAAAAGACGCTACGCAAAGCCTTCAAGTTCAGGCTCAAAGTGACACCGGAAATAAGCCAGAAACTAAGTCGTTTTGCGGGTGACTGTCGCTTTGTCTGGAACAAGTCTTTGTCGTTAAATCTTACGCGTCTTGAGCAAAAGTTACCCATCATGTGGTACGAAGAGCTTAACTTCTGGGCAACGCTATGGAAGAAAACCGATGAGTATGGCTTTTTAGCCAGCCTTCCTTCGCAAGTTCTACAGCAAAAACTAAAGGACTTAGCTAAAGCCTTTAAAGACGGATTTGATAACAAGCAATCGCTAAAAAGAATCCCCAGGTTTAAGAAAAAAGGCCTGGCTGATAGCTTTCGATAGCCGCAAGGATTCAAAGTAGACCAAGATAAAAGCAAGGTGTTTTTACCCAAGCTAGGCTGGGTCAGTTACCGAAATAGCCGTAAAGTGATTGGTGAGGCCAAGAATATCACCGTCAGTCGTAAAGGCAAACATTGGTATCTGTCGATTCAAACTGAATATGAAGTTAACTTGTTGGGGCATAAATCTACGTCCATCGTCGGCATTGATATGGGCATTAAGCAGTTTGCAACGCTGTCTGATGGCACGGTCTATAAGCCATTGAATAGCTTTAAAGCTAACGCAGAGCGACTGGCTAAATTACAGAGACAGCTAAAAAACAAAAAAAAGTTCTCGAATAACGGAAAGAAAGTAAAAGCAAAAATTAACCAGTGCCATGAAGATATTGTCAATGCGCGTAAAGATTACCTGCACAAAGTCTCAACTGAAATCAGCGAAAACCAAGCGATACTAGTCATTGAGG
>JAPLRP010000048.1 GCA_026399095.1 Methylococcales bacterium | reverse complement strand
ACCAATAACGGCACATCTTTGATAGTGTAACGACTATCCTTACTCAAATCTTTGGAATCGGACCAATTATTAACCACTTCGTGATCATCCCATTGCAAGATTTGCGGCACTTCGGCATTAAAGCGACGTAGATTTTTGTCGAGCAGATTATATTTATAGCGGCCACGAAATTCGGCTTGAGTTTCCGAGACTTTACTGACGGCGGGCGTGACCATATTTCGCCATATCTGACCGTTTTCGGCCGTCACTTCAGGAAGAATGATAGCATCAGCATAAATATTATCGCCACAATGGATAAAAAACAGTGGTTTGACTTGGCGCATCGCTTCATAGATTTTCATGCCACCAAAATCTTCGTTAATACCCCAGCCTTGTCCGGCGGTATCACCACCCCAGACAAAACGAACATTATCTTTTCGACCTAAGGTATGAAAATGACCCGTGACCGGTTCACTTTTGTGACGAGCATTGGTTAAATCCTCGAACCAAACCTTAACAAAAACATCTTTACCTTCGGGAAGATTCACCAAATCCTGCCGCGCTGTAAAATCTGTATCCTCCATAGCATAAGGGCCACGAAGGGTAATAGCATCGACAAACTGGTCATTAAAAGCATAGGCTACAAACATCCTTGCCGGTCTATCGGAACGGCTCCATACAATAGCCCGCCCAGGCGCCAAATCCCCTAGTTGTATCCCTTGTTCCATTAACGGCATATTGCCTGCCGCACTGGCATTAATGGTCATTGATACCAGTAACGGTAAAGAAGCAATGCTCAAAGCAGTCAAACTCAGAAGTCTTTTCAAAGGCAGGCATTTGTTAACTACGTTGGACATCGGTATGGCTCCAAATTTGTTGGGTGAAAAGACGACCTACCAGGCTCAGTATTTCACAAAAATAGATGTAAACAAGGAAATATTTTCTAAACTCTGTAGCAACTCTTATTATTGATATCTTGGCTATGCCAAGCTTAACGTTAACCTTAATTCTAAATAAATCCGTTTTAACGAAAAAATGTCATAAACAATATTCACTAAAAACTAAAATTTGAAAGTAAATATTGTTACAACATCGATCTTTATCTTGTCTATTAAGCTTTCTGAATGGACCATAGGATATAACTGCTTAAGAAGCTAAACAGGATTTATTTGATAACAAAATAAGAATAGAAAGTAGCAATAACGATTTCAAGTTTGAGTTATTTAGCCAAATGATTTAACCATTTACGTTGAACGGGCGTCCAGTTATGCAGGGCAAATATTTTTTGCATTTCAGAATGAATCTAATAGGTATTTATACGGATAGTAATATCCAAAAGGAGGGAGGAAAATTCAGGCTATCTATCGATATACAAATATTGATTATTTTGTTATCAACTGTATTTAAGAGGCAAAATGAAATCCATCAAAATATTATCATTATTTACATTGATAGCGGCCTTATCAGGCATGAGTCAACCGGTTAGCGCCTTCATGAACAGAGCTCGAACAAGTATTTCCGCAAATGGTTATCTAGTTGATCTTGGACCAGTATTTTCAGAAACGGAACAAGAGATCACCCCTCATTCCGGGTTTGATAGACCTGGAGATAAAAATTTAAAAGCCCATACCCAATTTAAGTTTATGATTCCAGCCATAGGCATTGATAAACTGAACACAGCTATCAGATCATCACCTTATATGCCTATTGGTTTACCTCCCATTTCGGGCTTTGGCTATGAAACTCCGGCTTCTTTAGCCTGCGTATATAATCTTGCAACACCCTCACCAGGATGTAATCCTAATATAGTGACTACCCCCGCAACTGGTGGAAGCAAAGTCATTGCAATCGTGGTCGCATACCATTATCGATTTGCCAAAGACGATCTGACCGCTTTTTCAACTCAATTTGGTTTGCCTCTGCCTACCGCTACCAATTTCCAAGTCGTGTATGCCAACGGTTTGAGACCATCGACCGATCCATGGGGCTGGGAAGTCGAGGCTGCTTTGGATTTGCAATGGGCACACGCGATGGCACCCAATGCCAAGCTAATTTTAGTTGAAGCAGCTTCTGCCTCATGGACCCATATCATGATTGCGATAACTAGAGCTAGCGCTTTGGTTGCAAAGGCCGGGGGTGGTGAAGTTTCGATGAGTTTTGGAGGAACTGAGTCACCGGGTGAGACAGCTTATGAATCACGATTTAAAACACCCAAGGTCGTTTACTTAGCAGCTAGTGGAAATGAAGCAGGAACCAGCTTTCCTTGTGTATCCCCTAATGTTGTCTGTGTGGGTGGCACGACACTGCGTAGACATCCTACCAGCAAAGCCTTATTGCAGGAAATTGCCTGGATTGATGGCGGCGGTGGTATCAGTCCTAATTATGTCAGGCCTGCTTATCAAAATGCCATTTCCAAAATAGTAGGCTCCAACCGGGGGGTTCCTGATGTCTCGCTTGCGGCAGACCCCCGAACAGGTGGATGGATATTTTATACATCCTCAGATGATATTGATGATAGTTATTGGCTAACTGTAGGTGGAACGAGTTGGGCGACAGCGACGTTTGCAGGTATAGTCAATTCAGCTAAGCATTTTTACACCTCATCCGTCACTGAACTGAAAACAATTTATGCAGGCATCGGAAACAAAAAAAACTTTAGAAATATCTCGGCGGGGTATTGCGGTGAATACGTTGGCTGGAGTGCAACGGCTAACCCTCAATGGGATTTTTGTACCGGCGTTGGGAGCAGCTTGGGCAAGCTTGGTAAATAAACGATAAGTTGGTATGACAGGGCACTGATTTATATCACCTATCCCTTGTATTTATTTACAACACCAAACGTTTAGCTAATAAATCAAAGTCAGCTTTGTCCATATAAGGCATTACACCCAGCAAGGGTGTATTTAAAGCCGCTTTAAGGGTAGATATTGTTTCATCAAACTTTTGCAATGTGGGATCTAAACAAACGGCTACCCAGCCAGCACAAGGTAAATCGGAATCTTGTATGGCCTCCCAGCTTAATTTAGCATGATTAATGCATCCCAATTTTATACCCACTATCAAGATGACCGGTAATGCCAAAGCCTTTGCCAAGTCACTAATATTTTCATGTTCATTCAAGGGCGTGTACCAACCACCAGCGCCTTCAACCAAGACTATTTCTGCCTTATCTTTTAAAAAAGCAAAACCTTCAAGGACTTTAACCAGCTTGACCGGATTATGGATGCCGGCAATATGCGGTGAAATAGGCAGTGCGTAGGCATAAGGATTGATCAAATCATAAGCTATCAGCAATGAGGCATTTTCTTGTATCAACAAGGCATCTTCATTTTTAAGTTGGCCGTTTTGATTAAAACAACCCGCTGCAACGGGCTTCATACCGATAACTGTTTTTCCCTGACTTTTAAAGTAACGCATCAAGGCAATGGTAGTCCAAGTTTTACCTACGTCGGTATCGGTACCGGTTATAAAATAGCCTTGTTCCATCGTCAATTAAACCTTGGCAATTACGCTAATCACTTCAAAGGTAGCAGGAATCTGATCGCTGACCTTATGTTTTTCGTAAGCGGCAATCATCTTCTGCATGGCTGTTTTGGTAGTTGTTTTGTTATTGCGACCTACTATGACATGCTGTGCGCCCAAGTGTTTTAACTCTTTCATAAGCGTCCAAACTGAATCATAACGCGACGTAAAAACGGTGCTTTTAATCTTGATATTAGTAAATCCAGCTTGCTTAAGATGTTGGTTAATCTGTGCTTGATTATAAAAGGCGTTAACGTGATGATAACTATCCACCGTTGACCAAGCCTTCTTTAACTCTTGTAAGGTTTGTGAGCCAAAGGTTGAAAAAACCAACTGACCTTCTGGTTTTAAAGTGCGTTTAATATCGGTAAAAACGCATTCAAGATGGCTACACCATTGCAAGGCAAGATTAGAAAATACGCTATCAATACTTTGTGCGGCAAACGGCAAATGTTCTGCATCCGCGCAGATATAGTTAATATTGGTTTCATTAGTTAGTTTATCTTGCGTTGCTTGTAACATAGGTAATGCTATATCCAGAGCAAGCAGGGTTTTATAACTCGATTGTTTGATGAGTTCGCCGGTTAAAAAACCGGTTCCACAACCCAAATCCAAAACGGTACCGGTTATTTTGTTGGCATCTAATAAAAGAAGTAGCGCTTCACCTACCGTGCGCTGTAATGTTGCTACACCGTCATAGGTTAATGAGGCATTGGCAAATGAGCGCTGAATTTTGGCTTTATTTACACGCATTTTTCATCCATAAAACGAGTAATAATCTCCAAAACACGTTGCGGATTTGATAAAAAAGGCACATGCCCCGCATTATCAATTGTATTGACTGTTATAGTCGATGCTATCTCAAGCAAATGTTGACCCACTTTAAGGGGAACCAAGGTATCTTTTTCCCCTAATATTACCGATACGGGTATAGAAAGTTCAGCTAAAACAGACCGAAGATCTGACTGCTTTAGTATATCCAAACCACCTTGTAAGGTTTCTTTATCCGGTGAATCGCAGGCCAACACCGTTGCTTTAAGCATTCGTAATATTATTTTGTAATCCGGTAAATTATTCACTTGTAGCGATAAGAAGCGTAACAAGGTCACTTGACAATTTTCGTTTAACTGGCCTGCAAAGGCATCCAAAACCCTAACTTTCATGCCCGCCCAATCGGATGACTGAGTAAATGACGGATTTCCTGCCAACAAAATAAGAGCATTAACGCGCTCTGGATAACGATTGGCAATATCAAGCACGACTGTCGCACCTAATGACCAACCCAACCAGCAAGCGTTTTTATCTGTTACGGCATTAACCAGTGCATCAGAGATGTGCTCTAAGGTAAAAGAATCTATTTTTTGGCTACGTCCGTGCCCGGGTAAATCAATACAAGTGACTTGATAATTTTTGGCTAACTCTTTGGCAAAATCGTGCCAAATTCCAGAGTGCATAGCCCAACCATGAACCAAAACAACAGGCTTGCCTTTACCGAATGTTTGTTGATAAATTTTAGTCATGTTTTTAAGTTCAAGATAAAAGGTGCAGCCTTATAACAGCGTGTTGATACATTATGCCTTGTGCCTTGTTGTTGCCTTATCCAACGTGTCCAGTAATTGGTCAACCTGAAATTCTTCATGCAATGCTGAAAAGGTCACACGTAAACGGGCACTGCCTTTGGGTACGGTAGGCGGTCTGATTGCACTGACTAAAAAACCGGCGTTTAACAAGCTGTTGCTAATATCTACTGCCCGTTGACTATCGCCAATGATGATCGGTTGAATAGCCGAGGATGAAGCCAGTAGTTGAAAGCCTAACTGCCCCGCCCCCAACCTGAAACGATCGGCTAATGCTTTAAGTTTATCTCTGCGCCAGTTTTCTGCGATGACGATTTTTAAACTTGCTCGTGTTGCTTCAGCGACTGCCGCAGGTAATGCAGTGGTATAAATATAGGTACGCGCTTTTTGAATCAAGGTTTCAATTAAAACATCAGAACCGGCGATAAACGCACCAAAAGTACCAAAACCTTTACCCAGCGTGCCCATTAATATCGGTACGTCTCGCTGAGTTAGGCCGTCATGCTCCAAAAGCCCACCGCCATGATTGCCGATAACGCCCAAGCCATGCGCATCATCAACCATCAACCAAGCATCATTATCTTTTGCTGCTAATGCTAATGTTTTTAGGGGTGCAAAATCACCATCCATACTAAATACGCCATCGGTTACGATAAGTTTACTACCGGTGGCTTGTTTAAGATGAACGGTTAGGTTATCAACATCAGCATGGGCATAGCGTTTAAATTTTGCACCAGACATTAAGCCGCCATCCAGCAGGGAAGCATGATTTAAACGATCTTCAAATACCGTATCACTGCGACCTAACAATGCGGATATAACACCCAGGTTTGCCATGTAACCGGTAGAAAATAATAATGCCCTTTCACGCCCTGTAAAAACAGCCAACTCTTCTTCCAGCATATGATGGGCTGTACTATGTCCACAGATTAAATGTGCAGAACCGCTACCTACACCATAGTGATCAACTGCCGCTTTAAAAGCACTGACTACAGTAGGATGATTGGCCAACCCCAGATAATCATTACTACAAAAATTAACGACACTGCGTCCATCAATTTGCAAATTAATGCCTTGAGGTGAATCTATAACGCGTCTGGAACGGTATAACCCCGCATCGGTAATAGTCTGAAGATTATCCAGTAATTTGGAAAATGCAGACGTCATTAAGCGTAACTTGAACCACCAGAATGAATACCTAAACGATTAAATAAAGCCAAGTCATGATTAGTCATGGGATTATCAGTGGTTAATAATTTGTCACCATAAAAAATAGAGTTTGCGCCCGCCAGAAAACATAAAGCCTGCATTTCATCACTCATGCTGTTTCTGCCAGCCGACAAGCGCACGCGTGATTTTGGCATCATGATTCTTGCAACAGCCAGCGTCCTTATAAACATAATAGGATCCAGTTCTTCTGTGCCCATTAACGGAGTACCTTCTACTTGAACCAGCATGTTAACCGGCACACTTTCTGGATGCTTGGGCATGTTGGCTAACTGTATTAACAACTCGGCACGATCAACATCACTTTCACCCATACCGACTATACCACCACAACAAACATTAATTCCGGCATCTCGGACGCGCTCCAAGGTGTCCAGGCGATCCTGATAAGTTCGTGTTGTAATCACTTCTGAATAGTAATCTTCAGAGGTATCAAGATTATGATTGTAATAATCCAGACCGCCTTCTTTTAATCGGAGTGTTTGAGCATCGGTTAACATGCCCAAGGTAACGCAAGTTTCCATACCCAAGGCTTTGACACCCTGAACCATTTCTATCACTCGCTCAACATCTTTATCTTTAGGTTGACGCCAAGCGGCCCCCATACAAAAACGCGAAGCCCCTTGGTCTTTGGCTTGCTGCGCCGCTTTTAAAACAGCATCAACGGGCATTAGTGCCTCAGGAGTTAACCCAGAATCATAACGCGCACTTTGAGGACAATAGCCGCAATCTTCAGAGCATGAACCGGTTTTTATACTTAATAAGCTACTGATTTGAACTTCGTTAGGATCAAAATGCTCTCTATGTTTACTTTGAGCTTTAAAAATAAGATCATTAAAGGGTAAAGCATAGAGCGCTTGCACTTCTTCCAGTTGCCAATCATGACGGATGGCAAGTGAAACGGGACGGCTAATTGCAGGGTTTGCAGACATTTTGTTAATCTCCAGCTACAGTAATAGTTTAAAAGTGACAAGCAATGACATCATTCGTCAACCTGTTTATATAAAAATGGTACACAACTGGATTAATATTATACAGGATTACCTGCTTCCGCCTACCTGCATCTTATGCGGTAATAAAGGCTTTATGAATCATGATATTTGTGATCATTGTTACCAGCGCTTACTCAGAAATCATAAGTGCTGTTACCGGTGCGCTGCAATTTTTGATGCACCGGCTCCCTCCCCTGTTTTATGTGGTCAATGTCTTAGTTCACATCCTGCTTTTGACGAAACTTATGCACCTTTTATTTATCAGGGAGAAATACGTCACCTGATTACGTCATTAAAATTTGGTGCTCACACCAAAAATGCTCGTTTACTGGGCATGCTCTTGGCTGAACATCTAAAACAAACCGCACAAGTTCCAGATTTAATTGTCCCGGTTCCTTTGCATAAGTTTCGTTATCGCGAGCGTGGCTTTAATCAAGCTATAGAGATTGCGAAAATAGTTTCAAAAGAACTACGCATCCAGTTAGATATCACCAGTTGCATAAGACATCATTACACACCGCACCAAATCGCCTTGACAGCCAAACAACGGCACAAGAACATGGAAAATGTTTTTACATTAATTAAACCGATTAACGCGCATCATGTCGCTATTTTGGATGATATAATATCCCATTAAGTCAATAATGTACTATTCAAAATAAAACAGTTTTTTCAAAAAATCATGTCAAAAGTAAAATGTTATTCGTATGTACGTTACTCGAGTGAGCTTCAGCGGCTTAATTCGAGCTTGACACGCCAACTAGAAAAATCTAAATCCTATGCAGACAAACATAACCTAGAATTAATTACAGATTATCAAGATTTAGGGATTTCAGGCTATCAAGGTAATAAACAGGATGCTTTAGCAAAGTTAAAACTAGCAATAGCGAATGGGACTATTGCCCAAGGTTCATTAATTTTGATTGAAGAATTTGATAGATTGAGTCGTGCAAAACCAGCTGAAGCTCAAATTCAATTTTACGAATTATTAAAATCAGGTGTGAACATTGTAACCCTTGTTGATGAAGAGGTATTTACATGGGAGTCAATTGAGGAAAAACCGCAACAGCTTTTTATAAGTCTTATTAAAAGTATTTCCGCGCACGATGAAAGTAAAAAGAAATCTGAGCGTGTGCGTAATGCTTGGCAGAAAAAGCGAGATGCAATGGTAAATGGTAAGCCGTTAACTAAAAAAGTACCCTTTTGGATTTCATGGGATGATAAAAGTAACAACTTTGTATTAAATGACCTTGCTATCAGCTTTAAACTTGCGTTTAAAATGTCAATAGAACATGGACATGGCTCTTATTATATTTCGAAATTTCTTAATCTTAATAACTACCCTGCTCCAGTTGCGTATTCTGATTAATTTGAACACCAATTCTGATGGACTTGAACACCTAAAAGCTAACGCATCGATGGAAGTGAATTTTTACTCTAAGTGTTCAACTTGAGTCAAGGAATTCATTTTTTTTCGCATCGACTCCCCTT
>JAPLRP010000026.1 GCA_026399095.1 Methylococcales bacterium | reverse complement strand
ATCGCTTCATAGATTTTCATGCCACCAAAATCTTCGTTAATACCCCAGCCTTGTCCGGCGGTATCACCACCCCAGACAAAACGAACATTATCTTTTCGACCTAAGGTATGAAAATGACCGGTGACCGATTCACTTTTGTGACGGGCATTGGTTAAAGCCTCGAACCAAACCTTAACAAAAACATCTTTGCCTTCGGGAAGATTGACCAAATCCTGACGCGCTGTAAAATCTGTATCTTCCATAGCATAAGGGCCACGAAGGGTGATAGCATCGACAAACTGGTCATTAAAAGCATACGCTACAAACATCCTTGCCGGTCTATCGGAACGGCTCCAGACAATGGCCCGCCCAGGCGCCAAATCCCCTAGTTGTATCCCTTGTTCCATTAACGGCATATTACCTCCTGCACTGGCATTAATGGTCATTGAAAACAGCAACGGTAATGAAGCAATGCTCAAAGCAGTCAAATTCAGCGGTCTTTTCAAATACAGGCATTTTTTAATTACGTTGAACATCGGTATAGCTCCAAATCTGTTGTGGGTAAGATTACGACCTGAAGTTTCTCAGTTTTTCACAAAATAGATTTAAAAAAATAAATATTTTCTAAAATGTAGTAGCTCTTATTATTGATATTTTGGTCATGTATGATTTCAAGCTTCCTTAAAGCTGACTTTTTATTAACTAATAATCACTTATGTCCTGACTATATCGATAAAATAGAGACTTCCAATTGAATTATTCTGAGTCGGAATTGTTCAGTATCAACATCTTGTGCTATTTCATGGTGTTTGAATGAGTGCTTGATAGCTATCCCCATAATGATAAAGTATTGTAGACACCTTCAGATAATTAAATAAAGTGGTTAACGTATAATAGTACTTCATTAGTACTCGAAGACTTGCATATGGATATTCTGAATTTAACACTCGGTGAAAAGTTTGATCATGATATACCGCCCGAAGCCATGGGTGTGGTTTTAATGAATGGAACGGGTCCTGTTTTTTCTGTTTAAAATCGACGGCTTTCTGGATTGGTCCGATCTGGCCTTTACCATTCATCTGGCTCAGGAGGAAGCCCTAGATGATAACGACGGTTATTTGCCTTTTGCCCTGGTGTTGGTGGATTCACAAACCAGTCTTATAAAAGGCTTGCGAATGGTGACGGTAACACCGGCGTTTCGGTCTGTACTGGCCGGGATCATTCGGCAACAGGCACAAGAACACTTTGATACGATTGCCTATTACAAAACGATTGGTGTGCTTTATGACCGGTTTTCATCGGCGGCAGATATGCTCAACAAAGCCGTCATCGTGGAACAAGGCGGGATAAACGTACAGAATTAATGGAGACCTTAACTAACAAGCCGGGCAACGCTATTGCCTGCGGCATTGATTTTGGTACCTCCAATACGACGGTGGCCATTGCCAATAGCCTTGATGAAGCCATCAAAATGGTACCGGTGGAAGATCACCACGTCACCATTCCTTCGACTATCTTTTTTCACTCAGAGCAGCCTATTACCCTGTTTGGCCGGCAAGCGATTAAGGCGTATGTCGGCAGGGAAGAAGAGGGCCGCTTCATGCGCAGTTTTAAACGAGTGCTGGGTACCTCGCTAATGAAGGAAGGCACAACGATCAGCGGCAGACAAACCCCATTTGAACAAATTATCGGTCCTTTCATTGCGCATGTAAAAAACAAGGCCGAATTACTAGCTGGTAAAGAAATCAATGCCGTGGTGGCGGGCAGGCCGGTGCACTTTGTGGACGGTAATGAAAAAGCCGATCAGGCCGCCCAAAGCCAGCTGAAAAGCATTTTTGCAGCCGCCGGCTTTAACGAGATACGCTTTCAATATGAACCCATTGCCGCGGCCTTTGCCCATGAATTAAACTTGGGTGAGGAAGAACGCTTAGCGGTTGTGATGGATATTGGTGGTGGCACCTCCGACTTTA
The DNA here is from genome assembly GCA_026399095.1 of Methylococcales bacterium. Lineage (GTDB taxonomy): Bacteria > Pseudomonadota > Gammaproteobacteria > Methylococcales > Methylomonadaceae > Methylobacter_C. Next base: position 156 of record JAPLRP010000026.1, on the reverse strand, counting down.
CCATCATGCGTTTATCGGGTCGGTCTATCCAAAAAACGGATCGCCAGGATGATATTTTGGCTAATGCCGGCGTCAGAATTGGGGGTAATGATTTTGATCGCGCCTTAAGCTTGAGTTGTTTTATGCCCTTACTCGGCATGGGCTCGACTTGGGGAG
>JAPLRP010000093.1 GCA_026399095.1 Methylococcales bacterium | reverse complement strand
CAAACTTGCCCCTATTGCCATCATGTCGCTAAAGAAAACAGGCTGACTCAAGCGGAGTTTGTTTGTGTTGAATGCGGCTTTAGTGAAAACGCCGACCTTGTGGGTGCAATGAATGTACTTGCTAAAGGCCATGCGCTTTTAGCGAGTCAATAACCGTCGAATAGACGGGGCTAGTCTGTGTAGTGAACGGTGCAGTAATGCCGTCAGCAGCAGAAACCAGTGAGCAGTAGCGATACCCGCTCACTCTTAGGAAACTAGGAATCCCCTTCCTTCAGGTGGAGGGAGGATGTCAATGTTGCGTTGCTGCCTATTAAATGCATACTAAATAAGATAGTAGAGTTATTTTTATTATTGAAGGAATGTTATGAGTTTAGCCGAACAAGTTTATCAAACCATTAAACCTTTGCCAGAGCCTATGCTCCAAGAAATTTTGGATTTTGCACTGTTTTTGCGTCAGCGCGAAGAACAAGCTGAATGGCAAAACATTATGAATGCACAGGCTTGTTCGTTTGCAGACTGGGATAATGTTGAGGATGAGGTATGGGATAATGTACCAGCCATCTAACATAGTTTTTATTGCCCTTTCCGTTCACCGATCTTTCTGCCAGCAAAAAACGACCAGTCCTTATTGTAAAATCACCTAACTTTCAGGGCGACTTTATAGCTGTACCAATAACATCTCAATCAGGTTACGAAAATTCTCTGATATTACAGCAAGATGACTTTACGCTCGGATTGTTACCGAAAATAAGTTATGTACGCCCAGATAAGTTAGTTACCTTGAATAACTCATTGATCATTCAGCGTATTGGCAAGCTTTCAGATAGTGCTTTTACTCGTATTCATCATGCAATTTGTTTGAATATAAATTGTAGTCATTCATTACAAAATACAAAACTTGATGAATATAAATCCTAGCAGGGACATGTAATGATAACTTTGGAAGACTGGGTAACCAATAAGCCTTGAAAAGGGTACGCTGTGCGTACCCAATATCCGACTATTTAACTTTAATCAGCTCTTTACCATCAGAAGAAAAACGACAGATGCCAGCGGCAAAATTGCCACAATCATCTGATTGGTCAATCTTTGCGCCCGTTGGGCTAAGATGAATTTTTAGTTCACAAAAAGAAGCTTCACCAGCTAAATGCTTTTTCATAACCAATTCATTTGCTGAGACGCTTTTGGCTTCTCCTGATACATCCGCAGAACAAGGCTCTCTGCCGGCTTCACTGGCATTCGGTTCGAAATCAACATCTGCACTTACAGTAATATCATCTTTAATCGTTGTTATTTTTAAATGTTGAACATGATTTCCATCCCGAAGAATATAGTGATCGGTCGCCGCAAAAGCACCACCGGAAACTAGCATTGCAACAGTCAGAAACAAACTTTTTTTCATGATATTACTCCTTATATTAATTAGATTTTTTGACAACCCGGCTGGACAAACAGAATGCAACTTAATACTTATACTTACATTCGGTTTCGCTCACCATGACCCCAACGTATTTTACCTTACTGCATGCTTTTACGAAAAGACTATAAAAACATCAAGCCACAAAAACTATTTAATGTTAAGAACATGTGCTTTAACGCCATGGTCTTCGAATCTAATTTACACCCAATTTAAAATTTTTTTGCTTTTCACAAAACAGTCATTACCCTGTAATGACATAATTAAATAATAAAGCCTGCTTTGAAAGATTCAGGACTTGTGATTATGTTGAATGACAAGAAAAATTAACTATCAAAAAGGAAATATCTCTGCTATAAAATAACCTACATTAGTTCTGTGAGTGCCGACAAAAAAATACTAACCTAATTGTTAACGTCATAACCAGGAGTGAGTGCATGTCTAAGAAAGCGGCAATAAAAACCTCTGAAAGACAACTATCATATCGTAGAAGGGATAGTCGAAAATTCATTAAAAATGATGATTTCGAACTTCTAGACATAGTTGACCTCGTAGTAGAAAGAAAAACCTTAGAACCACTTCAAGCCCTCACCAAAGCTCAAGCTACCTACATTAATGCAATCCTTGATAACACCATTACTTTTGGCATAGGTCCCGCAGGGACAGGAAAAAGCTACGTCGTAGCCGGCCTTGCCGCTGACATGCTTAGAGAAAAAAAGATTGACCGAATTGTTCTTAGCCGACCCGGAGTTGAAGCCGGAGAAAAATTTGGATTTATCCCTGGGGAACTTGAAGAAAAATACGCCCCTTATATTGAACCCTTTCGAGATATCTTTAATGAAAGGCTGGGGAGATCACAAGTAGACTATCTAATAAAGCACAAACGAATATGCGCCATGCCCTTAGCCTTTATGCGCGGACGTACTTTTAAAAATTGTTGGGCGATATTGGATGAAGCACAAAACACAACTCCAGGCCAAATGAAGCTTTTCTTAACGCGAATTGGAGATAACTGTAAAGTCATCATCGATGGTGATTTGGAGCAAAAGGACATACCGACTCAATCTGGTCTTGCGGATGCGGTTAATAGGCTTAAACATACCAGAAAAGTCGGCATCGTAGAGTTTACGGTTGATGATATCGTTCGCTCAGGCATTGTTAAAGATATCATTAGGGCATATTCCGAATAAATATATCTAAATCGATCATGTTTTCCGTTCGCCCTGCCCCCATAACTCCAAACCTAGGACGAACGGATTTACATTTTACAATCGCTCTAAAACTCGTTAAAAGTAAATAACCGAAAATTAAAGGCATTAAGATTAAAAGTTGAAAACTTAGTATAGTCACTAAAATAGGCAGTTAACCCACCAACATTTGAGTGGACACTTGAAGCTACTTTAACTTAATATTATTTAGGATGCTTTATAGATAAAAACCATCTTACTTATTAAAATTAACGGAGCCTCCATGGATTTATCATCACGTCGACACTTTTTAGTTACCAGTGTTGGTGCTGCAATTACATTGGCCGGCACAAAATTATTTGCCAAGCCTCATGATTTAGATAAAACAAATGCAATAATTCCTTCCTTAAAAAGCACATCAGGAGTGATTGTTAATGATGGACTGTCTCACCCAATCCCTTACTTGCAAGCCCCAGGTATTGGAAAAGATCGTGCGTTAGTGCTTTCCGGTGGTGGTGAATACTTATTATCTTGGTATATGGGCTATTTTTATGCTCTGAGTCAGAGTGGTGTCGACTTAAACTTAGCCGACATAATAATAGGCACATCAGCCGGTTCCGTCGCAGGAGCCGCACTTTCTGGTGGCCACTTAAAACATCTGGCAGCGGAGCTGGATTTTTTTGCTGACTTTCCGGTGCTTTTAAATGATCTCGCGCCCAACTTGGAACTAAGTGCCAGCCAAAGAAGAGCACTGCAAACAGGTTTAGACGTTAAAAATACGGGCCCATCCATTATTCAATCCGTTGGTCGCGCGGCGATGGCTGCGCATACTATCACTGGCAATAATTATGCAACAACCTTAAAAAAACTGGTGGGCGAAAATTATTGGCCATCCTCTAAACTGTTTATCACGGCTAATGACTGCTATAGCGGTGAACGGCTGGTTATTTCAGCTCAAGACGGCATTTCAATACAACAAACTTGCACCGCCAGCTCTTCATGGCCGGGGCTTAACGGGCCTACCTGGTTAAATGACCGTTATTGTATGGATGGCGGAGTATGTCAGACATCAACGCATTCTGATGTGGTGATGGGTGCTAAACGAGCATTGATTATTTCTTTAAGTGACGCAAGCTCACAAGCAGTCTCCGAAGGCTTGGGCTTAAGCAGCTTCCCGAACACGCTTAATCAAGAAATTAAAGCGTTAGATGCAAATGGAACCAAGGCACTATTAATCACCGCAGGCTTACCCCCGGGAATGAAATCAATTAACTTGTTAGACCCTAAATTAATTGGTCCGGGTTTAAGATATGGCTATGTAAGAGGAGTTGCTGATGCCCGTATGGTTAAATTATTTTGGGATTAACCCAGCTTAAACTTTGCCACTTATTGGGAATAAAACATAAATAAAAAAGCATGTAAAAAAAACGCCGACTGCTTTTATCACAGTCGGCGTCAATTTTTATACTCAGATGATTTTGCACTTAACCATTAGGTTATCGCAAAATATCAGCAATCAAGAAATACTTTATGATTAACGATCTGCCAGCTTAATAGTTTCCAATTTTACAACTCGTTTAGTCATCGTATCGTCAAAACCCCAAGTGTCCATAACTACTTTGCCACTTTTGTATATTTTTACAGTAGCCCAAGAATACATTCGATCACTAGGAACTAATGTTGCAACTGAAGATTCAAATGGTGAGCCGCCGGCGCCAACCAATACTTGATGAGAGTTTGAACCCGAGCCTAAAGGTTTTGTTACATTGTAAGTATGCTCATGACCAGCAAAATAAGTCGCTTTATGATTATTTATAACAGCCCAGAACGCATCACCTGCAAAGGCATCTTTATTCCAAAGTGAAGACGTTTTACTTGGGGCTTGTGATAGATCAGTACTGTATGAATAGAAATAGGCTGGTTTGTGACCAAACACAAACGAGTGTTTAGCGCCATGTGCTTCAGCTGCAACCAAATCAGCCTCTAACCACTTTGTTGGCGCATGACCGTCGCTGCCAACGGCATCAGTATTGATTACAACGAAATGCGACGTACCAACATCAAACGAGAAACTCAGTTGTTGTTGATCAGTTGCAAGACCATCAGCAACACCAGGTGCATTAGTCGGATCAAAGTGTTGTGGCGCACTACCTAGCAAAGAACTGAAACGGGCAGGATCAAGAATCAAATCACCCATATTATCGCGCCAAGCATTTTCGTTTTCTACTTTAGCTGCTTTACCGCAACGCTTACATTGCACTTCATGGTTACCAGGAACAGGCACAACATAAGTACCGGTTTCCATTAAGTTAGCAACCATTCCACGCCAAAAAGCATATTGTTTATAGGTTTGCATAATATCCGAATTAAGAATATCAGTAACAGTTGGGCTAGTGATCGCAATTTCGCTCTCACCATTGTCATCTCTAGTAACAGGCACCCCTGCTTTACCATATCCCATGATCATATCGCCATTAAAAAACAACAACTGGGATTTTTGTGACTGGATGGTACGCATGATGCGTGACCAAGCTGTTGTGTTTTGCAGCCATTTGCAATCTTGGCCAGATAAACCTGGATTAGGAACTAAACCCGTCGTGTTTTCTTTAACGTTAAAAGGCACTTGGCAACTGCCTACACCAACTTGAGCCGGATTTAAAACTGAAGGATCAATTTTTTGTGGATCCTGTCTTGAATCACCAACCGTAGAAAATGTTAATACAACATGGTCATGGTCACGATCATCAGCTAAGGAAGGCGCTGTATAGATAGCGGCAACCAGTGAAAATGATACAGCAAGAATCGCTTGCTGTTTTAGAGCGGTTATTTCAAATTTAAACATTAGTTCAGGCCTGTCTGCTTATTTAAAGAACATGAACCATAACTTATTAATATTTCAGTTTTATGATGATTACATTTCAATTTAATGAATTGTATTTTAAAGACTGGAATTTGTTTTATTTGATCAGTAATTCAATGCCAACAAGCCCTAAACTCCGTTTATTTATCCGTGATCACTTCAACATTCAAGCGACTACGACTGATACAGTCAGCATAACTTTCATCAAAGTCTTTAGCGCCTTGCGCCTGCTGATGGCAAGCCTTGGTGACCGCCTGATATTCAGTTGGATCTGCACGCAATACTGACCAACCCTTTTGCTTCATACAACCTACATAAGCATTTTTATCTCTACCGACTGGCATTTGCACCTGACTCTGTGTTCGTCCGGTAGGTACGTTAAACGTCTGCTTAGGTTGAGTAGACTCACTACAGTTAGTGGCATCTGAAAAATAATCCACATGAGTATCCTGATTACTTTGTTTTACTGATTCATTGCTGGCACACCCTAAAAGTAACGCACTACACAAAAGCAATATTGAAAACTTGTTCATGAATCTCATCCTTATTATTTATTTTATGGTTTATTTGCAAGTATAGTTGAAAAACCGTATAAACAGTATATACTGTTTTTTATTTACCCTTTAAGCGAGGTTATCATGAGTAAAGCAAAGTCAAAATCAACAAAAACAACTGAAAGCACTGAAATCAAAACAGCTATTCAGCCCCCAATACTACAAGAAGACGGTAAAAAAGTCGCTAAAAAAGCACCTGCAGCAAAGATGAAAGCTGTTATTGAGGCTAAAAAAACTGAAGTGGCCGTTGAAAAAGAAATAAAAACAGCCTCTAAAAAAACAAAAAGCGCCAAAGTAAAAGTGATCAGGGATAGTTTTTCTTTTCCGGAACATGATTACCTAAAAATCTCAGAACTCAAAAAAACCTGTTTGGCGGCTGGAATTCATGTTAAAAAAAGTGAAATCCTTCGTGCAGGCTTACATTTACTAACAGGACTAAAATTAGCCGATCTTAAAATCGCGGTTGAAAACGTTGAAAAAGTTCAAACTGGCAGACCCAGCACTTCAGAGGCAGAGTAATATCATTTACTAGAATAGTAAACAGTAATACTTTGGAGTTGAATTTTATTTTTACGGCAGAGATTCCTTACCTAGCCTAAACATTCAACTCCACGTGTATTGACTTGATTTTAGCGCGTCAAATTACAAATCAGCAGCTTGAATTTACACACAAAATGGAAAGTAATTGCTAAGCAATAACCTACAAGGGCTAGGATTAAAATAAGAACCATTTTAATCCTAGCTAAATCTATCAACTATCAAAACTATTGAAAAAGCGCTATATAGCGCTTCATTCAAACTCTACAACATTCTCAGAATATACCTTCTAACAGCTTAAATACTCTACTTATTAATATAAAAATTGTACAATGATTTCATGGCGTAATAAGCTTATCGAAGTAATTACAAATAACTACATTTCTCGAAAAAAAATCAATATGTTATTAATAATCTCAGGAGCATGCTATGGATAACGATATTATTGGGCATCACATATCGAAACCGTTTAATAAAGAACTTGAAGATATTCGTCAGAAAGTTTTATTCATGAATGAACTGGTTGAACAACAGATAGTGTTTGCCATCGAAGCTTTTTCGACAGGTAATTTGCAACTGGCTAAAAAGGTTATAAAAAAAGGTAATGATGTAGATGTACTTGAAGCAGCTATTGATCATGAATGCACTCAAATTTTAGCACTCAGACAACCTACTGCAATTGATTTAAGATTACTGATTACCGTATTTAAAATTATCCATGAGCTTGAATCAACGGGTAAAGAAGCTGAGCGTATTGCTGAAATGGCAATCGAACTATCGACTACCGGCAATAATACATACCACTATGAGTTAGAACATATTACTATTATTGCCAGAAAAATGCTGAGCGATGCATTAAAAGCCTTTGCTAATATGACGCTTGAAAATGTACCTGAAATTATTCAACAACATATTAATGTGAATCGTGAATACGACAACATCCTTAGACAATTAATCAGTCAAATGATTGAAGACCCAAGAAACATTAGCCAAGCAATAGACGTTATTTGGGTTGTTCGGGCTATAGAAAAAATTGCAGATCATGCCTGTTATATTTGCGACCATATTTTTTATATGCATAAAAGTAAATTTGTACACCATTCAAACAAACTGACTAACTAACTCTTCTTGAAGCAAGTCTGAAGATCAACTCCCTCACAATCGACATGAAAAAAAGAAGGGTTTCGTTAATCTATTAAGCCAAAGCAATCAATTGTGTTTTGTTGACCTACAAACTTGGTGCTAGCACCAAGTTTGTAAATACAAATTGATTACAACTTATTTGCCATTAAAACTCGCTTTATGTTCACGTTCTTTCTTGGAATTTTTGCATTGATTATTTGCAATGACGTTGCTCGCATTAACTGAAGCATCTCGCGCTTCAACACAGGTATCAGCATAATCTGTAAACAAACCATCAACGCCAAGATTATAAAAATAGGTCATTTCAGCTTTTGGATCGCTAAAGCCGTAACCGCTGGCATCATTACGGAAAGTCCAGGTGTGAACCAACAAGCCTTTATCATGCGCCATCTCTACTACATCAGTAAAGCGTTAACCGTTGAAGAAATAACGCATCAAATTGGTCAATATCACACCACCTACTATTCTTTAGCAAAAAGCCTCGGTGGAACGAAGTAGAATTGAGGTTTATCGAATCCAAATAACCCACCTAAAAAATAAAATATTTTCTTGAAATTTTATTTAAAAAGGTTCGAAAGCATAACTGTGTTTATTAAAAATAACCGGTGTTATTTATCAGACACACTGCTTAACTTATTTAATAATAGTAACCGCTTAAAAATAGTATCCGAGAACTCTTGAATACTTATCAAGTGCTTAGCCAACCGCTATGAGCGCTCTGTTAATAGTAACGAGTCCTCTGTTAACAGCCTGGCTCTCTATCGCTGTTCAAGAATAGCTAACTTTATAACATGAGCCGCAGCATTAAATACTAAGCGCTCTCTATTATTCATAGCGCACTCAGCATTGTTTAGTAAGCACTCCCTACCGCTACCTCAAGGCTCATTAAGCTGATATAAGCACTCTATCAGAACGTTAGAGCACATCATAAGGATACATAAACGCACGTTATTGCTTATTAACACCTCATTAAGACTAATGGAGGACTCAAAAACCAACAGTAAACCGTCATAACAAACAGAACAGCGCTCAAATAGAGCAAATCAAGCCTCCATTTGGCTTGACAAAGCAACCCGTAATAACCTCTGAAACCCTTGCACACGTTGCATGACGTTTTTAAAAGTAACCTCTACCAGGAGATAATACCATGACCACCAATTCTTATATGCCCAATACCGATAGCAGCAAAGCTGATCTGCTAGATCATCTTGCCCATACCTTACCCCTTTATAAAGCGCTACTGGAGATTAGCGACCAAGCCATGACAACACTGACCACAGACGCCGGCGATTTTCGTTTTGCTTTTAATACTTCAGACGATGCCAAAGCCTTTGGGCAAGGTTGGACGGCGTTTAAAAATCTCTTACGTGATGGCGGCGACATCAGACCGTGGCCGGTTGCTTTTGTGCCACCACAATCGCCCTCTGCCTCCATTAAACCGGGCATTATTCCTAGACTGTCTTTATTGATTGCGCAAATCAAAGCTCATAGAAACTACACCGAAGCCATTGGCAAAGATTTATGGATAATTGCCAGCAAACAAGGAATTGATCCCAGCACCTGGAAACCGGTGTTAGGCATTCGTCTGCAGGCGGATCACCCCCTGATTATTTGGACAAAGGGTGATGCAGCCGCCTTGGAAATATGGGTCGATCGAGGTGATGGAAATTTTGTTCTGTTGGCGATTAACACTGAACCTTACACTGTTGATAAGGGTGACTTGCCGGCGCCGGGTAGCAGTCAGATCTGGCGCTATAAAGCCATTTATCTTTTACATGATGAGCGAGTAGGACAATGGAGCGATATTATTAGCGCGACAGTGAATGGTTAAGCCTAGATTAGTTGCGTCGGGCACCGTCTTTTGTGCACGACGGGTTAACCATCTTCTGCCGAGTAATGCTATCAAGCCAGAGTATATAGACCTATTAAAAATATAGGCTATATTAGTAGCATGAAAACAATACGCAAAGCCTTCAAATTTAGATTGAACACCACGCCTGAAATTGAGCATAGGTTTACTCAATTTGCTGATGCGTCCCGTTTTATCTGGAAT
>JAPLRP010000005.1 GCA_026399095.1 Methylococcales bacterium | reverse complement strand
GCCTGCAATAGCTCAGCGTTATACAAACCATTTCTTCAAATTGTTGTTACAAAAAATAAAACAGATCTTTATATCGCCAGTCAGATTAATCACGAAGGGTTATTTGAATTCCTGGCTTCTGAGTTTTTGAGTGAACTCTAAATATAGCTGTATTTCGTTGGACAATAAAAAACCCGCCAAGCCATATAACTTGCGGGTTTTTGTACTTCTCTGGCTCTCTTAAAACCATTATTTGGTACCGGCGGCCGGATTTGAACCGGCACGACTTGCGTCACCACCCCCTCAAGATGGCGTGTCTACCAATTTCACCACGTCGGCATTTTTCTTTAAAAAAATTAACTATTAAACAGCACTTCTTTACTGATTTTTAGTAAAGAGTTACTTTTATTTAACCGTCTTTATTTCTTCAGTTTTTGGTACTTCTGTATTACTTATCTCGCCACCACTGACTACTGGCTCAGCGGGCTTAGCTTCAGAAACCACAGGAACTGCAGGTACTTCTGGTGCTGTTTCAATATTTTTTTGACCTTCTACTTCAGGCAATCCTGAGGTATCTTGCTGGGTTTCAGAGGTACCCATTAAATCAAAAGCAGCGCCTTTGTGACCGTTTATCACAGCGAGACTTAAACTGGTTATAAAAAACAAAGTTGCAAGAGTTGCTGTAGCTCGTGACAGGAATGAAGCAGCGCCCTGTGCACCAAAAACAGAACCCGCAGAACCTGTACCGAAAGCAGCACCTGCATCGGCGCCTTTACCTTGCTGCATTAATATTAAGCCAATAATACCTAAACCCAGCAACACATGAATAACAATAATTACCTGATACATGAATTTTTAAACTGCTCTAAATCGATTGAAAAATCTTTAAAAAGGATTCCGCATCCAACGAAGCCCCACCTATTAAGCCACCATCAATGTCCGGCATGGCGAACAAGCCTTTTGCATTGTCTGGCTTTGCACTACCACCGTATAAAATTTGTATTTTATCAGCAATAGATTGATCTTTAGCAGCAATGTACTGGCGTATATAATGATGAACTTCTTGTGCCTGTTCGTCGCTTGCTGTTTTTCCTGTGCCAATTGCCCAAACGGGCTCATAAGCAATCACTGCTGTTTTAAAAGCAGCTATACCAGCTAGATCAATAACGGCATCAAGTTGTTCATTGATTACTTGAAACGTTTGATCTTGTTCGCGCTGCTCAAGTGTTTCACCTACACATAAAACCGGTGTAATGTTTTGTTCTTGCGCTTGGCAAAAACGAGCTGCTACTGATTCATTAGTGTCGCCGTAATAACTACGTCTTTCTGAATGCCCGACAAGAGCATATTGGCAATTAAATTCTTTAAGCATGGTTGCTGAAATTTCTCCAGTGTAAGCACCTGAAGATTTATCTGCAACATTTTGCGATCCTAATGCAAGCGCGGTATCTTTTACTATTTTACTAACGCTAGGCAAGTAAATATAAGGTACACATACTGCAATATCTGCATCGCTTGACGCTAAGCCAGCTATAATGCCTTTTGCAAGTAATTCAGCACTCGCAAGAGTTCCATTCATTTTCCAATTTCCAACTACCAGAGACCGACGCATCAACATTACTCCACATAGAACCAAACTGCTTATGATATAGGCTAATAGCCTCTAATTCAAGCTCCTATTGCTTTCTTAACATCTTCAGCTAATTGTTGTGCAAAATTATTGACAGTATCTGCATTTTCGCCTTCTACCATTACACGAATTAATGGCTCTGTTCCTGACGCTCTTAGCAATACTCTGCCCTTATCTCCAAGCTTTTCTTCAACAGCACGAACTGACTTTTGTAGCGCCATATTGTCATCCGGATTAATCATTTCAGTTAATCTTACGTTAACTAAAACTTGTGGGTATTTTTGCATTCCTGATTTTAGCTCATACAAACTTTCACCACTGTCATGCATTTCTGCCATAACTTGCAATGCAGCAATAATACCATCTCCAGTCGTGGTTCTATCTAGACATATAATATGTCCAGAATTCTCTCCACCCAAAATGCCTTTATGCTCACACATCATTTCAAGTACATAGCGGTCACCAACATTCGCCCTTAGCAGGTTAAGCCCCAACTTTTTAAGTCCGTGCTCCATCCCCAAATTAGTCATTAATGTTCCGACTATGGGACCTGACATCTGACCAGCAGCTAACCTAGATTTTGCGATAATATAGATTAGCTCGTCACCATCAACAATTTCACCCTTATGATCAACCATTACCAACCGATCACCATCACCATCTAGAGCAATACCGATATCAGCTTTATGCTCCAGAACCGCAGCAACCAAGTTACCGGGCTTAGTTGCGCCACAATCCTCATTGATATTGAGTCCATCTGGTTTAGCGCCTATAACAACAACCTCTGCACCTACTTCACTAAACACATGTGGAGCAATGTGGTAAGTTGCTCCATGAGCACAATCGACAACAATTTTCATGCCACTAAAATCAAATCGTGTCGGAATACTGGCCTTACAAAACTCAATATAACGACCGGATGCATCTGCCAGTCGCTTTGCCTTACCTAATTTCGAGGACTCTACTGTCGTCATCGGTGAATCAATATAGTCCTCTATTTTTTGCTCTATTTCATCGGGGAGCTTTGTACCCTGAACAGAGAAAAACTTAACGCCATTATCATAGTATGGGTTGTGCGAGGCACTAATAACAATACCTGCTTTTGCCCTTAAGGTCCGCGTTAAATAAGCAACACCCGGTGTTGGCATAGGTCCCAGTAGTCGTGTATCTACACCGGCAGCTGACAAGCCGGCTTCTAATGCTGATTCAAACATATAACCGGAAATACGAGTATCTTTACCTACCAGAACAAAGCCATGCCCTTCACTGGCAAATACCTTGCCCGCCGCCCAACCCAGTTTTAATAAAAAATCTGCCGTTATAGGCGGCTCGCCAACTTTGCCTCTTATGCCATCTGTTCCAAAATACTTTCTTGCCATGATTCTAAAGCTCACTATACGGATAACCTGGAAATTTCTATCCAGATTAGATTATGAATGATATTTTACAAGCCCAATAAAAACAAACGCTCAAAATGCTGCTTACATCTTGTAATCGTGCATAAAAAAAGGAGAGGTATTACACCTCTCCTTTTTAGCCAACTTCAAAAAATTTAGCTTTGCTCTGCAGCTTGACCTATTTTTTTTTCAGTTTTTTTTTCATCAACACTAGCAACTTCGTCAGCCTTTACATCTCCACGTGGCGGCTTATCATCCCAGCCTTGTGGATCTCTTACCGGTATACGATTCATCAAATCATCAATTTGATACTTGTCTATTGTCTCGTATTTCATCAATGCTGCTGCCATGGCATGCAGAATATCAATATTTTCTTTTAACAACCTTTCCGCACGTTCATAGTTTCGATCTATAAATGAACGAATCTCTTCATCAATCGTATGTGATGTTTCTTCGGCTACTGTCTTGTGTTGTGTAACAGAACGACCAAGAAAAACTTCACCTTCCTCTTCACTGTATGACAGTGGACCTAATCGTTGAGACAAACCCCATTTGGTCACCATATTTCTTGCCAACTCGGTAGCTCTCTCAATGTCATTAGAAGCACCTGTACTTACCTGCTCCCAACCAAAAACAACTTCTTCGGCAATGCGTCCGCCATATAAACTGGATATCATACTGTCCAATTTTTGCTTGCTGGCACTATATTGATCTCTTTCAGGTAAAAACATGGTTACACCCAGTGCACGACCTCTAGGCATAATACTGACTTTGTAGACAGGATCATGTTCAGGCACCAACTTGCCAACAATGGCATGTCCGGCTTCATGATAAGCCGTCATTGTTTTTTCTTTCTCATCCATAACCATGGTATGCCTTTCAGCGCCCATAATTAATTTGTCTTTGGCTTTTTCCAAGTCAGACATATTGACGACGCGCTTGTTCATTCTGGCTGCAAACAAAGCTGCTTCATTGATCAAATTGGCCAAATCTGCACCTGAAAAACCAGGCGTACCTTGAGCGATGTATTTAACCTGAACATCATCATCAAAGGGTACTTTTTTCATGTGAACATTAAGTATCTGCTCACGACCTTTGACGTCTGGCAACCCTACTGTTACTTGGCGATCAAATCGGCCCGGACGCAATAAAGCTTTATCCAAAACATCAGGACGATTGGTTGCTGCTATAACAATAATGCCTTCATTACCCTCAAAACCATCCATTTCAACCAATAATTGATTTAAGGTTTGCTCACGCTCATCATTACCACCGCCTAAACCAGCGCCACGTTGACGGCCAACCGCATCAATCTCGTCAATAAAAATAATACATGGTGCATGCTTTTTGGCTTGTTCAAACATATCGCGAACACGTGATGCGCCCACGCCAACAAACATTTCAACAAAATCAGACCCTGAAATTGTAAAAAAGGGTACTTTAGCTTCACCGGCAATAGCTCTTGCCAATAATGTTTTACCAGTTCCCGGAGGACCAATCATCAAGGCTCCTCGTGGAATCTTGCCACCTAATTTTTGATATTTGGCTGGATCTCTAAGAAAATCGACCATCTCAACAACTTCTTCTTTTGCTTCGTCGCAACCTGCAACATCAGCAAACGTTATTTTTATCTGATCTTCTTCAAGCATACGAGCTTTGCTTTTGCCAAAGCTCATTGCTCCACGGCCACCTGCTCCGCCGCCCTGCATTTGTCGCATAAAGAAAACCCAGACGGCAATCAACAACAACATGGGACCAAAAGAAATAAGTAACTGCATGATTAATGAGGGTTGCTCAGGCGGAACAGCCTTAATATCAACTCCATTAGCCAGTAGATCATCAATCAAATGTGGATCGTTAGGCGCATAAGTTCTAAATATCTGACCCGATTGAGTCTTGCCTTTAATAATATGCTCATCAATCATCACCTGTTGTACCTGACCCGCCTTCACCGACTCGATGAATTGCGAATAAGATAAAGATGAATCGAGTTTCTCACCTTGCGGGCCGAAATTATTAAATAGTGACATCAATACAACAGCGATGACCACCCATAAGACTATATTTTTCATCATATCATTCACAAAACACCCTGTACCTGGAAGGCTCCCGGTTTTAAAAAACTGATTAATTATATCAGGAGTTGACTTTCCTGACTGTCGTTATTTATAGAGAACTTACCTTAACCAAGGTAACTTTCTTGTCTCGCAGATATATGGGCTATTAAAGCTTATTTAAACCCTTTAGCCAAAATATAAACCTCATTACTTCTTGGTCTTGATGCTTTAGGTTTTCTAATCACTACTTTTGAAAAACAACTCTGCACTTCGTTATAAAACGATTCAAAACCTTCACCATGAAACAATTTCACCAAAAAGCTTCCATCTTTAGTCAAAACTGTTCTGGCAGTATCTAAAGCCAACTCACCCAAGTATATTGCTCGCGGCTGGTCTACTCCTCTATTACCACTCATGTTAGGCGCCATATCTGACATAACCAAATTAACTGGCATATCCTCCAAAGCAACTTTTAGCTCATCCAGAACAGACTCTTCACGAAAGTCACCCTGAATAAATTCAACGCCTTCCAGAGCTTCCATTGGTAAAATATCCAAGGCTATCAGTTTGTTTTTTTTACCCAGTAATTGCCGGGCAAACTGTGACCAACCTCCTGGCGCTGCACCCAAGTCAACAATATTCATCCCTGGCTTTATCAACTGATCTTTATCCTGAATCTCCTTTAACTTAAAAACGGCTCTGGACCGATAACCTTGTGCTTGTGCCATTTTGACATATTCATCTTCAAAATGTTCGGCCATCCAACGACTACTACTTTTACTTCGACCCATAATATGTTGTATAGTGTATTGTGAATTTTTTTGATTTAGGAATAATGAGTGAACTCTGCAGATAAGAAAAAACTTCGAGCTGAGGCTCATGCTTTAAAACCGGTTGTTATGATTGGGCAATCAGGCCTGACAGACGCCGTACTAGCCGAACTTGAACAGGCTTTAAACACACATGAACTGCTTAAAGTAAAAGTGCGGGCAGAGCGAGATGATCGGAAACTAATTTGTGAAAAAATGTGCACCGGTACGGGAGCAGAGTTGATTCAATCAATTGGTCAAATTGCTGTAATTTATCGATTAAATCCAAACAAGTGACCGGAAAAATCATGGCGAAATAAACTCATTGTTTCTTTCGCCATGAACTTACAGCACATTAAATATATTTAATAGATTTAATTTCATAATCAACATTTCCGCCGGGTGTTTTTACCGTAACGACGTCCTCTGCTTCCTTTCCAATCAATGCCCTTGCAATCGGCGATCCAATTGATATTCTTCCTTCTTTAATACTAGCTTCGTCTTCTCCAACAATCTGATAAGTTACTTTTTTCTCAGATTCAACGTCTTCTATTTCTACTGTCGCGCCAAAAACCACGCGGCCATTTGCATCTACCTTAGTTATATCAATAATTTGAGCATTAGCAAGCTTACCTTCAATTTCAGCTATACGCCCTTCAGCAAAGCTTTGTTGCTCTTTGGCAGCATGATATTCAGCATTTTCTTTTAAATCACCGTGAGCTCGTGCGGTAGCAATTGACTCAATAATGCGTGGACGCACAACTGATTTTAATTCGTCTAATTCTAGACGCAATTTTTCTGCACCTTTGACAGTGAGTGGAACTTTACTCATTTTTTAACTCCATTAATAATTTTCAGGCTAAAGGCGTAAGATAAAACCCTACGTTGTATTTTACGCCTTGCCACTTTAAACCAAACTTTTGTGCAAATCCTGCAAACAATTCACATCACCCGCATCTAATTCACCCAGTGCGTAACAAGCGGCTCTGGCACCTGCCATAGTTGTGTAATAAGTCACCCTATGCTGAAGTGCTTCTCTACGCATGGTAAAAGAATCTGAAATTGCTTTTTTACCTTCTGTGGTATTAATGATTAACTGAATCTGATCATTTTTAATCATATCAACGGTATTAGGTCGCCCTTCGTTGACTTTATAAACTACTTCACAGGGAATCCCGGCTTCTTTAAGAAATTTTGCCGTACCACCAGTTGCCACAATCTCATATTTCTTGTCAACCAACATTCTGGCAATATCAGGTGCCTTAGCTTTATCAGCATCCCGGATGCTAATAAGCACCTTACCACTATCATTCAAATTTACGCCTGCAGCACGTTGTGACTTGGCAAAGGCTTCTCCAAAGGTTTTACCTACTCCCATTACTTCACCTGTTGATTTCATTTCAGGTCCTAACAAAGGATCAACGCCAGGGAATTTAACAAAGGGAAATACGGCTTCCTTGACTGAATAATAGTCTGGAATTCGTTCTTCTGTAATACCTTGTTCTGTAAGTGTTTGCCCGACCATAACGCGAGCAGCAATTTTAGCCAGCGGATAACCGGTGGCTTTGGAAACAAATGGTGCAGTACGTGAAGCTCTTGGATTAACTTCAAGCACAAAAATATCTTCGCCCTGAATTGCAAATTGGGTATTCATCAACCCTCTTACACCCAACGCTTCAGCCATTTTTGCGACTTGTTCACGTAGCTTGTTCTGAATTTCCGGAGCCAAATCATAAGGCGGCAAAGAGCAGGCAGAATCACCTGAATGCACACCGGCTTGTTCAATGTGTTCCATCAAACCACCGATTAAAACACGCTCACCGTCATATATTGCATCAACATCCATTTCCACGGCATCATCAAGGAAACGATCCAGCAATACAGGCGCATCATTGGAAACACTCACCGCTTCTTTCATATAACGCTGCAAGCCTTCTTCATTGAAAACGATTTCCATTCCACGACCGCCAAGCACATAAGAAGGCCTGACTACCAAGGGATATCCCAAGTCTTTAGCTACATTAATGGCCTGCTCAACAGAACGGGCAGTGCCATTCGGTGGCTGTTTTAACCCTAATCTTTCCAGCAACTTTTGAAATCGCTCCCTATCTTCTGCCAAATCAATTGAATCAGGTGAAGTACCTATAATAGGCACACCAGCTGCTTCCAAAGCACGCGCCAACTTTAAAGGCGTCTGCCCACCATACTGAACAATAACCCCTTTTGGTTTTTCAATATGGACAATTTCAAGTACATCTTCCAGCGTTAATGACTCAAAATATAAACGGTCAGAGGTATCAAAGTCCGTTGAAACCGTTTCAGGATTACAATTAATCATGATGGTTTCATAGCCATCTTCACGCAATGCCAATGCTGCATGAACACAACAATAATCGAATTCTATGCCCTGTCCGATTCGATTAGGGCCTCCACCGAGTATGATAATTTTTTCTTTATCAGAAACCCGTGCTTCACATTCTTCTTCGTAGGTTGAATATAAATAAGCCGTATCCGAAGAAAATTCAGCCGCACAAGAATCGATGCGTTTATAGACAGGGCGAATGTTTTGTTTATGACGTACATTACGTACTTCAGTTTCAGAAGCATCCAGCAATTTAGCTATACGGATATCTGAAAACCCTTTGCGCTTTAGCTTGTAAAGCTCGCCGTCTTTCAAAGTTGATAAGGTCTTAGTGGCTAATGATTGTTCGGTAATAACTAGATCTTCAATCTGTGCTAAAAACCAAGGATCAATTTTACAAACCTCATATATCTCAACCAAACTCATGCCACTACGAAAAGCATCGGCCACATACAGCAAACGATCTGGACCTGGATGACGCATTTCCCTTTGCATTTTTTCTTTCGCGTCATCTGCATTCAGATCAACTATTTCATCGAGACCACTAATGCCAATTTCCAAGCCACGCAAAGCTTTTTGTAGGGATTCCTGGAAAGTGCGACCAATCGCCATCACTTCACCCACTGATTTCATTTGTGTAGTCAATCGATCATCGGCTTGCGGAAATTTTTCAAACGTAAAACGTGGCACTTTAGTAACTACGTAATCAATGGTTGGCTCAAATGATGCCGGGGTCGCGCCACCAGTGATTTCGTTTTTAAGCTCATCTAAAGTATAGCCCACCGCTAATTTAGCGGCAACTTTAGCAATAGGAAAACCCGTGGCTTTGGACGCTAACGCAGAAGACCGTGAGACGCGTGGATTCATTTCAATCACAATCATTCGTCCATCAACAGGATTAATCGCGACCTGAACATTTGAGCCTCCAGTATCCACACCAATCTCACGCAATACCGCCAACGACACATTACGCAAAATTTGATATTCTTTATCAGTCAAGGTTTGCGCGGGGGCTACGGTAATAGAATCGCCGGTATGTACACCCATCGGGTCAAAGTTTTCAATTGAACAAACGATAATGCAGTTATCCTTAGAATCACGGACCACTTCCATCTCGTATTCCTTCCAACCCAATACTGACTCTTCAATCAATAACTCGTTTGTGGGCGATAAATACAACCCACGCTCGCAAATTTCAACAAACTCTTCTTTATTATAAGCAATACCACCACCACTCCCACCCATGGTAAAAGATGGGCGAATAACCGTCGGATAACCCACTTCCTTTTGTGCCGCCAACGCTTCTTCCATAGAATGCGCAGTTTTTGATTTCGCAACTTCATAACCGATACGCTTCATGGCGTCATTAAACAACTGACGGTCCTCAGCTTTATTAATGGCTTCTTTAGTTGCACCGATCATCTCAACGTTATATTTTGCCAGTACACCATGCGCATCAAGATCTAGCGCACAGTTCAACGCAGTTTGACCACCCATGGTTGGCAAAATAGCATCAGGGCGTTCTTTTGCTATAATTTTTTCGACCGTTTGCCAATCAATAGGCTCGATATAAATGGCATCTGCCATATCCGGATCAGTCATAATGGTCGCTGGATTGGAATTCACCAGAATAACCCGATAACCTTCTTCCCGCAGTGCTTTACAGGCTTGTGTACCTGAATAATCAAACTCACAAGCCTGACCAATAACAATGGGTCCGGCACCTAATAGTAAAATCGATTTTAAGTCGGTTCTTTTTGGCATTTTATGATTTTTTAGTCTATTTTATTGTTTGCTTGCATCATTCATCATAGCGATGAAGTCATCAAATAAGGATTCTACATCATTCGGTCCAGGACTGGCTTCAGGATGGCCTTGAAAACTCATGGCTGGACAATCGGTCCTTTTAACACCCTGCAAACTACCATCGAACAAAGACCGATAAGTGGCTATTAAATTACCAGGCAAACTGGCTTCATTCACCGCAAAACCATGATTTTGGCTACTAATCATAACCCGTCCCGTTGCAATTTCTTGAACCGGATGATTGGCACCATGATGACCAAACTTCATCTTTTCAGTTTTTGCACCACTAGCCAAAGCCAGTAATTGATGACCTAAACAAATACCAAAAACCGGAATTTTACTTATCAAAATGGTTTTGATGGCTTCTATCGCATATAAACAAGGCTCAGGGTCACCAGGACCATTCGATAAAAACACGCCATCGGGATTCATCGCCAAGACGGTTGCCGCTGATGTGGTTGCGGGAACAACCGTAACTCTGCAACCACGATTAACCAATAATCTAAGAATGTTACGCTTAATACCAAAATCATAAGCAACCACATGCTTGGACAAGTTCTCACCTAGCGTATACCCGCGCTGCAGATCCCAAATGTTTTCAATCCACTCATAGGTTTCAGAAACCGTCACTTCTTTGGCCAAATCCATGCCTTTTAAACCGGGAAAACTATCAATCGCTTTTTTTGCGGCATCCTGACAAACAATCTCTCCGGCCATAATACAGCCACGCTGGGCACCCTTATCACGCAACAAACGGGTTAATTTTCTTGTATCTATGTCAGCAATGGCTACGACATTATTGTCCAGCAAATACTTCTGCAATGTTTTTTCACAGCGCCAGTTACTCGCCATTAACGGCAAATCTCTGATGACCAAACCACTGACAAAAACACCCGCAGACTCATCGTCTTCGCTATTTGTACCTACATTACCAACATGTGGATAAGTTAGTGTCACAATCTGCCGAGCATAAGAAGGATCACTGAGAATTTCTTGATACCCTGTCATTGCAGTATTAAAAACGACCTCACCTACAGAGCAACCCTCTGCACCTATAGACACGCCATTAAATACTGTTCCATCTTCTAACACCAATATTGCAGACTTAGCCAAGCACTTTACCTCAAATATACAAAACGGGATGAACAGTTAAAGGCTCATTCCATTATAAAAAATCAAACCTTATTACTATACAAAATTATACCACTTTGGTCATTAACAATTTTTAAAACCCTGACACAGTGCTTGACAAATTAACTATCACCATCGATATAACTACTAATCTTCTGTACCGGACTTTCGGCTTTTAATAACGCATAAGCCAGCGGCATAAAAGGCGCTAATTGAGGTATTGTAGGTATTGGCCAAGCTTTACCTACAATCAAGGCAAATGTATTGCTCAACCAAGGCTTATTGGATTTAGCGAGTTGAAGAATAAACTTATAAGTATCTTGATCAATAATAATCGCAAAATTTTCCGCCCATACTTCAATCGAATCTGCTTCACCAAACAACTGCGTGTGTACATAAACTTTTCGGGCATCAAGATCTAAATTAAAATCCTTTACTTCCGCAATGCCTTTTAACTTGTAATTGGCTACCCATAAAATCATCATCTTGGGTGTCCACTTGATTGCTATTTTTATTAAACTTACCAGATAGTTCATGCTATTAGCCTTTATTAATTATTTTGTGGCTTTCGCCCCGCGTTAGACATTGACATCCTCCCCCACCTGAAGGAAGGGGATTCCTAGTTTCCTAGGAGTGAATAGGTATCGCTACTGCTCACTGGTTTCTGCTGCTGACGGCATTACTGCACCGTTCACTACACAGACTAGCCCCGTCTATCCAACGGTTATTGACTCGCTAAAAGCGCATGGCCTTTAGCAAGTACATTCATTGCACCCACAAGGTCGGCGTTTTCACTAAAGCCGCATTCAACACAAACAAACTCCGCTTGAGTCAGCCTG
>JAPLRP010000012.1 GCA_026399095.1 Methylococcales bacterium | reverse complement strand
TGAACGCAGCCATAAATATAAAAACGGCTGGGTTAGCCGTGAGTGGAGCTATATATCAACCAAAGAAGGTGGCAGCGTGAGTTGTTGCTTGTCTCAGGATAGCTGTGAAACTCGACCCGTACTAACTGTTAGCTTTCGCTTGGAGCGAGGTGATCAGTTTGAAAGCGGATTCCAAAGGTAATACTAACTTTCACACAACCTGTATTTTTATATTTTCATAAGAGTTAGGTTATTAGTAATCCAAGATCAACGATTTTATTTAAAAAGTGTGTCATATGACCTATTAGTGTGTCATATGACACACTTTTTAATTCACATATTCCTTGGTTTGGTTAGAAAAGCCATGGCTGGCGTGGGTTTTTATTTTTGGCACGCAACGTGCTTATTTGTTTTGGAATGTCATGTTGTGATTTTTCTAAATCAAAGATCTAGAAACGACATGATTAAACTCAGATTTAAATCTAACGGGCCATAATATTTTTTTTAATTCGTCTAGCGAAATAATTTAAAAGCCTAATTAATCAATATATATAATAACAAGGTAGTCTATATGAGTCGTCAAAATTCGCAGTCCAATTCACGTGAAATCCTTATCGCTGATGCCAGCGTTAAAGACTTAAGTGTGTTACTCGATGGCATCAAACCCAGTGTTGATGTCTGGTTGCTAAAGACGGGTGAGGATGCGATTAGCCAGATTATAAAGGCCATGGCGGTACCTGGACTTAAAACGCTACATTTGCTTGCTCATGGTGCTCCTGGAGAAATTAGTTTGGGCGGTCGCACGTTAACAGCAACTGACTTTCGTAGCCGTTTTGATGGTGCAGCTGAACGCGATTTGGATATTGCTTTCTGGAGTTGTAATACCGGTTCGGGTGATTTAGGCCAGAGTTTCGTTAAAGCAGTAGCAGAAACTACCGGTGCTCGTGTTGCTGCGGCAGATGGTTTGGTAGGAAGCGCTGAGAAGGGTGGTAGCTGGAATTTTAATGATGTAGTTGCACCGTTTAGTTTAGCTGCTCAACATGATTTTTCTGGTGTGCTGGCGAAAGTGACTAACACAGCAGCCAACTTGGCTAAAGGGTTGGGTTGGAAAGCTGGCGATGATTTGGTCATTAGAAACGAATCCGGCGATCACACCGCAACAATGGCCCAATTAAACAAAATCGTTAAAACTAATGGCGGACCAAACTCTTTGGCAGCCGCTACAGTGACTGATCTGATTGTCAATGCGATTGATCTAAATTTGCTTGACGATATAACGCGTGCAAAAGTGGATGTTCTTGCTGCCAAAACTATTAAAGGTACTGCTGAGGACATTGCTACAGCGATAAGTGCAAATACAATTAATACGGCTGCAAACATAAAGGTTAAAGTGGCGACTGGTACAGCAGCAGCAGCCGATCTAAACATGATTGATACTAATACTAAAGTGGTGGTTGATGCTAAAGCAGTTAAAATGATCACTGGTACGGCTGCAGATATTACCAGAGCGATTAGAGTGGCAACGATTGATACCGCAAGTAACGTAAAAGTAACGGTTGAAGATGAAGCTTCTGTGGCCAAACTAAATCAAATTGCCAAGTTTACAACTGGTGCTATTAGCGCGATAGTGACTGATGGACAGGTTAGCAGCTTAATTAAGCTGGCAGGCGCCAACAACGACTACAGCATGACAATTACTGATGAAGTGGTTTCGGCGCGCGATATACTTGCTATCGATGCCGTCACTAAGGTTAATATTGATGCTACAAACGTGTCTGAGTTTTTTGGTTCAGCCACTGATATTGCACAAGTGCTGATCTCTGAAACCATTGATCATTTGACTGTTGGTGTTACGGCTACTTTGGAGGCAGGCTCTGCTAATGCAGCAGATCTGATTATCATTGCTGAAAGTGGTATTGTGCCGGTAGATGCTACTGCGATGACTACCATTAGCGGTAAAGTAGCTGATATTCAAACTGCCATCGCCACTTTGGAAGATACTGCTTTCTCAAATAACTATGCAGTAAACTTAACCGAATCGGGTAACTTGGGCGTGTTGACTACTTTAGGCGGCAATCATACGCTAACCGTGGGCTATGCATCAAAGTTGGCAGTTACAGTTGACTTGGGTACCTCCGAGTTTACTACAATTCATTTGGGTGGTACAGGTAACCATGTAATTACTGCAGCAGAAAACGTTCGGGAGACATTTTTTCTGGATGCTGATCAAAATGGCGGGTCAAGAATTAATGGTTTAACTGTTGGTGATAAGGTTAACATTGATGGGGCTGGTTTGATTGAAGCTTTGACTGGTAATTCGCAAGCTGCAAAAGCAGTAGATAGTGCCGGGGAATGGGGTTTAAATGCTGGTGTTTTGACCTATTTCAATAGTGTGGATGATCGTGCAGAAGCCATTACCTTAACGGGTGTTACTTCGGTTATCTTGCTTGAAGGCGATGTATTTCAGATCGGTTGGTAGTTAGTCGTTAGAAAAACAAGGCATTATTGGTTACTGAGTTTTTTCATTGGCCAATAATGCCTTATTTGTATGTTAGTCTCGATTTTTTATTTAAAGTCGTGTTCCAAAGCATCTCCTCATAGTAAGCCTTGTTAAGTCTCTTTTAGTATTTTTTCTCAGCGTTATCTTTTTTAAAATACCTCGTAAAAAATCGGTTAAATCTTATTTGTGACGGTTATTATCAGTAATCAAATTATTGAGTGGTAATAAAAAAGGACTCTATTTCATATAAAGCCAAACTGAACTTAACAGTAGACTAAAAAGTGGCTTAGTAATTGCTTATTATCTAGGTTAAGTTTATTAAAAGTCTTTCTAAGCGGCATTTTGTGCAGATTAAGCAAGTTATCAGATAAATTAATGTGGCATTTAACGCTCTTAAATAGGGCATATGACCCACTTTGGATAAATAGGATAAAAATGAATAAATCAGACCTTATCGATGCAATTGCTAAAAAACAAACTCATTTGACATTAAAGGTAGTTGATTTGGCTGTTGATTGTATTATTGAAGGCCTGTGTCAGGCGGCCATTGCTAATGAAAGAATAGAAATTAGAGGTTTTGGAGCTTTCACTTTACATCATTATCCTGCTCGCTTAGGTCGAAATCCAAAAAATGGAGAGTTTCTAAATTTATCAGCTAAATATGGCTTACACTTTAAGCCGGGTAAACAACTAAGAGATCGTGTTAATGTTACAAGGCTTACATGTCCGCTTGAAAAAGAATCTTAAGCTTTTTAACTCGCGTTATGTCAAAGATAAAAATAAATCAAATTCGAGTCAGTATAAATATAGAATCACTTATTAATCCAGCGGATAAAGATAATGGGTAAAGCCAGTCCGGACACTAAGACAGCAATCCTTAGAGTGATAGGGAAGCAATTTTTTTTACATGCTTTGTCAAAACTGTCTAAATTATGGGCCTTGTAACCCATATTTTCGATTAAACAGCATAAAGATTCCTTGCTTAGCGAGCTAGTCACATTAGCTGTTTTGGAAGCGTAATTGACCTTGGCCGTGGAAACTCGTGGATCACGATTTAATAACATTTCAATTAAAAGCGCACAGGATGTGCACTTCATTTCATCGATAGCAATCGTAAATTTCTGTTCGACGATACCTTCATAAGCCTCGTTAGGGATTATTTCCGAAGACTTAAAGGATTGCATGGAGGCTTTTCTATGGCCTAAATTAGCCAGTAAGGCATCTAAAAGCGTTAATAGCTCTGCTTTGTGTAGTTTATGTGGGTCGAAATAAACGACCAAGGAACCAATATCGGCAACTGTACTGACTTTTTTGATACCTTCTCTCATTTGCAGTAATACGGTCAGAACATTGGCACGCTCAGTATCTTTGTATAAAAGCGGAGAAATAATACGAATCCTGCCGTTCGTAGCATGTACCACTTTACCGTGATTCAGATGGTAGTCATTAGAATTTGACATTTTAGAACTTAAAATAAAAGAGATGGAAGCATGGCATTAAGTTACGTCTTCTTGAGCTTCTGCAATAAGGTCTTTAAGATTTTCTTGTTGTTTTAATATAAAGTCTTTGCTGTGTTTGGCAGATTTACTACCGATAGAAATAAGCTCTTTACGGTATTTATAAGTTAAATAGCCAGTAACAACTCCAAAACCAAACATAATAAACGGATGCCTGGACAATGAGGATACAACGCCTTTTCCGGTTTGTATGATCGCCGTTGCTACAACCCCGGTAGCAACACCGGTGACCAGAAGCTCGCCTTTTGAAGTATGGGTTGCAGCAGATGTTAGTGGTTTTTTGGAAATTTCCAGGTCTTGAGAAGGTGCTTCTATATTTATCGGGTTCATTTAATATCCTTTATTATTAATGGTATTAAAAAGTAGGTAGGTACTTACAAAAAACAGTGGTGCGATTAAGCAAAGTCACCATAAATAGAAAAATAAATCTAACCTGACCACCTCATTCATAAATTTAATTCTGATGAAGGCTTTTTTCAAGAGTTATGTAATTATTTTAATTGCTTAAATTTAAGGCATTTTTACAGGCTAATCAAATAATGATTTTTGGTCTATAGTGTATCAGTTATGGTAATAAAAAAAGAACATAGCTCAAGGGATATTCAATGAAAATAATCATCAAGTTGTTTATTGTCTGTTTGCTATGGTTTTTGATGTTTACCCTTAATTCAAAAGCCTTTGCTAAACAAGATTTATTTCTGCAAGATAACAGTCAAGAGTTACTCAAATATCCAGCCGATATTGACGTATACGTTCGTGAAGGCTGCCCCCATTGCGCTAAAGCCGAGCAGTTTTTACAGGCACTTCAACGCGAGCAACCCACGCTTAAAATCCTCATTCATGACGTAGTTAAAGACCCTAACGCCTTAGAGCAATTGCAAAAACTGGCTAAAAATCAAGCCTTGGGTACTCTCAAAGTACCTGCCTTTTATATAGCAGGACAATTGCTGGTCGGATATTCCGATGAGATAACCACGGGTCAGCTTATTCGAAATGCCTTGCTGCAAGGGCACGCGCAAAAAAAACAAGATGCCTCCGCTAGTTGTGAGCCCAAAGAATCCTTATCCTGCGAGTCAGGGGCGGCAGTTTTAACTCAACCGCCCCCCGTTTTTTTTCTGGATTTCTTCGGATACAAGCTTTCCTTGGACGAACTGGGTTTACCCTTGTTTACCTTGGCGATGGGTTTGTTGGATGGTTTTAATCCTTGTTCAATGTGGGTGTTAATACTCATGATATCTTTGCTGGCACCCATGAAAAACAGATGGCGAATGTTTGCTATCGCAGGCACTTTTATTGCAGTCGAAGGCTTGGCTTATTTTATGTTTATGGCGGCTTGGCTTAATTTGTTTTTATTTATTGGGTTATCTCGTGTTGCAGAAATCGTTATTGCCGGTATTGCGCTATTTGCGGGTTT
Source organism: Methylococcales bacterium (assembly GCA_026399095.1). Lineage (GTDB taxonomy): Bacteria > Pseudomonadota > Gammaproteobacteria > Methylococcales > Methylomonadaceae > Methylobacter_C. Next base: position 23,644 of record JAPLRP010000012.1, on the reverse strand, counting down.
GCTTAACCTAAAAGATTTCTGGTTTTATGGTCGTGGCATCTCATTATCCATTCCAAATGCAGCAAAGCCGGATATTTATGCCAGAATGCGGACTGTTTTGCAGGCACAAAACCTTGCTGGTGCTTTGCTTGGCACATTGGTGTTAGCGGTTCTGGTGCAGATGGTCGAGTTTATGTGTACCTCTGGTTTTCCTGCGTTATATACCAAAATATTAACACTCAAACAATTAAGCAGCGCAAGTTATTACGGCTATTTGTTACTTTATAATCTGGCTTATCTGTTTGATGATTTTATTGTCTTAGCGATAGGTATCGTCACGTTAAGTCAGCGTCGTTTACAAGAAAAAGAAGGGCGCTGGCTTAAATTAATCAGTGGATTAGTCATGGTGGGATTGGCTATTTATGTATTCATTTTCCTTGGCAATACCCATTAAATATATAATGGTTTTTTAAATTAAAGCGATGCCTTATGTCTTTTATCAATAGCCTCAAAACAGAACTAACCAAACTTCCTGATGATTTACAAGATGCTGTAACGGCTTCCTTACAACAGTGGGACGAACGGTTGGTTGAGCTTAAACTTGATTTTAAGCCGACACCGGAGTTGGTTGCTTCCATGGCAAAGGTTTGGTGTTCCAGTTTATTTATTACTGAAAGCTGTCTGCGTCGACCAGAAATATTGGTTAATCTGGCAACCAGTCGAGATTTATTAATACCCTATAAAGACTCAAGCTATATAGAAAAGCTTTCCAGTTTTGTGATGGAAACCGAAGCCGATTTAATGCAAAGTCTGCGCAGTTTTAGGCGACGAGAAATGATTCGAATTGCTTGGCGTGATTTGGCAGGCTGGGCACCCTTATCAGAAACGCTTCTTGAAGTGTCTTGGCTGGCAGACGCCTCTATTCAGTTTGCGCTGGATTTTCTTTACCAGCAAGCCTGTGAAAAACGCGGCACGCCCATTCTGGCTGATGGCAGTCCAATGCAAATAGTGGTTTTGGGTATGGGTAAGCTGGGGGCTTATGAACTCAACTATTCTTCTGATATCGATTTGATTTTTGCTTACCCCGAAAACGGGGTCTTAGCGGATAGAAAAGAAACCAGTTACAGTGAGTTTTTTACCCGACTCTGTCAAAGTCTGGTTAAAGTGTTGGACGAAATTACGGTTGACGGTTTTGTATTTCGTACTGATATACGCTTAAGACCGTTTGGTGATAGCGGTCCGATTATCATGACCTTTGAGGGCATGGAAAATTATTATCAAACACAGGCAAGGGAGTGGGAGCGCTATGCCATGATTAAAGCGCGTCAGGTAGCGGGTGATTTTACAACCGGCACCCAACTCATGACGATGCTAAATGCTTTTGTTTATCGGCGCTATTTGGATTACGGTGCTTTTGAAGAGCTGCGTTCCTTAAAAGCACAAATTACCCAAGAATTAAAACGCAAAGATCGGCTGGATAATGTCAAGCTTGGCCCCGGCGGCATTAGAGAGTGTGAATTTATTGGTCAGGCTTTTCAATTGATTCGGGGTGGTAATGAAAAGGCGTTGCAAACGCGTGGTATTTTGGAGGTACTGCAACTACTGGGTAACTTGGAATTATTAACACCGGATGATGCCGTACAATTAACCCAGTCTTATTGTTTTTTACGTCGAGTCGAAAATCATATCCAACAATATCAAGACCGACAAACGCATGACTTGCCTGTAACAGCGTCAACTCAACTGATACTGGCTTATTCGTTGGATTATCCGGATTGGTGTAGCTTTAAAATTAAATTGGAAGAGGTAAGATCACAGGTGCATGCCGTGTTTGAGCAGGTTTTTTCACTCTCAAGACAAGAAGTTAAAGATCAGCACAGTCAACAGCTTTGGACGGTTACTGCGGACGACACAGACTTACAGGAATACTTAACAAACTATGGTTTCCAGCAAGTCGCTAATAGTCTAACCGCTATCAAGCACTTTAAAAATGCACCAGCAATCAGGCGCTTAACCGCTAAAGGTGCAAAAGTGCTTGATCGGTTAATGCCGCAATTAATTGAGGCAATGCAGCAGGTTAACAATCCCGATGATACCTTAAAGCGTATCTTGAGCTTGTTTGAAGCAGTTGCCGGCAGAAATGTCTATTTATCCTTATTGTCAGAAAACCCCGATGCCTTAAACCAGTTATTGCGCTTGTCATCGGCTAGTCCGTGGATTTGTGATTACTTATCTTTGTACCCTGTGTTGTTTGATGAATTGCTGGATACACGGTCTTTATATGAGCCGTTAAAAAAAGAAGATCTTGATAAACAACTGGTAGATTTGCTGGCCAGTATTGAAGTTCAAGATCTTGAACAACTCATGATCGTCCTGCGGCAATTTAAGCATATCAATCTGTTACGCGTTGCAGCGGCAGACATTATGGGGATTATTTCTCTAATGGTTGTCAGTGATTATTTAACCTACATTGCTGAAAGTATTGTAGATCATGTCCTGGAGCGCGTATGGTTAATGCTCACAGATAAACATGGATTTCCTCCCGGTTGTGATGATAAACCCAACGGTTTTGCCATTATCGGTTTGGGTAAATTGGGCGGCATTGAGTTGGGGTATGGCTCTGATTTGGATATGGTGTTTTTGTATGACTGTCTGGATGGTAATGTCTTAACAGATGGCCAAAAGCCGGTTTCTTGTGCCCAATTTTATGGGCGCTTGGGTTTAAAAATACGCCATGTACTCGATACCAAAATGTTATCTGGCGTACTTTATGAAGTGGATATGCGACTACGCCCGAGTGGCGATTCCGGTTTATTGGTGACTCATATTGCTGTTTACGAAGATTATTTAAAAAGTCAGGCATGGACATGGGAACATCAGGCCTTGGTCAGGGGGCGCTTTATTGCCGGTGATCAGCAGTTAAAAATGGCTTATGAAGCAATACGCAGGCGGGTTTTAAGTTTACCCAGAGAAGTTGAGCAATTAAAAACCGAAGTGCGCGAAATGCGTGAAAAAATGCGTGGAGCCTTAGCTACCCAACAACCCGATCAGTTTGATCTAAAACACAGTAAAGGCGGTATTGCCGATATTGAGTTTATGGTGCAATTGGGTGTGTTGGCTCAGGCGGCCAAAAATCCAACATTAACGACCTATACCGATAATGTCAGATTACTGGAAGGTTTACAGGAATCCGGTTTTATCTCAAAAGTGCAGGCAGAAATGCTTAAAGACGCTTATTGCACTTTTCGAGATATTGGGCATAAGCAAGTTTTACAGGGAGAAAAAGCATTTATTAACCCAGTTGAAGTATTAGCGCTAAGCCAACAAGTTGAGAAAATCTGGCAGGATTTGTTGGGTTAAATAGTTTGTTGAAATGTATTCAAATGAATCTTGCTTAGCATCTGTAAAGGTTCGATAGCATTGATGATGAACTTTCTGTTTTTAATAGATGAAAAAAGCTTTTTGAGACGCGATTATCAAAAAAATCACTTTTGCTACTTTGATTTTCCCTAAGCAAGTTTGAATCGACCCGTTCCGATTTGTTTTCGGTAATGCAATGGGTATGGTGGAGTAATTCTGGTGTGATTTAATGCTTTAAGTGTTGGGTTTAGTTCATGCGTTAATATTTTAGAGTTAGAAAAAGTGTGTCATATGACACACTACTGTGTCATATGACACACTTTTTGTCTTTTTTCTAAGTTTAACAAGCTTTGTCGAAACGCTAAAAAATAAAAAAAGGATATGTCACCTATAAATTTAAGTTAAGTCTAAAGCACTTTTAAACTCAGCAACTGATTTTGTTTAATAAATCACATAAAAATCGCAGGTTACATGGTGTGTGGCTAATATAAATAGTTATTTATCATTAGCTTAAGGTTTAACCAAGGTTAATTTAAATTTATTATTATTCAGTTTTTTTGTCAGATTATAAAAATAAATACGCTAGTCCTGATGGTCTTTTTTTATAAGCTGTTGAATTTTAGTGACTTTAATTTTTATGATTTAAAAAGTAACTAAATCATGCGTATAGAGTTATCCATTCTATTGATTTTAAATGATTTTTTTGTAAATTATCGAGGCTATATTAGGTAATTAAACTATTTAAAAATCCAGGCATGATGTATTATTTTAAAGGGCTTTATAAAACATGGCACGGGTAGTGCTTATGTTTTTAGGTCAGTATGTTTTGCATGCAAGACATTAATTGGAAATTTTAAAATAATTTACTCGTCCTCAGGAGGATATATATGATGGATTCAAAAATAAAAGGCTTGGCATTTTGCTCATTAGTTGCCTTGTTTGCTACTGGTCAAGCTTTTGCACATACGGGCGTTAGGGATAAAGCGATCGCGGGTCTTGCCAGTTACAATGGTTTTACTATTACGCATAGTTGCGGTGGTGGAGCTGATGGTGTTTCTTATCCAGTAATTGGCCAATCAGCTTTATTTCCATTTGGAGCACTAACTGTTTGGAAAACATCTACTGGAGCTGTTCTTGGTCGTGGTGTAGACGGTCATGCTGGTATTGACACGATAATGAAAGATCATACTGGCGCAGCGTTGCCTGATGTGGGGATCAATTTACAAGTCACTGGTTATGATGGTGGTAGTCCATTTGCTTCAACTTTTGAAATCTTTGATGATAAGGAAAATGTACAAGGTCTATTATGGAAAGATGGTGCCATGCCGAATAATATGAATGCCATCACTCCTTTTAAAGTAACAGCTCCAAAAATTCCAGATAATTGTATTTCGGCGCTTAATGTTAGGATAGGTGTTATCAATTATTGTGATGTTGGCAAGAATGCGGCGAACGATAATAGTGGCCCATACAAAGCGCCTAAAGATGAGTTTGGCCGCCGAGTACAAAATGGTACTGCTCCAAATTCACCCGTATTTAAAACTATAGCCGGGGGTAATGGTGACAACAATCGTTCTGACTGGTGGTTTACAGCGCTCGATGGTGACAGTACTTTATATAATGATATTGATTTATTACAACCTTCTTATTGGTCAACTATGACGGTTACTAATCCTACTGCACATGTTAAAGATTCTGCTGGTGCATTAGCATGTCCAGGTGGAGCAACCAGAACAATATCAGTTGAACCAACGGGTGCTGCGTTTGATGCTTACCTGAATGAAGCTAATACTCGTGGATTTTCAAAAGGTTCATCAGGCTTCTAAGTAAGCGTTCTTATATTGCGCTAAGTAATTTCATTATTTAGCGTAACAAGGTTGTCTTTAAGGGTGATTAGTGCAATGCTAATCACCCTTATGTTTTAGGGCTTAGTCGTTGTAAAATTAGACTACAATAGATTTAAGTTAACAATGAAAAGATTTTTAAAATTTTCTTTAGTCGAGAGTGATTTTAAAAGCCATATTAAACAATTTGATCAAATTCACTCATAGGCCAATGGTGTCAATATATGTACAATTATAAAACGCTAATTAAACTTACTTTAGTAAGTTGTTTTGCTTATGCTGAGTTAGCTTCAGCTCATACCCAAACTGGCTCTTTAGGGAAAAAAAATACGGGTGCTGCAGCAACGGATAAATTCTATGTAACATGCAGAGATGAAGATCTTAGTGGAAATGTAGCATTAACAGATCATCTTGTTATTTCAGTTAAAGATTTAGCGCCTAAATTAGCACCATTAATCAGTATTCAGGTCACAAAAAATAACAAGTCATCTTTACTAAGTACTGATTTAATAGATGGCGATACTAAATATAGTCGAGAAGTTAAGTTAGTTGAAGGGGCAGGTACTTATTTACTAGCTATAAAAAAATCCAAATCGATAAAAAAAGGGCTTGAATCCTATGTTGCACAATTTCATTGCGAAACATCTGATAAGAGTCACACTGACACTCTAATTCAGATGATCCAGAATCAATAAAGTGATACCCATTAAGAAATGTTCCAGCGTTTGCGTTGTTCATGCCAATGGTTTAGCCATAATATGGTAATTAGGACTTATTTTTTTATCAGTAAACGATCAACAGTAAGGTAAATAAAATGAAAAATGTAAAAAAAATAATGTCAGTCGTGTTTTTAGCAAGCGCATTGAGTTATACAAGTGCTGTGTCTGCTCATACGGCAGAGGGCGTTTTAGGTAAAAGTACTTCAAAATTATCAGCAACTGATGTCTGGAAAGTGGATTGCGGCCCTTTAGCAAAAAAGCTGTTTTTGCAAGTGACGGATACAGCGCCTAAGAATGCTTCTTCCTTAGTGAGTGTAATGGGTGTAAAAGGCGATAGCGCATCCGTTTTGATTACTGATATCAATGAAGGTGATGCTAAACCTAGCGCTGGAATTAATTTTAAACCAACTATTGGTCGAGATATCTATACGGTCATAGTCACTAAATCGCAGTCGACAAATACAGGTTCTCAAGGTTATTTGGTAACCATGCACTGTTTAGATGCCAATAACAGACATACTGTCGAAGGTGAAGAGCCGTATCGGGTGCAAAACCAATAAAACAATTTCAAGAATTTAACATGGATCGTTCAATTGACTGTCTCACTCGAGAATTCAAACAAGCTTGTTCCTTATTTTGGAAACAATGTTAGTTAAGTTTCTATGAATTTATATTACTGTCGTAAGGGCTTGACGTTAAGCTTTATTCTCTCGCTAACAGGTTATGCGCAAATCACAGCTGCCGAGGTGTCTGCCAATATCTCGGATAAAGGAGTCACTGATCTGGTAGTTAGTGAAGATAAGGGCACTGAATTACAACTTGAGGTAAGGGATACGCCGCTGGCAAAAGTCCTTGAAAGTATCGCGCATAAAACCAAGGTTCCCATTCATTATTCAGTGCTACCAGAAGGTTTGGTGACGGCTACTTGTGTTGGTTCATCATTAAAGCCGGTTTTGGAATGTTTGTTGGATCATAAGGCGGATTTAATTGTTCGATATCGTCATGATCCGGATAAAACTGATAATAAAGAGCAAGTGGCTGAAGCGTGGATACTGGGCGCCAGGTTGGATGGCGCTACCGCTAAAAAAGACTGTTTGGCCGCATCACCGGGAACCAGTTCTTTGTCGTTAAAGCAGAAAGAAAGTGAAGACGATGACGAAACCGATCAAACTGACGAATTAATTAAAGCGGCTCAAGCAAAAGACCCCACAGAGCGTGCAGAAGCAATTGGTGGCTTATTGTCTGGTGGCCGTGAAGGTGATCCTGCTGTAAAAGCGGTTCTTGAGCAAGCCTTGACTGATCCGGATGAAAATGTCAGAGCACAAGCTATTTCAAGTTTAGCGCATCGCGAAGGCAGTGGTGCATCGGCTGCCATACAAGAGGCGCTAAATGATAAATCGGTTGATGTCAGGATGATGGCGGTTGATGGTATTACGGATGATAAAGCGTTGTTACAACAAGCTATTAATGACAGCGATGAAACCGTGCGAAGTTTGGCTCGCGTAAAACTTGAAGAACTCACCCAAGCCGATAAAACGGCACCCTAGGTAGGAGCGGCTTTAGCCGCGATCTGCGCGGCTAAAGCCGCTCCTACAAAATATATAAGTTGTCTTAATTAAATGAGTCATTTGATGCCCCAACACTTTTTAAAATTCGCTTTAGTGCTGTCCTCTTTTTGTTTTAACACAGCACTTATTGCCGCAGAAGTCGGCAATCCGATGCCTGCATGCTTGGTTTCCCCTCTTGGTGAAACCAAAACCGAAGATTTGCAAAAATATAAAGGCCAGATTTTGTATGTTGATTTTTGGGCGTCATGGTGTATTCCTTGTGCACATTCCTTCCCGTTTCTAAATGAATTGCATGAGCAATTTAAAGATAAGGGCTTGCAGATAGTCGGCATTAACATGGATGAAAATGTGGATGATGCCAAAGCCTTTTTGGCTAAATTTCCAGCCAGTTTTACGGTTTTGGCAGATGTTACTCAACAATGCGCTAAAGATTTTGACGTAAAAGCCATGCCATCTTCGTATATTGTCGATAAAAAAGGACTGATTCATCATGTGCATTTGGGCTTTCGACCCGGTGAAACCGAAGAGTTGCGTGCTTTAGTAGCAAGTTTATTGGCGGAGAAATAAGTGTTTTGCAAGCCGTTTTCCGAACAATTATGGTGCCCGTGCACCCCCGATTCCCAAGAAAAGATGATTGCTGAATATTATGCAAGTCATTGTCAATTGATTACCATCATCTAAAATTGTGTTTGTTAATCGACTTAAGTTACCCATTTTAATAAGGTTAGGGATCACTCTGTTGTTAAGTTTGAGTGGTTGTACAACTGTGCAACCTTGGGAGCGAGGCACGCTTGCCAAGCCACAGATGGCTTTGGATCCTTATCCTTTGCAAAGTGCGATAACTGCGCATAATTATGGTAGCCGCGAAGCTGGCGCTGGCAGCAAAGCAGGGCAGGGTGGCGGTTGTGGCTGTAATTAAAAAGCAATCAAAAATCGGTATTTTTAGAGATACCATCAAACAATTGATGCTCTCACGGAACCAGTTTGAAAAGCCTTTAGAGCCCGTACTTCAAGTTAACAAAGACTTTAAAAAAGCTGAGTTTTCTTCGTTACAATCATTAACCAAAGCCGCTTTGTTATTGCCGGGATTGTTGTCGACACCTGTTCATGCGGCTGAAGGTGATGAGGTAGATTTTCAGTACGGTCATTATCAAGAGACCAATCGGAGTGTTTATGGCTTGGTTGCGGATTCCTCGACGGGGAGCAATTCTGTGTCGAGTATCTCGACGGGCTTAAAACCCATTGAGGTTGACAGTCTTCACGGTGGCGCCAAAATAGCGTTAAGCGACCGGGTAAAGTTTGCTTTTAATTATTTACAAGATACTTGGGGTGGTGCCACACCTATTGCTTCAGCGCCTGCTGCGTTTGGTGTGGTTATGCCCCAATATGGCGATGATGCAGGCACTCATATTGTGGGCGCATCGCCATATCTTCAGCCATCTCCCGGGACTGCTTTTATTGACGGCAAGGGTAATCCGCTTTTAGCCAATTTAGATCCAAGCGGCGGCACAGTCTATCAACAAAATAATCAGGTAACCGATATATTGGTTTCGGCTTCACCTGAAGTACGTAATCAAGGCGATGTTAAGCTGGCTTACGAATGGGATCAGGCCGCTGTTAGTGTGGGTGGCGGTATTTCATCAGAACGGGATTATGAGTCACGCTTTGGTAATGTGGGAGGTCTTTGGAATTTTAATCAAAAGCATACAACGCTCAATTTGGGTTTAAGTTATACCAATAGTGATACTAATGCTGTTTTGCCGCATGATTCTGCTGCTTATATTGACAGTTCTCACTACAGAGAAGACGGACAAATTTATTCGAAAGCCAATCAGGGTGGCGCGCAGATTTTACAAGGTAATCGACAGGATTGGGGGACTAATTTTGGCGTGACTCAGGTTGTTAATAAAAATGCCCTCGTTAGTGCTGATGTGTCTTATACGCGTAGCACCGGCTATTTGGCTAATCCTTATAAAGCGGTGAGCATTCTTTTTGTTGACCCCAGATATCCCGATTTTTATCAACTTCCACCCGGTGTGTTTGGCGGCGATGTTCATTCGCTATCGGAACAGCGCCCTGAATTACGCAATCAATGGGGGCTGGGTGGGCGCTATGTTCAATTTATCAACCCCTTGGATGCCGCTGTGCATTTTGATTATCATTTCTCGACCGATGACTGGGGGATACAATCGCATACGTTTGAGACCGATTGGGTGCAACCGCTAGGTAACAACTGGACGGTCACGCCCCGAGTGCGTTATTACTCGCAGGATGCCGCGGATTTTTATACGCCTTGGTTAATCAGTTGGCAATCCTACCGTCAACTTAACGGGACTGGCTATGACGCCGCCAAGTTACCGGCTAATTTTTCCAGTGACGAGCGCTTGGCGGCCTTTGGAACGTTAAGTGGTGGTCTTACGGTTAGTAAACAGTTTGCTAAAGGCTTATCTCTGGAAACCGGCGTTGAGTATTATACGCATCAGGGTTCTCTACAAATTGGTGGCGGTGGCGCGAACAATTTTAATAATTTTGATTCTTGGAATGTTAATGCGGCCTTGAAGTTAAATTTGGATACGTTGTCGCTTAATCGCGGAAGTGATAACGGGCATGCCGGACATGCTCATCATCAACATGGTGTTCATGCGCCGGCAGGTGTTATGTATGATCACATGTTGCCAAAAGCCGGGGACATGATGGTGGGTTATCGTTATATGTACGGCAGTCAGAGTGGCGATACTTTGCAGGGAACTCATTCGGTAACTGATCCGACTATTGTTGCCAATGGTTGTGGCCCTAATCCTTGTTATATCAGACCCGCCAATATGAGTATGAATATGCACATGTTGGATTTGATGTACGCGCCCACCGATTGGCTGACATTAATGTTAATGCCCCAATTTATGAGTATGAGTATGTCCATGGATGCCTTAGACGGCGCACCACAGGCACCTTCATTTCAGGAAGTGGCAATGATTGATCATCACGTTCAAAGTGGTCATCAGACTGGCGGTGTGGGTGATTTGGGTATGTATGGTTTGTTTAAACTGTTTGATAACGGCACTCATCATCTTCATGTAACTACCGGTGTTAGCGCACCTACCGGTGAGGTAGGCATACAGCTAAATAGCAATCATGGCATTAAAGGTGGCTATGCAGATTACGGCATGCAATTAGGTAGTGGGACGTGGGATTTTAAACCCAGTTTGACTTATACCGGGCAGTGGCAACAGTTTTCGTGGGGCGCCCAGTCCAGTGGTACGCTGCGTATGCAAAACCAAAATGACTCCGGTTATGCGTTGGGTGATTTGTATCAGACGACGGCTTGGGGTAGTTATAGTTTAACTAACTGGTTGTCCGGATCCATAAGAGGTTTGTATACCACACAGGGTGGTATTAAGGGTCAATACAGCGGTCTTATCCGGCAATATAGTCCTGCGGATATGCCGACTAATTACGGCGGAAAGTATTGGGATGTAGGTTTTGGTATGACTGCGATGGTGCCCTCCGGCGATTTGGCGGGTAATCGGGTTAGTGTCGAATGGTTGCAACCGGTTCAAGACAATGTCAATGGCTACCAATTGCAACGTGATGGCAGTTTGTCGGCCACCTGGAGTCTTGCATTTTAGAAGTGTTAGGTTTAAAACTACCCTTTTTATTTTTTAAGCTGGCGTTGTTTAGCTCTGTGGGTAGTAATGCAAGAAAATAATCTTAAATATTATAAGCGTGAGTTTAAGGCGATGGGCACCGTTTGTGATATTCAGCTTTTTGCCCGTAATAAAGCAAAAGCCGGAAAAGCTGCAAATGCAGCTATTGCCGATGTGCAAAGATTAGAGGCTTTATATTCACGGTACAAGCCCGATAGTTTTTTATCCAAAATTAATCAAGTTGCAGCTGTCGGTGGCCGTATTATCGTTGATGATGAAACGGCCTGTCTTTTGGATTATGCGGTCACTTGCTATGAGCAAAGTGATGGTTTGTTTGATATTACCTCGGGCATATTACGTCGCGCCTGGAAATTTGATCAAGGTCAGTTACCCGAACAGTCTTTAATTGATCAATTGCTTGAAAAGGTGGGTTGGCACAAAGTGTTGTGGAAGCGACCTGTTCTTGAGTTTACTGTGCCCGGTATGGAAATTGATTTTGGTGGAGTGGTTAAAGAATATGCGGTAGACCGTGCGGCGGCTTTATGTTTTGCTCAAGGTATAAAGCAGGGAGTCATTAATCTGGGTGGAGACATCAAAGTGATTGGACCGCGCGCTGATGGCAGTCCTTGGCGGGTAGGCATCAGGCATCCGCGAGACAAAGCGGTGTTGCTGGATACTTTATTATTATATGAAGGCGCTTTGGCCAGTAGCGGGGATTATGAGCGCTGCATTACGGTCAATGGCATACGCTATGGACATGTATTAAATCCAAAAACTGGTTGGCCGGTTCGACATCTCGCGGCAGTCAGTGTGGTTGGTGATTTTTGTGTTGTTGCCGGTAGTGCTTCAACCATTGCTATGCTTAAAGAAGATCAAGGTGCTGAATGGCTTAATGATTTAGGCTTACCCTGTCTGTGGGTCGATGTGCATGGCGAAATAGGGGGTTCAATAAAACCAAAAGCCAAGGTGCAAACCATTCCTTGGGCCGATGGCGCATAAATTCAAACAGCTTTTAACAATTAACAGGAAATTAATAATGACTGACAATGCTTCACTGAGCCGTGGTAAAGCCTGGCTTTTTCTGACTGTTTTTTTAACGGGCGCTTCGGTGATGGTTATTGAACTGTTGGGCACTCGGTTAATAGCACCCTTTTACGGTGCCAGTCTGTATGTCTGGTCTTCATTAATTTCAGTGACCATGATTGCTTTGGCCATTGGTTATTTTGTCGGCGGTCGTTGGGCTGATAGTGCAAAACGTACCGGTTTATCGTTAATCATTGCCTTATCCGGTTTGTTTACTTTATTAATTCCTTGGGCGACGCGTTCGGTTTTATTGGCAACCGATCCTTTGGGTTTACGAGGTGGCGCGTTTGTCAGTGCTTTGGTTTTGTTTTCTCCCAGTTTGACCATGTTGGGTATGGTCAGTCCTTTTGCGATAAAACTGGCGACTGCAAAACTCGAAGGCATTGGTAGTAGTTCGGGTTCTATTTATGCGGTCAGTACCGTTGGCAGCGTAATCGGTACGCTTTTATTGGGCTTCTTTTTGTTTCCTTGGGTAGGTTCTCGGCAGATTTTGGTGAGTTTGGGCTTTGTGCTTTTGGTGCTGGCCATAGCGGTTGCCATTTATGAGCAAAAATATTTTTCCAGAACGATTGCTGTTTTACCTTGCATGCTTTTGGCTGTTCTTGGTTTATGTTTGTTGCCTAAAATTGTCGGCGCCGGCCATGTGGATCCTAGTGGGCGCTTTAGTGTGCTTTCTGAGCATGAAAGTTTGTATGGTTTTGTTCGGGTTATCGATGATAAAAAACGTGATTTACGAATGCTAACAGCAGATGCTTCCATGATTGGTGCTGCTAATATCCCCGATGGCGTCAATAGGTTGATGTATCAGGATATTGTTGCTTTGATTCCGGCCATTAAACCGACTATTAAAAAAGCATTACTGATTGGTCAGGGAGCAGGGCACATGGCCATGACCCTTCGTGACCGTTATGGAATTGTAACGGATACCCTAGAGATTGATCCTGCGGTAGCGGATGCGGCAAGCAAACATTTTGGTTTTAAGTCTAATGGGCTGGCTATTGTTGGTGACGCCCGATATGAAATAAGGCATTTAAAAGGCCCTTATGATTTGGTTATTCATGATTGTTTTACCGGCGGTTCGGAGCCTTCGCATTTATTAACCGTAGAAACATTACAGCAAATTAAAAGTTTGTTGTCGCCTGAAGGCATTATGGCGTTAAATTTTGTCGCCTTTGGAAAGGGGCAAGGGCAACAAGCTTTGGCGTCTGTTTCAAAAACAGTCGCGCAGGTGTTTTCAAACCAAACCTTGTTTATTTCTGAACCCGGCGAAGATTTTAATGATTTTATTTTTCTGGCGGGCAATCAACCCATTGATTTGGCCTCAAAGTCATTGAGTTATGAGCAAGCCGATTGGTTAAATAAACGAAAATATCCACTCGATGCCAGTAACGGCATTATTCTGACGGATAACCTTAATCCGCTGGAACACCTGCAAGCCCGTAAATCAGAACATTATCGCCATGTGTTGGTTGACTGGTTGGGCCCTGAACTTTTAGTGCGCTAATGGACATTAATTTTTTGGGCTTAAGCGGTTAAACTAACTATGGAGTTACTTCTGAAGTTGAGTTTATAGTACAATTTGAAAAATAAAATGATCTATCTGTGCTTTGCGCTGAATAGTTTTGATTAAAGATATTATAAATATTGATTCGGGGAATACAAAGATGACAATGGACGATAGAGACGGCGTAATTTGGCTGGATGGTGAATGGGTTGAATGGCGTGAAGCTAAAGTTCATGTGTTAACGCATACATTACACTATGGTTTGGGTGTGTTTGAAGGTATTAGAGCCTATCATGCTGAAAAAGGTACCGCGATTTTTAGAATGCAAGAACACACTGATCGCTTGTTTCGTTCTGCGCATATTATGAATATGCCGATGCCTTTTACCAAGGAAGAAATCAATCAGGCGTGCCGTGATGCGGTTGCCAAAAACAATCTGGATAGTGCTTATATTCGTCCTATGTGTTTTTATGGTTCCGAAGGCATGGGGTTACGTGCCGATAATTTAAAAGTACATGTCATGATTGCTGCTTGGCCTTGGGGTGCTTATCTGGGCGCTGACAGCATCGAACAGGGCATACGTATTCGTACTTCTTCTTATGTTCGTAATCATCACAACAGCACGATGTGTAAAGCCAAAGCCAACGGTAATTACATTAATTCCATACTTGCACTGCAAGAGGCCTTGTCGAATGGCTATGATGAAGCATTAATGCTGGATCATGAAGGTTTTGCTGCAGAAGGAAGTGCTGAAAATTTGTTTGTTGTCCGTAACGGTAAAATTTACACACCGGAAACTACCTCTGCTCTTGAAGGTATTACCCGTGATTCGGTGATGACTATTGCTAAAGAACAAGGTTTTGAAGTCACTGAAAAACGGATTACCCGTGATGAAATTTACATCGCAGATGAAGCATTCTTTACCGGTTCTGCGGCTGAAGTAACGCCCATTAGAGAATTGGATAATCGTAAAATAGGTTGCGGAAGTCGTGGTGTTATCACTGAAAGATTACAATCTTTATACTTTGATTACGTCCATGGTCGTGGAGACGATCATGCAGATTGGTTAACTTACGTTAATTAAGATTTGAAAAATTTATCCAGAATTCTTGTCGTTGGCCCCTCATGGGTTGGCGACATGGTGATGGCGCAAAGCCTTTTTATCACATTAAAAAACGCCCATCCAGACTGTCAGATTGACGTACTTGCGCCTGCATGGTCATTGGCCTTGCTGGAAAGAATGCCCGAAGTGGCCAAAGCGATTGCCATGCCTTTATCACACGGCCAGTTTGGTTTGTTTGACAGAATTAGGCTGGGCAAAAAATTACGAGCCAACCATTACGATCAAGCACTCTTGTTACCCAACTCTTGGAAGTCGGCGATCATTCCTTATTTTGCTAATATTCCTGTTCGTACCGGCTATATTGGTGAATGTCGTTGGGGCTTGCTTAATGATGCCAGAAAGCTGGATAAAAGCCTGCTGACCATGACCGTTCAGCGCTTTGTGGCTTTGGGTTTGCCAAAAACAGCATCTTTGCCACCCGAATGCCCCGTTCCTAAAGTCGTTATTAATCAGGATCAGCAGCAAGTTGTTATTGAAAAGTTTAAATTAACCAGCTTGGAGAAAATTCTCGCTTTATGTCCGGGCGCTGAATATGGCGAGGCAAAACGTTGGCCAGCCAATTATTACGCAGACGTTGCCAAGCAAAAAATAGCGCAAGGTTGGCAGGTTTGGTTGTTTGGTTCCGAGAAAGACAAGGCAACCGCCGAGCTAATTAACAGCCAAGCTGCCGGTGGCTGTATTGATTTTACCGGGCGAACCTCATTGGCGGAAGCAGTTGATTTAATGTCGCTGGTTGATGTTGTCGTTAGTAATGATTCCGGTTTGATGCACGTTGCAGCAGCGCTTGATAAAAAAATTATTGCGTTATATGGCTCATCCGATCCCGGTTTCACACCGCCGCTTAATAGCAAGGCACAGGTTATTTCTTTAAAGTTGCATTGTTCACCCTGTTTTAAACGTGAATGTCCCTTAGGCCATACTTGGTGTTTGACGGGTATTAATCCTGAGCAAGTGCTTAATGCTATTTAGCAAAAGTAAGGGTGCTGTTTGAAAATAGCCATCGTTAAACTCTCTGCACTGGGTGATATTGTTCATGCCATGGTTGCACTGCAATTTATAAAAGCTTACGACCCAACTATTCAGATTGACTGGATTGTTGAGCAAGGTTTTTCCGGCGTTTTAGAAAATAACCCCGATATAAATCAAATTTTAACGGTAAATCTTAAGTCTTTAAAAGCCAATCGATGGGGTGTATTTAAGCAGATAAAAGCTATAAGGCAATATGCGCTTAATAATTACGACTTGGTTATTGATGCGCAAGGGCTTATTAAATCGGCTGTTATAGCAAAGTTGTTGGGTAAACGTATTGCCGGATTTGATGCTAATTCCATCAGGGAAAAAACGGCCTCCTGGTTTTATAACGATAAATTTGATTGTTCTTTTGACACTAACGCCATCGTTAGAAATGCCTTTATCTTGTCCCAACCTTTGGGGTTAGACGTTGCCCCTGAGCAAATACTAAACAAAAAACCGTGTTTATTTTTTGTTAATGAAGACCCGATAATTGCTTCTTTTTTGCAAAAGAAGCAAAAAAACATTGTGCTGGTTATTGGGTCAAGTTGGGATAGTAAAAACTATCCAGCCGATAAGTTTGTAAAAATAGCATTAGCCTTACAGCAAAACTGTTTGGTCGTGTGGGGCAGTGAACAAGAAAAAGAAAAAGCCATTTGGATGTCCACGCAAGCAGACACTATTAAAGTAATGCCCCGGCTGGATTTTAATGGCTTAAAGGCACTCATTGCCAAAGCTGATTTATTGATTGGCAATGACACCGGCCCGACGCATATGGCGTGGGCTTTAAACAAACCATCCATTACAATTTTTGGCCCTACACCGGTCAGAATGGCCTTTCAAACACCCATTAATCAAGTGATTAAGTCGCCATCATTAGTTAATCCGTTTAAGCTGAATAAGCAAGATGATTCAATTAAGGATATTGACGAGAACGAGATTATTAAATTGGCCAATCTATTGTTGTAAATTAAATGCCGTAACGATGTTGATAGTCTTTTATGGCACCAAGTTGTTCATTGTTAGCTTCTGATTTTAAATAGTCGATAATATTTGCCAGCGTAATGATGGCAATAACCGGCATGTTAAAACGCTCTTCAACTTCTTGAATGGCTGAACAATCATTCAGGCCTTTTTCTTGTCGGTCCAAAGCAATTAAAACACCTGCAGGCGTTGCTCCGGCATTATTAATAATATCTACTGATTCTCTAACAGATGTACCAGCGGTTATAACATCATCAAGAATAATAACCTTACCTTGTAATGGCGCGCCGACCAGGCTGCCGCCTTCACCATGATCTTTGGCTTCTTTACGGTTAAAAGCAAAGGGAATATCTTTACCGGTTATTTGAGCATAGGCGATTGATGTTGCGCTGACTAAGGGAATACCTTTATAAGCAGGGCCATAAAGAATATCGGGATTAACCTCTGATTGAAGCAAGGCCTGTGCGTAAAAGTGCCCCAATTTACCGAGTTGCGCGCCGGTATTAAACAAGCCGGTATTAAAAAAATAAGGGCTGGTGCGGCCTGATTTTAACTGGAACTCGCCAAATTTTAATACGCCGCAATCGAGTGCGTAGGCAATAAAGTCTTTTTTATAATCGAGCATGATAAGTTTAATCGGTAAAAGTGTTAGTGGGAATGTGCTTATTGTAGGAGTGGCTTTAGCCACGATTATCGCGGCTAAAGCCACTCCTACAAAACGTCTCTTTAAGGCATGAATTTTTCTAAAATGTTATCCATAAAGTTCCAGCCTTGTTCTGAGCAATAATAATGGTTATCGTGATGTATAAGCAACCCTTCTTTAAGGCAGTTTGATAATGCAGGTTCCAGTGTGTTTATAGCCAGACCGGTTCTTGCTTGGTAAGTGTCGATGCTAAAGCCTTGTTTAAGGCGAAGATGATTCATGATAAATTCTAATGGTAGCTCGGCTAAAGCAATAAACTCAGTGCCGCCATTTTTATGGGTATCTTTTAAATACTGTTCCGGACTTTTAGGTTTAAGCGTCCGGGTAATTTGGTCGGGCAATGCTTGTGTGATTTTACCGTGAGCACCAGCACCTATCCCCAAATAATCACCAAATTGCCAATAGTTTACATTATGCCGGCACTGTAAGCCGAGTTGGCTATAGGCTGACACTTCATAGTGTTGAAAGCCTTGAGCAGCCAACAGATTTTGACACTGCTGTTGCGTAGCAAAAATTAACTCATCGTTGGGTAATTGAGGCGGAAATTTATGAAAATAAGTATTGGGCTCTAGGGTTAATTGATAAAGCGAAATATGCGTAGGCTTTAAACTGATCGCGGTGGTTACATCATTTATACTGTCATTAGGATTTGAATCCGGCAAGCCAAACATCAAATCAAGATTAAAGTTATCAAAGCCGGATTGATGGGCAATTTCTGCGGCAATAACCGCTTCGTTTGCAGAATGGACTCTGCCCAGTTTTTTTAACAGCTTGTCGTTAAAGCTTTGGACACCGATGGATAAACGGTTAATCCCGAGTGCTCTAAATTCTGCAAACTTATGGCTCTCAAAAGTACCTGGATTCGCTTCCAATGTAATTTCAATGTTTTCTTTTAAGGTAATCTGCTTCTCTATACCCCGCAACAAGCGGTCGATAGATTCTGATGAAAACAAACTGGGCGTGCCGCCACCAATAAAAATACTGCTGATAGGTCGTGTGATAGTGTAGCACTGTAAGTCTATAGCCAAATCACTCAGCAACGCATCAATATAAGCGGCCTCTGGCGTATCCGCTTTAATGGCATGTGAATTAAAATCGCAATAAGGACATTTTTTAATACACCAAGGGATATGAATATAAAGGCTGAGTGGTGGCAAGGGATTTTTAACGATTAATTGAATAAGTGTTCAGTTTACCATTCAAGGGTTGTAGCGTTTTAATATTTGGTTTGTTAGTATTTTGTATGCTAATGTTCCAACAACTAATATAACTTAAGAGTAATCGTTATGAGTAGTCCAAAAGAAGAAGTCTCTTCTATGCTGGAAGCCCTTTCCGATGATGTGAACTATGAGGATATACAATATCACTTGTATGTCCTGGAAAAAATTAATCGTGGTCTTGAAAGGGTTGAGGTTGAAGGGGCGTTTTCGAATGAAGAAGCAAAAAAACGCCTAAATAAATGGCTAGCTTAGTATGGTCGCCAGAAGCACTTGAAGACATTGAATCATTGCGTCGTTTATAGAGAGGGACTCTGCTTGGTTTGCTAAAGTAGTTGTCTCAAAAATTGTCGGTTTAGCTGAAACAATAATACTGAACCCCGAAATGGGTCGTGTCGTTCCTGAAATAGGCCAAAAGAATATTCGAGAACGTTTTGTTTATAGTTACAGAGTTATTTACCGAATCGAATTGGAGCAAATATTGGTTGTGGCCGTTATTCATGGTAGCCGTTTATTATTACCCTTAGTGCCAGATACTTAAGCCAATAGCACAGATTAACTTACCCACTATGTTCTTTACGGTATACATAATAGTCTAGGTAATAGATTCAAATATTGCCATCCCAATCCTTTTTTTCATAAAAAGTCACTCACCCACTCAATTTTCTATTGTGCTAAATATTATCTGGATTTGCTTTTTTCTGACTGCTTTTTTTACTGCGTTGTTTAAACTTGTTTTTCTAGGTGATCAGCAGATTTTTGCGCAAATTATGGAGGCTATGTTTAGCTTGTCTAAATCCGCTTTTGAGATTTCCTTAGGCTTGACCGGTGTGTTGGCTTTATGGCTGGGGATTATGAAAATTGGGGAAAAAAGCGGCTTTATCCAATTATTAACACAAGGTCTTACACCCTTATTTAGCCGTTTAATGCCGGACGTGCCCAAAGGCCATCCTGCTTTAGGTGCTATTGTCATGAATATTTCTGCAAATGCTCTGGGCTTGGATAATGCGGCAACGCCGTTGGGCATTAAAGCGATGCACAAATTTTGTTTTTGGTGATTAATACCTCTGGCGTTACGCTATTTCCGATCTCTATTTTTACTTATCGTGCCCAACTGGGCGCGGCTAATCCTACCGATGTGTTTATCCCGATCTTAATCGCAACTTATATGTCTACCTTAGGTGGATTGCTTGCGGTGGCAGCGGTACAGAAAATCAATTTACTGGATAAAGTGGTGATGGCTTATCTGGGTGGTTTTACACTGATTGTCGGCGGTTTATTGGCTTATTTTTCTTGCTTGCCGCAAGAGCAAATGCTTCAGCAATCATCTATTATCAGTAACGTTATTTTGTTTTCTTTAGTCATCAGTTTTATTTTTGGCGCGATGTACAAAGGGATAAATGCTTATGATGCTTTTATAGAAGGCGCTAAAGAAGGCTTCCAAACAGCTGTATTGATTATTCCTTATCTCGTTGCCATGTTGGTTGCGATTGGTGTGTTTAGAGCCAGTGGCGCCTTGGATTTACTGGCTGATTTAGCAAGAGCAGCCGCGCATTACTTTAATCTGGATGATCGATTTGTTGACGCTTTGCCGACGGCGTTGATGAAGCCTTTTAGTGGCAGTGGTGCTAGAGCCATGATGATAGATGCCATGAAAACCCATGGCGCGGATTCTTTTGCCGGGCGTTTGGCGTCTATTGTGCAGGGTAGTACCGAAACCACTTTTTACGTATTAGCCATTTACTTTGGTTCGGTGGGCATCAAACGTATTCGTCATGCCGCTGCCTGTGGGATAATAGCCGACTTATCAGGTATTATTGCTGCAATCTGTGTGGCGTACTGGTTCTTTGGATGATTAATGAAAGTTCACCTTAAAACACTCGGCTGCCGTCTTAACGAAGCAGAATTGGAAACCTGGGCGCAGGCGTTCCAAAAATCCGGGCATCAAATCACACGGCAAGCAGAGGCCGCTAATCTGATTGTGATTA
This sequence comes from Methylococcales bacterium, assembly GCA_026399095.1. Taxonomy (GTDB): domain Bacteria; phylum Pseudomonadota; class Gammaproteobacteria; order Methylococcales; family Methylomonadaceae; genus Methylobacter_C. Next base: position 2,917 of record JAPLRP010000012.1, on the reverse strand, counting down.
ACTCCTGCGCGGTTACGCAAGATGCCGCCAGAAAATCACGTCAACTGATCCGCCGCATTCATCGTGATAATCCACAAGCCAAACTCGTAGTCAGCGGCTGTTATGCGACCCTAAATCAAGATGAAGCCGCGTCTTTATTGGGTGTTGATTTGGTGGTCAGTAACAAAGATAAAGACCAGCTAGTCGAAAAAACCCTAACAGAGCTTAACATGGACGTGATGCCGACCATGTCTACAGAACCGGGTGAAATTTCTTTGTTTACACGTGGCCGCCAACGCGCTTTTGTAAAAGTACAAGATGGTTGCCGTTATCGCTGCACGTTTTGCATTGTTACCGTCGCAAGAGGAGAAGAAGCCAGTCGCCCAGTGCAGGCCGTGATAGATGAAATTAATGCGCTGCATAAACAAGGCATTACAGAAGTTATTTTAACAGGCGTTCATTTAGGCGGTTATGGCAGTGACTTGGGCAATAATCTGTCTGATTTAATCAAGGCCATTCTAGCTGAAACAACAATACCACGGCTTAGGCTGGGTTCTTTAGAGCCGTGGGAGTTACCGGCAGATTTTTTTACACTATTCGAGAATCCTCGATTGATGCCGCATTTGCATTTACCTTTGCAAAGTGGCTCGGATACCGTTTTACGCAGAATGGCAAGGCGTTGTAAAACCGAAGAGTTTGCCGCCATTGTTAAGCAATTACGCGCACAAATCCCGCACTTTAATATTACGACGGATATTATTGTCGGTTTTCCCGGTGAAACGGAAGAAGAATGGCAGGACAGCTTTAACTTTATCAAGCAAACCGGTTTTGGTCATATTCATATCTTTACCTATTCCAGTCGTGAAGGTACAAAAGCCGCCACCTTGCCGAACCAGTTGACGAATGAAATAAAAAAACAACGTAGCCAGCAATTACATAGTTTAGCCAACGCTATGAAGCTGGCGTTTTGCCAAGAAAATATCGGCAATACTTTTCCGGTATTATGGGAAGGTTACAGTGAAGCCCTTGAAGGCGAAAAACAGCGGGTATTTGGTTACACACCAAATTACCTTAAAGTCAGTTGTGTGATTAATAATGATGAGTCGGTTGAAAATCAGACGATCAATACAAAATTAACAGCGGTTGGTGACGCTTATATGCTGGGTGACATCCTAGGCAAAACTGCCTAAAATGACTTATAAGCAAAATCAATTAGCACCAATACATTTTGAAAGAAAAATGCCGGTAAACCTAGCAACATTAAATAAAAAAAACACTTCGCACGACCCATGTTCATCAGGCTATTAATCATCATGCCGCTCAACCGACATCCGCTTTGGCCTTGGCGTGGTCTTTTTTTAACCCCGTACTTATGCTGATAGTTTATACCTTTGTTTTCTCAGAGATTTTTAACGCCCGTTGGGGTGGGTTGGGTGGTGATGACAGCAAGACCCAATTTGCAGTCGTGCTGTTTGTAGGTATGATTGTACAAAGCCTATTTAGTGAAGTTCTTAATCGCGCACCCTCGCTCATTTTATCTAATGTTAATTACGTTAAAAAGGTCGTATTCCCATTAGAGATATTGCCTGTTATTGCCATGGGAGCCGCATTGTTTCATGGCTTGGTGAGCTTGTGTGTTTTGTTGGCCGCCTTTGCGTTGTTTAACGGTTACCTGCAATGGACGGCTGTTTTTATTCCTTTAGTGCTGATGCCGTTGGTAATTTTAACCATGGGCTTTGCCTGGATGCTGGCGTCTATCGGTGGATTTTTGCGTGATGTGGGGCAAACCATAGTCATTATTACGACGGTATTAATGTTTCTTGCGCCGGTTTTTTATCCCATAACGGCAGTGCCAGAAAGATTCCGTCCGTTTATCATTGCTAACCCCATCACCTTTATCATCGAGCAAGCACGTGAAGTGTTGATATGGGGACACTTACCTAATTGGATGGGCTTGGGTGCTTATACCCTGGTGGCTTCAGTGATTGCTTGACTAGGCTTTGCATTGTTTCAAAAAACCCGAAAAGGTTTTGCTGATGTACTTTAAGCGTTTTAATGCTTTTAGGATATGAGAATGGGTCAGGTGATAAAATTTATCCATTGCTTAATATAATCATCATAGGGTAGATAATTAAACGATGCGACTCTCTTTGCAAGCACAGCAGATTATTAAAGATACAACCAAAGAAGTGTTTGGTATGGACGCTGTAGTAAAGGTTTTTGGGTCAAGGATAGATGATGACGCCCGAGGCGGGGATATCGATTTGCTTGTTGAACTACCCTTTGTTATGGCGGATAGTGAGCGCAAAACGCTACAATTGACTGCTCGGCTTCAGCTACGTATGGGCGATCAACCGATTGATGTAGTGGTCATTGTTCCCTCAACGCGCTGGCAATCGATACATACGCAAGCCAACAGGACATGAATAACGTTATGATTTCCAGCTTAAATTTACCGGTAACGCGTTTCTTGCAAACGCTGGAAATAGTCGCGAAAGAAGGCAAGCATCTGACTTATAGTTGGAATAGTTTATTCGAGCAGATAATTGATGTCGAATGGGTCGAGAATTTAGACCAAAATGCGCGTTGAAGCATTCAGGGATGAACGCGACCCCCAGTGAAGTGCGTACGATTTTCTTAGCACTGAGCGCGAGGGCCGATTTAATTAGCTATCCGCTTTCTGCTTTTGATGTGCTTCCAGCAGTTTATCGATTAATTTTGTCAATGGAATATCAAAATCAAGTGCGATTTGTTTCAGTTGTTTATAGGTTTCGGTTTTAACGCGAAGCATTTTATAATCTTGCAGGGTGAATATAGTTACAATAAGGCTGCTCGATGTATAATAGTTTACATGAAAATCATCAAAGCCTACAAATGTAGATTTTATCCGGAAGTACAGCAAGTTGAACAACTTGCCAAAGAATTTGGTTGCGCTAGA
>JAPLRP010000004.1 GCA_026399095.1 Methylococcales bacterium | reverse complement strand
TCAATGGCGAGAATGACCCTAGGTACATTTGCTTATCACTTACCAGCCTAAATTTTCTCTCTCTGAACTGGCCAACAGTTTGAAAGGTGTTAGTCGTCGAATGATAAGAAAAGAGAGCTTTCCCTGTATAACCAAGAATCTTTGGGATGGTCATTTATGGAGTCCCAGTTATTTTTCCGGTAGTTGCAGGTGCCGCTATTAACATTATCAAACAATATATCCATCAGCAAACAATGCAACATGAGAGCAATCGCTTATATCCCCCACCTTAAGGAAGGGGAATTACGCTATTTCCCGTTAAAATTAAATAAAAATTACATGGCTACTTTTAAAATTTAAGTTCAGTAAAAAATAAAAAACAGGTCATTGTGAAAAAAAAGATACCCTTTAGCGGGCTAATGAATAAGGCAATACTAACTCGCATGGTGGGCTATGCAAGCATGTTTCGGGAGAGTTAACCTCGTAGCCTAAGGGTTACAATAACGAAATGAGCAAGCTCTCTTTGATAACCTCTAATTATTGGTTGCTAAACATTAATCAGGTATTAACCGGCCCTCCTTTCATTAGCCATGAGATAAAGTTTTCACGATTACGCGAGCAGATAATCACTTTACCCTTGCCGGAAAACTTTAACACCATGCCTTCGCCACTGGTTACGCTATTCACCAACTGGCCTAAAATACCATTGGACTGTTGCGTGGCAACTGAAATCTCATGATGTAAATTACTATCCCAAGCGACCACATGGGCATTATCAATAATGACATCCTTGCCGGGCTCCACATCCAAAACAAAACTGGAGCCAAACCCTGACACCGCCAACTTACCAACGCCCGATGCTTCACAGATAAAAAAGCCACCGGTTTGACCAAACATGGCTGTGCCTAGATTTTGGGTACGCACATTTAAAGTAACACCACTTTCGGCGGCGACAAAAGCACCATCAGTTATTCTGTAACTGATCGCACCCACGTCTAAAACCTGAATAGCTCCGGGCAGTGTGGGCGATAGCAAGCAATCGCCATCGCCACGAATGGCTTCAATATGTTGCTGAAAAAACGATTCGCCATTGGCAAAACGACGCATCAAGGCACTACCTAAACCGCCCGTCATTTTGCCTTTTAGTTCTAAAGCGCTTTCCATCATGACCATGGCATTAGATTCGCAATAAATCTTTTCACCACGCAGCAAACTGACATGTAAAAAAGGATCAATCTCACCGGTAACTGTAAACTGTGCCATTTTCATTCCTGCTTATCGTTAAAATTAAAAAACCTACCCACTGAACCTTGAACCTTATTTATTATTCCAATATTTACTTTCTGTGTCACGCATTGCCTGTACTTGCAAAGAGCCCTCTTTTGTACTTAATGTAATAGCGCCTTTATCTGCAGTATTTAACCATTTTGCGTTTACTTGCTCATATCGCTGTAAAACAGCTGGATGAGGATGACCAAATTGATTACGGCATCCCGCTGAAATTAAAACATAGTCTGGCTGTACTGCTTTAATAAAATCAAAAGTTGATGAGGTTTTACTGCCATGATGAGGCGCAATTAAAACCTGGGCTTTTAAGTTTTTTCCATAAGTCTCTAATAACCAGTTTTCTGCCGACGCTTCTATATCGCTCGTTAATAAAACCGTACCTTGTTTTGATTCAATTTTTAACACACAGGAATTATCGTTTTCTGAAACAAACGCTTTTTGCGGAGCCAAAATGGTAAACTAACATCATCCCAAAACCATGACTGCCCTCCCCTGCATTTAACCGGCGAATAATCGGTTAAGCGCTCGGGTGCACTGGTTAGCAATTGCTCTACCGGAATACCTCGCAATACAGATACTGCACCACCGATATGATCATTATCTCCGTGACTTATCATTAGCGTATCAACCTTTTCTGCGCCTTGTTGTCGCAAAAAAGGCAATAATACGCTTTTACCTATATCACTTTCTTCAGAAAATTTAGCACCAGCATCATAAATTAACCAATGATTTTGAGTTTGCACGACTAACGATAACGCTTGCCCGACATCTAGCACGGTTAAATTAATGCTACCTGGCTCCGGTTTTTTTGACGCCGTAAATATTAAGGGCAAAAACATAAGCAGGCTTAACCATCTAGCGGGAATGCCGCGTGGCCAGTAACAATAAAACCCCGGGGGTTGCGAACACTAACGCCCATACTGAAGGCTGTACATGCGTGACAGTTGCATAAGTCCATTCTGCTAAACGAAATAACAACCACCCTAAGCCTTGCAAGGCGATATCAACAACAAAAAATAGTTTAACTGCCAGAAAAGGTGAAACAAACATCACTAAAACACCGACTAACGCCAACGGTACGGCCAACAAGCTAATCACTGGCACGGCAATAAAATTAGCCAGTGGTGAAATCAAAGAAACCTACTGAAAAAACAATAATAACAAAGGCGATAAGCCCACTGATGTTGCCCAATTGATTTTTATTACGTCAAGCAAATAACCGGAACTCCGCAAGCGCCCAGCAATCACATAGACAATCATAAACACTGCAAGAAAAGATAACCAGAAACCAACGGATAATACCGAGAGAGGATCAAACAGCAAGACTGCAACCAAGGCAACTGCCAGTGTATTAAAAGGACGAATATTGCGTTGCAGGATAACGGCTAGCATGGCAATAACGAGCATGATGACCGAGCGTTGTGTCGGCACTGAAAATCCGGCTAGGCCGGCATAAAAAACGGCAACGACCATCGCAATACTGGCGGCAACGGTTTGCGGCGACCATTTTAACCAACCGGTTCTGGCCCAAAACCGAAGCACCAAGAAATAAGCCAGACCCGCAATAAGCCCAACATGGGAACCAGAAATAACTACTAAATGCGTCGTTCCGGTTTTACGAAATACATCCCACTGATTTTGCGTAATACTGCTGCCATCACCTATGGTCAGCGCCTTTATTAATCCAAGACTGGGGGTGTTAATGAGTAAATCTGATAGTCGGTCAGTAATACTTTGTCGCCAAACAGAAATACTGCGCTAAGCAGAAGCCCGACCCAATAACACGGGTTTTGGACTGGGACGCACATAACCCGTAGCACCCACATTTTGTGTAAATAACCAACGCTTATAATCAAAGCCTCCAGGATTTAAATTACCATGAGGGCGTTTTAATTTAACCATAAAAGACCATCGCTGACCTGACTTGACCGATTGATCCGGAAAATACCAGCTTAACCTTATGTTGGAAGGTAACTGTTGTGCTGACTCGGTGACTCTAAAATCAAAACACGTTCGTCTTTCATCTTGCTGCGGCAAATCGACAACAATACCGGTTACCGGTATATCAAATCCTTCGAGCGCTTCGGGTAACCGATCAGCTAATCTGGACAGGGCAAATACAATTGCCCATAACACGCCCATTATAAAAAACAACCATCGCCAATACCGTAACCATGCCATAATGCCTGCACATAATGTCATCATCAATAGCCATTGATTACTTGGCAATTGCGGAAATTGTTGAACAAGAACAATTCCAGCTAAAAATGACAACGCAGATAAAATCATTTAGCTCCCAGGGATTTTTTGGCGCTGATAAAAACCTGTTAAAATTAAGGGTACTTATGTCACAACCACTTTTGTCTTATGATGGTTGAAAGAAATATTTAGACAAATTATAGCGCTTAACTTTTTAGCTTATAAACCACTTTACCTTTAAAAGACAATGGCCAAAGCATTTATACAAAAACTCTTACACAAGTTTATACCAGACCATAGCGTCATTAAACACCACAAAAATCTTCAGTTTCTGGGTGATAAACTTCACGATCCCAATCTCTGGCATTTGAATCGACGCTCGGTGGCGATGGCTTTTGCCGTTGGATTATTTGGAGCGTGGATTCCAACACCCGGACAAATGGCAATTGCCGCATTAGGTGCATTTTATTTTAGGGGCAATCTACCGATTTCAATCGCACTGGTATGGTTAACCAATCCGTTAACAATGCCGCCACTATTTTATTTTGCTTATTTGGTTGGACTTACGGTGCTAAATCTCCCAGCTGCATCTTTTTCGCTAGATGCGGTTTTATCAGGTGAAATTTTGTTTCCGTTCCTAACGGGTTGTTTGATTCTTGGTGTCACTTGCGCGGCAGTCGGCTATTTTGGAATAACCTATTTCTGGCATTATCACGTTGCAAAAAAATGGGCTTCAAGGAAAAAATCTCGTAATAACCGAAAGAATCCCTTCAAAGCCGTTAGTTATGATTAACCTCAATAACTTTTTAAATAGTAAATAACATAAAGATAATCACCATAAAGCCCTTTATTTTTAAGGCTTCATGGTGAAAAATTAATTATGTTTAGCCAACAATCAAGCCATCTTCCATGTGCAAAACTGTGCCCATACGTGCCGCCAACTCATGATCATGTGTGACGACCAAAAAACTGACATTCAACTCTTGATTTAATTCCAGCATTAACTGATAAACTTGATCCGCCGTTTTACTATCCAGATTTCCAGTCGGTTCATCCGCTAATATCAAACTCGGCTTGTTAATCAATGCTCTGGCTACGGCCGCACGTTGCCTTTCACCACCTGATAATTCACCGGGTTTATGCTCAATACGATGTCCCAGCCCTACTCGCTGTAATAGTTCAGCCGCACGAATACGTGCCTGCTTTACCGACTCTCCGCCAATTAGTAAGGGCATCGCCACATTTTCAAGTACGGTAAACTCACCTAATAAATGATGCGACTGATAAATAAAGCCTAGTGATTTATTTCTTAGCTTGGCTAACTTTGCAGCACTGACTTGATTGATATTAACACCATCCAGCACGACTTCACCGCCGCTGGCTTTTTCCAAACCACCCAAAAGATGCAGCAAGGTACTTTTACCAGAACCCGATGCGCCCATAATAGCGACGCGATCACCTTTACCAATGTTTAAATTAACGCCCCTTAGAACCTCAACATCCAAGCCACCCTGGTCATAACGTTTGGTTAATTGGTGGCAATGTAACATACTGGTTTTATTCATATCGAAGAACTTCCGCTGGATTTATTCTGGATGCCTGCCATGCAGGATAAATCGTTGCCAATAATGACAGAAAAAAAGCCATGCCGGCTATGGCATAAACATCTGACCAAACCAATTTTGAAGGTAACTGGCTGATGTAATAAACATCGGCCGCCATGAACTGAACATGAAATAATTTTTCAATGGCAGGCACAATGGTTTCAACATTCAACGCCAGCGCTATGCCGCCTAACGTGCCAAGCGCTGTACCGACTATACCAATTATTGAACCCAAGACCATAAAAATGCCCATCACTGACCCCGAAGTAAGCCCTTGCGTTTTTAATATGGCTATATCCCCCCGTTTATCAGTGACGACCATCACCAAGGTAGAAACAATATTAAAAGCAGCGACTGCAACGATCAGTAACAAGATAATAAACATCACGCGTTTTTCTGTCTGAATCGCTCTAAAGAAATTGCTATGCGCTAACGTCCAGTCACTGACCTGATATTCCCCATAAAGCGCTGCACCGAGTGCATGGGTTATTTGCGGGGCATTAAATAAATCATCCAGTTTTATGCGTAAGCCCGATACCGCATTATCCATACGAAATAACTTGGCAGCATCGTCAATATTAATGAGCGCCATATTTCGATCGTACTCATACATACCGACCTGAAAAATACCCACGACAGTAAAGCGACGCATACGGGGTACTATTCCAGCCGGGGTAGAATTAATCTGCGGACTGATAACGGTGATTTTATCACCCATTGTCACACCCAAATAATTAGCCAACTCGACCCCTAATACGATGCCATATTGGCCAGCAACCAAATCAGACAATTTACCTGTCTTCATTTTGTCGGCAACCTCAGAAACCCTGGACTCATATTCAGGCAAGATCCCGTTAAGCATTGTTCCACTGACACGTCGATCAGCATTGATCATGACCTGACCAGTGATAAAAGGAGCCGCACCTTCCACATGCGGATAACCTTTTAATTTTTGATCCAGTTCGCGCCAGTCTTCTAACTGGCCATATTTTCCGGTAGCCGTGGCATGGGAAGTCATACCCAGAATTCTTTCGCGTAATTCTGCTTCAAAACCATTCATCACTGACAAAACAGTAATCAGCGCCGTCACACCCAAGGCGATACCCAGCACAGAAGTTAGCGTGATAAAAGAAATAAACTGGGTACGTCGTTTTGCTCGCGTATAGCGCAAGCCTATATAAAAAATTAGAGGTTTAAACATGAAGTCTATAAGTTAGAGGGGAAATCAGGATTGCTTGCACTTAGGGCAAAATCCATATAAATAAAGGCCATGGTCGGTTAATTCATAACCCAGTTCTTGAGCAACTTCTTTTTGCCTAGTTTCGATGAGCTCATCAGAGAACTCGTCTACTCTACCGCACTTCATGCACAAAATATGATCATGATGATCGCCGGTTGCCAATTCAAAAATCGAATTACCACCTTCAAATTGATGTCTGACAACCAATCCGGCCGCTTCAAACTGAGTTAAAACCCGATAAACAGTGGCTAAGCCGATTTCTTCATCTTCACTCAGAAGAATCTTATAAACCTTTTCAGCTGTTAAATGTCGCTCGTTAACCTGTTTTTCCAAAATTTGCAGGATCTTAATTCGAGGTGTGGTAACCTTTAAACCTGCATTCCTTAAATCATGTGTTTCCAACATTAATCTCCGTCCGGCCCAACGTGTAGGTTGTTAAATACAAGATTATGCACATTGTAGCCTTTTTAGATATCAAGAGCATGACAGTTTTATAGGATAATTATTTAACATCCTGTATGATTTCACATTTTATCACTTCCGCAGCCCCAAATGAGAAAGTCGCTTTATTCTTTAATTATATTGACAAGCCTGACACTCGTCTCGTGCTCGACCATACTGAATAATCTACCGGGTGTTTACACCATACCCATTCAGCAAGGCAACATTATTGAACAGTCTATGGTTGACCAGCTTCGGCCAGGCATGAATAAACGCCAAGTAATATATATAATGGGATCTCCCATGATGGATGATGTTTTCCATAAAAATCGTTGGGAATATCTCTATTCAGATCAACCCAGTGGCGAAGACAGAGTACAAAAACAAATTACATTGTTTTTTGATGATGACAAAATTGTAGGAATCCAAGGGGATTTTAGACCCAGCGCAACGCCTGTCGTAAAATCTTCAAATGAAATCACCGTCGATATACCCAAACGTGATCTTGAGAAAACATTATGGGAAAAAGTCAGCAGTGTTTTCACCACCCTTGTTGGTTATGATGTCCTGGATGAGCCTTTTATACCAGACAAACCGACCGCAAAACCAGATTCAACTTCCAATCCACTGCCACTTTAAAAGCATTATCCTAATATGCTTATTGCCCGGTGGGGCGGAGGCCTTGTCTAATCGTGGATTACTTTTGCCGCCCGCTGTCGCCTAGCTTCTTTAGGATCATGTATTAAAGGCCGATAGATTTCGACTCTATCGGCCTGTGTTAATAACTGCTCAAGTTTGCAGACACTACCAAAAATACCTACTTTTAAAGTAGTTTGATCTATTTCAGGAAATCGGCTCAATAAGCCTGAGGTCTTTATGGCTTGTTCAACTGTCGCTCCTTGAGGCATTTCAAGAGCGATTATGACTTGTTGCTCTGGATTAGCATAAGCCACTTCAACCGTAATCAATTTATTATCCATAGACTTGTTTTGCACGACTCGTAAACGAACTGACCATGGTATTGCATATCTGATTAAAAACCACGCCGAATGCCAAACTGGCCAACATACCGGACATTTCAAATTCCAGATCCAGAGAGATCTTGCTGGCATCTTCACGTAAGGGCATAAAATTCCAGACGCCTTCCAAATAAGAAAAAGGTCCGTCCAACAAAGATACGGTTATCACGCCGCCTTTATCCATTTTATTTCTGGTTGAAAACGATTTTTTAAAGCCGCCTTTGGAAATCAACAACTCCGCCTCAACGATATCACCCTCTCGTTTGATAATTCGACTACCACTGCACCAAGGTAAAAATTGCGGATAGTCTTCAATATTATTGACTAGATCAAACATCTGTTGTGCTGAAAACTTAACCAAGGCGCTTTTTTCAATAACCGTCACTTAGAGGACTCCAATGACATGCAGAAATACAAAAAACACGGCTGATGGCGCCACATAACTAATCAAAACCTTCCATACTTGATAACTTTGCTCAGTCGGCATATTTAATTCTTGTTCACTATGTTGTCGCTTCATAATCCAACCAGCAAATATAGCGATACAAAAACCACCCACTGGAAGCATTAAATTGGCTGTTAAGTAATCCAGTAATTGAAAAATACTTCTATCGAAAAACTTAACATTGGACCAAACATTAAAGGAAAACACCGTACCCAAGCCTAACAACCAAGTCGCCAGCCCTGTCCATACACAAGCTTTTTCACGACTAAAATCTTTATTTTCAACCAGCCATGCAACGGCTGGTTCAATCAAAGATATAGAAGACGTTAAAGCCGCTATAGCCAACATTACAAAAAACAAGATACCCATTAACCAACCACCGGTCATGGCACCAAAAGCAATTGGCAATGTTTCAAAAATAAGACCGGGGCCAGAGTCCGGATGCAGATTATTGGCAAAAACTATTGGGAATATAGCAATGCCAGCCAATAAAGCCACTACAGTATCTGCACCTGCGATTAAAAATGTCGTTTTGGCAATAGAAATGTTTTTAGGTAAATAAGACCCATAAACCATAATTGCACCCATGCCTAGACTTAAAGTAAAAAAAGCATGTCCCATCGCTGTTAATATTGCGCTACTGGTTAGCTTGCTAAAATCAGGAGTAAACATAAAATGTAACCCTTGATAATAACTGTCTGTCGTCATCGCATAGCCAACCAATAAAAACATCAACACAAACAAGGAAGGCATTAAATATTGCACGGCTTTTTCCAAACCATTATTAACACCACGCACTACAATCATCATGGTTGCCAGCATAAAGGCTGAATGCCAAAAAACCAATTGCACAGGACTGGCAATAAAATCATCAAAAATCCCTTTTATCTCGGCAGCATCCGCATTAAAAAAACTCCCTGTAAACGCCTTTAATATATAAGCTGATGACCAACCGGCGATGACGCTGTAATAAGACAATATTAACATGCCTGCGATAATGCCCATCCAGCCCAAATAATGCCAGTTCTTATCGGCTCCGGCTTCTTCTGTCAATAACTCCATTGTTTCAATCGGGTTTCTTTGCGTTCGTCGTCCCAGCATAGTTTCGGCAATCATAATCGGAACGCCAATTAACAAAACACAGAGCAGATAAACGATAACAAAAGCCCCGCCACCGTTTTCTCCGGTAATATAAGGAAATTTCCAGATATTACCCAAGCCTACTGCAGAACCTGTCGCAGCCAGAATAAATGCAAAACGTGATGACCAAGCACCATGAACTGATTTTTTTGTGTCCTTCATTTTTGAACGCCCATTAAAAACTCACCTTAGTAGTAATATCGAGTAAAATAACAAAAATATTCGTTTACGTCAGTTTTAAAATTAATAATTAGCCCACTATGGCCGATAAAAAGACCCAAAAAAATAAATCCCAGCTAAATGCTACGATTGCCGTTAACCGGCAAGCAAAGCATGAGTATTTCATTGAAGAACGTTTTGAAGCAGGAATTGTTTTAGAAGGCTGGGAAGTCAAAAGTCTTAGAGAGGGTCGCGTTCAACTTAAAGAAAGTTATGTAGTCTTAAGGCGGGGTGAAGCTTGGTTATCTGGCGCACATATTTCTGCACTGCTTTCAGCATCAACACACATAAAACCGGATGCTATTCGCTCTAAAAAACTGTTACTTAATCGCCACGAACTGAACAAGCTTATCGGCTCGGTTGAGCGGAAAGGCTATACCTTAATTCCTTTATCCATGTATTGGAAAAATGGACGTGCAAAACTAGAAATCGGTTTGGCAAAAGGCAAACAATTGCATGACAAGCGTGCCGCATCAAAAGACCGTGATTGGGAGCGAGAAAAAGGCAGGATCATGAAGAAAGGCTAATTGACGACCTGTAATATTATTGCCTTAAACAAACTCACACTTGAACTTCTAACCCCGTAATCTTTGATCATGTCACTTAGCCTATTCCTTGAAAAATTAAACAGTAATACCGTCATTAGTTTTGATGAAACCATGACTGTAATCAACACAAATTATCATTATCAACCCACCGAATTTATTAATGGCCTTAATGAAGAATTGTTGATTAACCAAGCCGGAACTAATGAAGGTTCTTGTAAAATTTTTGCTTTTGCTAAAATCCACCAATTAAACCAACAACAAACATTAAATTTGTTTGGTGATTATTATCGAATAGATGTTCTAAATAACCCACAAGGAACCGGGCACCAAAACATTAGAAACTTTATTAAATTTGGCTGGAACGGTATTTCTTTTCAAGGTTCGGCATTGAACATAATTGACTAACAGACTTAAACACAGCTTGACCCGGTTTTGATGAGAGTAAATTAATATGTCACAAGAAAGTCTTTTGGTGCCATTAGTTAAAAGTAAAAAGCTGGCGGCCATTCGCAAACAAGCATTGCAATTGAGTGAAAAAAATCTGGCCCAACGTGATGTTATTCTGGCAGCAAAACCAACTAATCAAGCAAATGATTTATTAAAACAAGCGCAAGATCTGATTGATGCAAAAATAAATGAATTTATGGCGAATTATGCGCCTGGAAAGAGAAATAAATTGTTCGCTATCAAATATGGATCACCCGAAAGTATTAAGCAAATGAACATAGCAGACATCTTTTCTCATTTACACATAATCAAATCAAAGAAATTTATTACCCTTGAAAACCTCAACTATTTTGGTATTGACACAAAACCAGCCATAAACCATAAACCTGGCTTTAAAGTCCGCCAAAATAATATCAAGTAGTTATGAGCTTATTTTGAGCTGTTCCGCTATAGCGGTTCAAATATATGGCCAACCATGAAAGAATAGGTTTGGCTTGCTGGCTCATTGTATAATCTAACCGAAGTTTTAATGTCTATAACACCTAAGGATTAATTGACGTATGATTCCTGAAAAAAGCACCATACGCCGTCGAGGCATCTATTTATTACCTAACTTATTTACTACAGGCGCATTATTTGCAGGCTTCTATGCCATTACTTCAGCAATGGGGGGGCAGTTTGTAACTGCAACCGTAGCGATTTTTGCAGCGATGATTCTGGATGGACTTGATGGTCGTGTAGCACGATTAACCAATACCCAAAGCGAATTTGGAGCGCAATACGACAGCTTGTCGGATATGGTTTCATTTGGAGCAGCCCCTGCACTCGTTATGTATCTGTGGGCATTTTCCAGTTTGGGAAAATTGGGCTTATGTGCGGCGTTTATACACATGGCAGGAGGTGCTTTAAGACTTGCCCGCTTTAATACTCAATTGACTTCTGCAGATAAGCGCTACTTTCAGGGCTTACCGAGTCCTGCTGCGGCTGCTATTCTTGCCGGCTTTATCTGGTTTTCAATTGAACATGATTATCCAGTAGAAATAGTAAAATATATTGCGATCGCTTTAACTATTACCACCGGCTTGTTGATGGTGAGTAATTTTAGATATTCCAGCTTTAAAGAAATCGATTTAAAAGGAAAAGTGCCCTTTTTTGTGGCTATTGCTGTCATGCTTGCTATCGCATTTGTCATGGCACAACCACAAACAATGCTGTTCTTGTTGTTTCTGGGTTACGCAATATCTGGGCCAGTTGTTACCTTAGTCATTCGCAAACGTAGATTACATGGTCGTAAATCCTAGTTAATCACATCCCCGTTATTTTTATATCAGCTTAATCGTTGATAACTTTTCATCGACTGCAAGGATGCGGTAGTTAGAGAGATGCAGGAGCACAAGCCGAGAATGGAGTTTTTATGAAAGACAAGTTAATTATATTTGATACGACATTGCGTGATGGGGAACAGAGCCCAGGCGCATCGATGACTCGCGATGAAAAAGTCAGAATTGCGAAAGCACTGGAACGACTAAAAGTTGATGTCATTGAAGCCGGATTTCCTGCTGCAAGTCCGGGGGATTTTGAATCGGTACAAGCTGTCGCCAAAGTCATTAAAGACAGTATTGTCTGTGGCCTCGCCCGTGCTTTAGATAAAGACATTGATCGTGCTGGTGCCGCATTAAAAGGTGCCAGTCGGTCTCGCATTCATACCTTTATTGCTACATCACCGATTCACATGCAAATGAAATTGCAAATGTCTCCGGAACAAGTTATTGACTATGCAGTTAAAGCCGTTAAACGCGCCCGGCAATATACCGATGATGTCGAATTTTCACCCGAAGATGCCGGTCGATCTGACGAAGAGTTTTTATGCCGAATACTTGAAGCGGTAATTGATGCTGGTGCAACAACACTTAACATACCGGATACAGTAGGCTATAGCGTTCCTCAGCAATTTGGTGCAACCATTGCGAATTTAATTAGCCGCATACCTAACTCGGATAAAGCGATTTTCTCAGTACATTGCCATAATGATTTAGGTTTGGCTGTAGCCAATTCCTTATCTGCCGTCATGAACGGCGCTCGTCAAGTTGAATGTACCATAAATGGCTTGGGAGAACGTGCAGGTAACGCATCCCTTGAAGAAGTCGTCATGGCTGTTCGAACTCGTCATGATGTTTTTAGCTGTCAAACAAGTATTGATACCCGTGAAATTTTAACTTGTTCAAAATTAGTTTCTTCTATAACAGGCTTTCCTGTGCAACCAAACAAGGCCATTGTGGGAGCTAATGCTTTTGCCCATGAAGCCGGAATTCACCAAGATGGTGTATTAAAAAGCCGTGAAACTTATGAAATTATGCGCGCTGAAGACGTTGGTTGGTCAGCAAACCGCATGGTTTTGGGCAAACATTCAGGTAGAAATGCCTTTAAAAGTCGAATGACTGAATTGGGCTTTGAATTTACCTCAGAGGAAGAATTAAATGAAGCCTTTTCGCGCTTCAAACAGTTGGCAGATAAGAAACACCAAATTTTCGATGAAGATTTGCAGGCACTGATTTCTGAAGCCAGTTTTGAATCTGAAGATGAATATGTCAAATTAATCGCTCTGAAGGTGTGTTCAGAAACTGGTGAAATACCTAATGCAACAGTCACCTTACGAATAGACAATAAAGAAGTTACCGGTTGTTCTAACGGCGGTGGAGCGGTAGATGCCAGCTTGAAAGCTATTGAAAAACTAGTGAACTCCAAGGCAAGTTTGGAACTTTATTCAGTTAACAACATCACCAATGGTACCGATGCTCAAGGTGAAGTTACGGTTCGGCTTGAAAAAGAAAGTCGAATAGTCAATGGTCTCGGTGCTGACACCGATATTGTTATAGCCTCTGCAAAAGCCTATATCAATGCCGTTAACAAGTTGCATAGCCCTGATCAACGCAGACACCCACAAAAAGGGGATGTTTAATCTTGTTGAAAAGTAAAAGAACAAATGAAGCCTGATATTTGCCTAAGCTTAGTCCAGTCAACAGAAGTCTGATTTTGGATAATGCGCTACGCCTCCAATACCTCACTGCCATGGGCATTGATGTCTGGCTACCCAGAGCATCCATGCCTGTTGATGAGCCATTATTAATTGAAACTGTCTCTGATAGCTTTAAGTCTGAGACGGACACAAATACAAGTGTAGCCAAGGACAATTGGTTTGACTTACAAACCGAAATCAACCACTGCACAAAGTGCAGCTTGTGTTCAACAAGAAAGCAAACGGTATTTGGTTCAGGAAATAAACAGGCTGATTGGATGTTTGTTGGAGAATCACCCGGACAGCATGAAGAAGATCAAGGCTTGCCGTTCGTTGGCAACGCAGGTTTGCTATTCACAGAAATGATAAGAGCTATTGGTCTAACCAGGGATGAAATATTTATTACCAATGTTATAAAGTGCAGGTCACCTAATAACCGCGAACCCCATACCGATGAAATAAAAAACTGTAAAGATTACCTGATAAGACAACAGCAGCTCATTAAACCAAAAATCATTGTCGCACTGGGACATATTGCTGCACAAACTTTACTAAAAACAGACAAGCCTTTAGCTGAACTAAGAGGTAAAACAGGCGATTTCAATAACACACCTGTTGTCGTCATTTATCATCCAGCTTATTTGTTACGATTTTTACCGGAAAAACACAAAGCTTGGCTTGATTTAACATACGCACTGCAAACATTTAAAAATAACGAAGGTTGATTATGCGGGGATTAATGGACAAAATAAAAAACTTGGTGATTTATGATGCAGACAAGGAATTCTATGCCAAGGTATTCCCAGACTCGGTAACAAAAAAAGATTTGCTGCGACTACGCATAATGACCCATGCTGATTTACCCCATGTACTTGAAATCGAGAAAAAAAACTATCATTTCCCTTGGGAAGAAGACATTTTTACAGACTGTTTTAAAGCGGGTTATAGTTGTTGGGTGTGTGAATTAGACGATAAGGTTTTAGGTTACAGTCTCCTTTCGATAGCTGTAGGTGAAGCACATATACTTAATATTTCTGTAGACCCTGCCGAGCAGAAGCAAGGCATAGGCCGTAAAATGCTTGAACACTTGATTGAATTTTCCCGAGGCAGGGCTGAAACAGTTTTTTTAGAAGTTAGACCAACAAATACAGCCGCTATAGCTCTATATGAAGATGTAGGTTTTAATGAAATTGGTATTAGAAAAGGCTATTACCCTGCCCAAAATGGACGTGAAGACGCTATTATGTTGGCATTGGAGTTGTTTTAATTTACTACTCACCACGAAAACATGAAGAAAATAAAACCTAATAACGTCGTGTCCTTCGTGGTGAACTAATCCTCTTTTAAGCGAATGCGACTACGCGAGATTTTACCGCTTACTTCAAATTATCGGTCACATGCGGCTCAATAAGCTGATACATAAGCTGATGCATCTTGGGGCTTCCGACAATAACGTTACCTGACTCCATATACTTATCATTAAAGGAAAAGTCCGTAGCTACGCCACCCGCTTCTTTTATTAACAAGATACCTGCAGCCATATCCCACTCCATGATGCCTATTTCCCAATAACCGTCCAGTCGTCCTGCGGCAACATAGGCCAAATCAAGCGCAGCCGAACCGGCACGGCGAATTCCGGCACACTCTATTGTTAATGCCCGAAACATCCCTACGTAGGCATCCAGATGCTTATCTGTTTTAAAAGGGAATCCTGTTCCAAGTAACGCTCCTTTTAAACTGTTTTGATTGGTCACCCGAAGTCGTCGATTGTTTAACATAGCGCCGCCACCACGCTTGGCAGTGAATAGCTCATCTCGCAGAGGATCATAAACCACACCTACTTCCAGCTTGCCTTTGTATTTTAAGGCAATTGAAACAGCATACTGGGGAAATCCATGTAAAAAATTGGTTGTGCCATCAAGTGGATCTATAACCCAGACGAAGTCATTACCTTTATGTTCACCACTCTCTTCTGCCAAAATTGAATGTTCAGGATAAGCCGCTTTAATGATATTAATAATTTCACGCTCGGCCATACGATCGACCTCACTGGCGTAATCATTTTTACCTTTTTGGTCGATGGACAGACGGCCAATATTGTCAGCTGAGCGAAGGATTAATTCGCCCGCGCTTCTGGCGGCACGGACGGCAATATTTAACATGGGTTGCATAGACAAATTTACAATGAGCAGATAAAACACCAATGATAGCAAATCTTTTGGTAAACTTGGCGTATTTTTCATAAAGGACAACATCGTTGCTGTCACATATAAAAATTATTTTGGTTGAAACATCGCACCCCGGTAATATTGGTGCGGTTGCCCGCGCCATGAAAAATATGAATATATCTAACCTTTGGCTGGTTTCACCCAAGATATTTCCTAGCGCGGAAGCCACCTCAAGAGCCTCGGGTGCTGATGATATTTTAGCAAGGGCCACCGCATGCTCTTCATTGCAGGAAGCAATTGCAGACTGCAATATGGTAATCGGCGCGAGTGCAAGATGCAGAACCATTAGTTGGCCAGAAATGACGCCACGTGAATGCGCTAAAAAAATAGCGATTACTGAACCAGGCAACAAAGTTGCTATTATTTTTGGCAGGGAAAACTCAGGGTTAAAAAATCATGAACTGGATTTATGTCATTTTCTGCTTCGTATTCCCTGCAATAGCGAATACAGCTCTTTAAACATAGCCGCAGCCGTCCAAGTCGTTTGTTATGAATTGTTTATTGCCGCCGGCAGACAAGAAGCTATCGTTATTGGTGATAGAGGCAAAACGCCGAAAGCTACAGCAACACAAATGGAATCTTTCTACACTCATTTATACCAAGCATTAACTGACATAGGCTTTATGCATCCAGATAAATCAAAATCCATCATGCGCCGCTTAAGAAGAATTTATAATCGCATAGAACTTGATATTAAGGAGCTCGATATACTAAGAGGTATTTTAAGAATGTCACAAGATAATCAAAGGAATGAATAATGTTTGAACGCCTAAAAGAAGATATCGCGTGTGTTTTCGAGCGCGATCCTGCTGCCCAATCTGTGCTTGAAGTCTTGACAACTTATCCAGGGGTTCATGCAATTTTGATTCACCGACTCAGCCACACTTGTTGGAAAGCTGGATACTTATGGATTGCCAGATTTATTGCTCATATAGGTCGAGGACTTACAGGCATTGAAATTCATCCAGGTGCACGAATAGGAAGGCGTTTCTTTATAGACCACGGCATGGGTGTCGTTATTGGTGAGACGGCCATTATTGGCGATGATTGCACTGTTTATCATGGTGTAACTTTAGGTGGAACAACCTGGAGCAAAGGCAAGCGTCACCCAACTCTTCACAACGGAGTAGTTATAGGCGCCGGAGCAAAAGTATTAGGCCCTATCGAAATAGGCACAGGTGCGCGTGTAGGATCAAACTCAGTCGTATTGAAAACAGTGCCCGCAGGTGCGACAGTAGTCGGTATTCCAGGTCACATAATCGGTAGCCATCCAAAATCAGTAAAAGCCGAGATAGACATAATTGCTAACAAAATGGGCTTTGACGCTTATGGCACAACAGAAGACATGCCAGATCCTGTTGCTTATGCAATCAATCGCATGCTTAATCATATTAACTTGCTGGACAAACAAATGGAAACCATGAAAAAAGCACTCAATGATGCTGGAATTAACTGTAAAGAAACACCACTATCAACACTAGATGGCTGCGAAATTACTGACAATTATGAAAATGGTAATCAATAAAAACACACAAAATCCAACTTCCCAAAACTAAGGATCAAACTATTCCCAGGTAATAGTTGACTATTTTAGTTGGTTAAGTATTTTTTATGATAATATACTTATTTTTTTGAGGGATTCTCTAATGCGATTAACTACCAAAGGCCGTTATGCAGTAACTGCCATGCTTGACCTGGCTTTTCACAGCCAAACAAAACCAGTTACATTAACTGATATAGCTGCAAGACAAACTATTTCTTTGTCTTATCTGGAACAATTATTTGCACGCTTACGTCGCGCTAATATGGTGAAAGGTATTCGCGGACCAGGCGGTGGCTATACACTTGCAGGCAAAGCAGTTGATATAAACATTGCTGATATTATTGCAGCTGTCGATGAACCTATAGATGCCACTAAATGTGGCGGTGAAGCTAATTGCCAAAATGAAAAAGCCTGCTTAACTCACGACCTATGGATGGGCTTGAGTGATCAAATACGTGATTATTTGAAAGGTATCACTCTCGCCCAATTACTAGAAAAACATCATGTTCAGGAAATATCGAAAAGACAAGACGAAGAAGCTAAAGTGATTGAAATACATCGACATACAGAATTAATCTCAAATTTGAATGATTTACTTTGATCACAATGCCACAACACCTCTTGATGAGAGGGTACTTGATGCAATGTTACCATTTTTGAAATCGTTCTACGGCAATCCTTCAAGTTTATATCAACAAGGTAGGCTTGGTCGCAGCGCAATTGATAACGCCCGCGACCAAATTGCGTCGCTAGTCGATGCACCAACCTCTCAAGTCATTTTTACCAGCGGTGGCACTGAGGCCAATAACTTAGCATTAGCCTCAGCCCCACCTCAAGGCAAGCTAGCTATTTCGGCTGTTGAACACCCCTCCATATTAGAACCTGCCCAGCGCTTTAAAAGCCGTGGTGGTAAGTTAAGTGTGATCAATGTAGATGACAATGGACTCATTACACCAATAGCAATTGATAACCTTATTGAAGAAAAGCCTGATTTGGTTTCCATTATGCTGGCAAATAATGAAACTGGGGCAATACAGGATTTAGCCCCCTACGCCCAAAAATTAAGAGCAAACAATATTACTGTTCATACTGATGCCGTTCAGGCAGCAGGTAAAATGCCTCTTTCATTTAAACAGCTTGGCACTCATTTAATGTCGCTATCCAGCCATAAAATCTATGGCCCCAAAGGCTGTGGCGCTTTAATATTTGAAAAAGGAATGGAGATAAACCCACTCTTCCTTGGTGGCGGACAAGAACAGGCGCTAAGAGCGGGTACTGAAAATGTCGCCGCTATAGTCGGCTTTGGAAAAGCAGCTGAACTTGCGAAGACCGAACTTATTGAACGACATAAAAAGTTGCTTGGCTTAAGAGAACAACTAGAGGCTCACTTAAAGTCTATACCCGACTTAATTATTTTTGCTCAAAAAGCCAATCGATTACCCAACACCGTTCAGTTTGGTATTTCTGGAGTTGATGGTGAAATGTTATTAATGCAGTTGGATCAAAAAAAAATTGCTGTCTCAAGTGGTTCGGCCTGCGCCAGCGGGGCAAATATACCTAGTCATGTTCTAAGCGCAATGAATATAGAGGTTACTCTTGCTAAAAGTGCAATCCGCATCAGTTTAGGCATGCAAAATACTAAAACTGAAATTTACGAATTTATTAACCAATTGAAAGCCTTGGTTTACCAAGCATAAAGGGGATACCATGTCTGTTTCATTAACTGAAAGCGCAGCTCTACAAATAAAAAAACAACTTGCAAAACGCGGCAAAGGTATTGGTTTAAAACTAGGTGTTAAAAAGTCCGGCTGTTCAGGTTATGCTTATGTGCTTGACTATGCAGATACGCTTGCTGAAAATGACGCTGTGTTTGAGGGTTATGGCGTTAAAGTCATCGTCACTGAAAGCGACCTTGAATTTGTTGATGGTATAGAACTGGACTATCGAAAAGAGGGCATTAATGAGGCCTTTAAATTTAATAACCCCAATGTTAAAGGAACCTGCGGATGTGGAGAGAGCTTTTCTGTGAGTTAAATCTGAACCATATCTACTTCCAATTGATTTTAGCTATACACTGGACTATGATTTTCTCTAAACTACAAATTGAATGATACTTAAACAACGTCGCCATTTTCATACTAAATCAAACAAAAAAGCAGCCAGTAAATAAATGAATACTCAAGTTATTGATGTCAATGATACCGAATGGGAAACCCATTTAGTTGCCAATAAGTGGTTGAATTATTTAGAAGCAGGAAAGGTGCTTCATTTCACAAACCTTAATTTTCCTTTATCAGAATTTGAAAAAAGTTTTTTTACACCAGAAATACGGAATCCAAAATCCCGAAACATTAGCTTGGATGCTTCAGGACATTTAAAAGGCGCTGTAGGTAATGCTGAGGTTCAAGCAGGCTTGGCAACAATGATGGCAAGATATCGTGCTCATGCACAGACACTGGTTAATAGCTATTTCCCTTGCTACACAGAACATTTGAGCGTGGCTCCAACAAGCTTTCGCCCCAATCAAATAGAAACGCGAAGCCAATCATGGCGTGCCGATGACAAGCGCTTGCATGTTGACGCATTTCCTTCCAGGCCTAATTATGGAGAACGCATTTTACGCGTATTTATTAATGTAAACCCAAATAATGTGCCCAGAGTTTGGCGAGTGGGTGAACCATTTGAAGATATTGCTCAACGTTTTCTTCCGAATACGAAACCCTATTCAGCTTGGCAAGCAAAAGTTTTAAATATTTTTGGCATTACAAAATCATTGCGTAGTGAATACGACCATTTAATGCTGCAACTACACGACGCAATGAAGCATGACTTAAATTATCAGAGTAACAGCCCTCAATTAACAATAGAATTCCCTAGCGGTTCTGTTTGGGTGTGCTTTTCGGACCAAGCTTCTCATGCAGCAATGTCAGGACAGTTCATGATGGAGCAAACATTTCATTTACCTGCCCAAAATCAATATGACACCAATACCAGCCCCTTAGCAAGGCTCCAAGGCTATACAGGTCGTCAATTAATTTAATATAGTCAGCTACAAAAAAGCCTGTATTGTGATTTACTGATGTAAATCACAATACAGGCTTTGAATTCTTTAATGGATTAAATTTTACTACTATTCAAGCTTTCCGTGACATTGCTTGTATTTCTTTCCGGATCCGCAAGGACAAGGATCATTACGTCCCACTTTAGCACCTTCCCGAACAAAAGGTTGCTCCAACACATTTTGCTCTTGCTCAACAACCCCTAACTGTTCAAAATCATCCAATGCTGGTGCTGCCGCATGTTCAAAGTGCATTTCTCTCGGAGCCTGCATTTGCTCATCAATAGCTTGCACATCTTCTTCCTGCCGAACTTGCACTTTAAACAGGATTTCAATCACCTCATACTTGATATGCTCCAAGAGATTGGTAAACATTTCAAATGCTTCGCGCTTATATTCTTGCTTTGGATCTTTTTGAGCATAACCTCTAAAATGTATGCCTTGACGCAAATAATCCATTGCTGCTAAATGCTCTTTCCAACTGGTATCCAACACTTGCAACATGACGGATTTCTCAAAATGCTGCAGCACTTCTTGTGTAATCTGGAGTTCTTTATCTTTATGATTCTGTTCCAGAATATCAATAATACGAACCCGCAATGATACCTCTTGAAGATTATGCTCTTCATCCAACATTTTTTGCACAGGAACTTGAACATTAAACTCTTGGTGTAAATGCTCCTCAAGCCCTTTTACATCCCATTGCTCAACCATGGTTTTAGCCGGAATGTACTGAGTGATCACATTATTTACAACATCTTTACGTATAGCGGTGATAATCTCGGAAATTTCCTTGGCAGCCATTAACTCATTTCGTTGAGCATAAACAACTTTACGTTGATCATTGGCGACATCATCATAAGCCAGAATTTCTTTACGTATATCAAAATTACGCCCTTCAACCTTACGCTGCGCATTTTCAATAGACCGGGTTACCCAAGGATGCTCAATAGCCTCACCATCCCCCATACCCAGCTTCTTCATCAATGCAGCTACACGGTCAGATGCGAAGATACGCATCAAATCATCTTGCAATGACAAATAGAAACGTGTCGAACCAGGATCACCTTGTCGACCAGAACGGCCTCGTAATTGGTTGTCTATACGGCGAGACTCATGGCGCTCTGAACCAATTACGTGCAAACCACCATTCGCTAGAACTTGATTATGTCTTTCAAGCCAGACACCACGAACTCTATCTTTTTCTGGCTCACTAGCCTCTTCACCTAATAGCTTAAGCTCTGCATCCAGATTTCCACCCAGTACGATATCTGTTCCCCGGCCGGCCATATTAGTTGCGATAGTCACTGATCCCGGCATACCTGCCTGTTCAATAATATGGGCTTCACGTTCGTGTTGCTTGGCATTAAGCACCTCGTGCTTAATGCCTTGTTTTTTCAATAATTCAGAAAGACGTTCAGAGTTTTCAATGGAGGTCGTTCCCACTAAAACAGGCTGTCCACGGCTTACACAACCTTTAATATCTTCTGCAACAGCAATATATTTTTCATCGGTAGTCAGGTAAACCAAGTCCCCCATATCCTTGCGAATCATTGGACGATGTGTTGGAATAACAACCACTTCAAGGCCGTAAATTTTGTTCAATTCAAAGGCTTCAGTATCAGCAGTACCTGTCATACCTGAGAGCTTGTCATACAAACGAAAATAATTCTGAAAAGTAATTGAAGCTAATGTTTGATTTTCACTATTAATAGTGACGTGTTCTTTTGCTTCAATTGCTTGGTGTAAGCCCTCAGACCAACGTCGACCAGGCATTATCCGACCAGTAAATTCATCAACAATAACAACTTCATTATTAGCGACAATGTAATCAACGTCTTTTTTATATAAAACATGCCCCCGTAATGACGCATTTAAATAATGCATAAGACGAATATTAGACGCATCATAAAGACTGCTTGATTCAGGCATCAAGTCATGCTCAAGCATTAAAAACTCAACGCGCTCATGTCCTGCTTCTGTCAAATAAACCTGACGCGTTTTTTCATCAACCGTGTAATCACCAGGGTGCTCGTCATCTTCCTGCTTGTTTAATAGCGGGATGATTTCATTAGCTTTAATATATATCTCAGTGCTTTCTTCAGTTGGCCCGGAAATAATTAACGGAGTTCTGGCTTCATCAATAAGAATTGAATCCACTTCATCAACAATTGCAAAGCTTAAATCTCGCTGAACTTTTTGCTCAAGGCTAAAAGCCATATTGTCGCGAAGATAATCAAAACCAAATTCGTTATTAGTCCCATAAGTAATGTCTGCGGCATAAGCATCACGTCTTGATGGATGTTCCATTTGACTGATAATGACGCCAGTGGTCATGCCCAAAAAGGCATACAACCTACCCATCCATTCAGAGTCGCGCTTGGCCAGATAATCGTTGACTGTGACAACATGAACACCATAACCGGGTAAAGCATTCAAATAAGCAGCCAAAGTAGCCATCAAGGTTTTACCCTCGCCGGTTTTCATTTCAGCAATTTTACCGTCATGTAATATCATGCCGCCTATCAATTGCACGTCAAAGTGGCGCATACCGAAGACTCGCGAAGAAGCTTCCCTTACCGCAGCAAAAGCTTCTGGAAGAAGATTATCCAGTTTTTCACCTTCTGTCAGACGATCGCGAAACTCCTGAGTTTTTGCTTTTAACGCATCATCAGATAATTTTTCGTATTCAGAAGCCAAAGCGTTAACCTTTTTGACCAGCTTCTTTTTACTCTTTACCAGCCTGTCGTTACGGCTCCCTACAACAAATTTAACTAGCTTACCCAGCATGTTTTCTTTCCGGTGTGAATTTTAGTAAATGATTGACTCAAAGTGCTCGATTATATACCGTCTAGCGTTTTAGTTACAGATAAAACACCCAACAATTTAGTTATTCAACTCAATTAAATACTTTTAAAGACCTTAAAACCAACCGATAATATTAATGACATAATATAAAAGTATCATTACAGCCGTTATAGCAAGCAAAAAAACTTAACTATTACTGATCTTCAGCTAATCTAAACCCCAAAATTTTGGTAAGTTACCGTCCTAGCTAAAACCAGATAATAAATTATTCTTTTATGCGATTAATGGCAAATAAAGCCAGCGCCAAAACAGCCAAACTAGGAATAAAGGCCATTAATGGCGGATTTAGGTTATAAATTAAACCAAGGTGTCCGACAATTTTATCGATAATATTAAAGCCCATCCCGATAACAACCCCTATCATCATCCTCTCCCCGACACTAACACCCCGCTTAACCCCAATCACAAAAGGTGCTGACAATAGCAACATAATAAATGTAACCAACGGATTTACGATACGCCCCCAAAAAGCCAACTCAAAGGATTGGGACTTTTGATGATTTTTCTTTAGAAAAGTAACATAACCAGCCAAGTCATATAAGGACAAATTATTAGGCGTAACAATAACCATTTTTAATAAATCGGGTGCAATTGACAAATTCAAAAGTTGATTGGCTTGCTTACTTGCAACCATTTGTTGAGTTGAAATTTCAGACTTCTTGATACCTCTTAAATTCCACTGATGCTTGCCTTTAAAGATAGCCTTATTGGCATGCAAAGCTACATGCAAATGTTGTTGATCATCCATCTCATATACACTGATATCGGCTAATTTTCCATCATCAATTACGCGACGAATATTAATAAAATTTTTCCCTTCGCGTAACCAAAGTCCATATTTTTCATTTATATGGACTTGTTCCTGCCGCGCAGAAACTTTAACCATTTGCGCCATTCGCTGTGTAATCGGCGCTACAAACTCTCCAATAAGCATAGAAATAACCACTAAAATAGCACCTGCCCACATAACAGCCCTGATAATCCCAAACACCGATAATCCGGCTGCTCGCATGGCAATAAGTTCGCGATTATTACCCATTGCACCCAATACAAATAGACTACCTAATAAAGCTGATGCAGGGACCAATTCATAAAACACACCTGGCGAAGTCAAGAGTAAATAATAGAATATTTCTTTTAATCCATAATTGCCTTCACCCAAATCTTTCAACTCATCCGTAAAGGTAAACAGATTAAATAGGGTTAATAATAATAACAGCGCTACAAAAGAGCCCTTTAAAACTTCCCTAACAATATAGCTTGTTAATACGCGCACTTAAGATACCTCGCCTTTAACTTTCATAACAAGCCATTGCCATCCATACAATCTGGCTAACAAAAAACCGCCAATCAGCAACAGTAAAAAATTAATGCCAAAAGCACCTAACCAAGCAGGGATAGTTTCATTAGTTACCCAACTTTGACTGACGCGAACAAGATTTCCGTAACTAAAATAAATCAGAAAGCCCATGAACATATTGCCATAGACACCACCACGCGGGGCAATTTGAGCCAATGGAACGGCAATAAAACTTAACAACAAAATCCCCAAAGGAATAGAAAAACGACGCTGCAATTCAGCCGTATTATGAGTCACTCCACTCCCCCACAACTCATCTACAGATAATGAATGCCGGTTAAATTTAGCCTCAGATGTTTTTGACTCAATCCTCACGGCATAGTCTATGAAGTTTTCAATTACATAATTTAAACTTCCCGGCACCCCTTTTACTTGCTCACCATTTTCAAAAACAATATAGCGACCGTCAGGCAAATCTCTAAAACTGGCTGATGCAGCATTGATAATGGCTAAACCTCCATGCTGCCTGTTTTGCACAAAGACATTATGCATTTTTTTATCAGCGCCGATTTTTTCCACATAAAAAACCAAATCGCCTTGACTATATTCAGTGAATTTTCCTGCCGCAATCCCTCTTAAATCTGCAGACTCCTCCCCTTTTTGCATTAACTTATCCACGCCCAACTCCGCCCAAGGGGCGACGTACAAAGACGAGCCAAGAGATAGCATGCTTAATGGAAGAACCAACAAAAATACTGCTCGATAAAGCGTTCCCGCACCACCGCCTGCTGAAGAAATCGCAGACATTTCCTGGTCCCTGTACATTCTTCCCAACACCATCAAAACAGCCATGAAAAGGGCTACCGGTAAGAACTCCACCGCCGCAACAATTGTTTTCAGCCAAAGAATATTTAGCAAAGTCTCGTTTGAAACCTGCCCCGCAATCGCTTCATCAAGAATTTTAATAAACTTTCGACTGACAATTATAATTACCAACACCGTTAAAACAGAAAGTAACGTCTTCAGCAAATCTTTAAAAATCATCTTATCCAAGATGGTTATCAGTTTTCGCTTCCCCATTCTGAAGCCTAATGGCCAATCTGCGTTCAAGCTTGCCTCCCTCATTCATTCAACATCACTAAAATTATAATGAAATAAGATACTTGCAAAATTATTGATGAATACACCTAAATGCATTTTGCAAGAACCTTAATACATAAAGTCAAAATACAACCCGTTTAATTTTACCACAACCGTAAACAGTAAAACCTCTTAGCAAGCGATTAAAGCCTTCTATCTCATACAAGACGTTAGCAGTCATTATCAAGATAAAATCCTAAATCTAACTTAGAAACCTAAATACCCTTTTGTAATCTCGGTGCAAATAAACCACTAACAGGTTGTTTTACACCTATCATGGTCACTCATCATATCGATCATTCCGCTGCATAATTGTTGACCTTAACAAAATCAGAGTATTACAAAAAACTTTCTTTGGCATAATAATTGCTAAAAACCAAATTATAAACACCCCACTATAATCGAGGACTTGTATGACTAAAGCTTCATTGCCTACATTACCCAAAACCGGCCTAGCTGGATTCAAGCAAAACTGGCGTAGCGATTTGCTATCAGGTTTTTTAGTCTTTCTTATTGCCTTACCTTTATGCCTGGGGATATCAATGGCCTCCGGCTTCCCTCCATCTGCGGGCATTATTACTGCCATCATTGGAGGCATGCTGGTTTCACGCATAAACGGATCATTCATCACAATCAACGGACCGGCTGCCGGTTTAATTGTTGTTGTACTCGGTGCAGTTCAGGAACTTGGCCAAGGCGATGCCATGTCTGGCTATCGTTATGCCTTGGCTGCTATTGTAGTTGCCAGCGCTATACAAATCTTACTGGGTGTATTTAAAGCTGGACGACTTAGTTCATTTTTCCCGGCATCAGTTGTCCACGGCATGTTAGCGGCCATTGGTATCATTATTATGGCCAAACAGATCCATGTCATGCTGGGAACTACCCCAGAAAAAGGGAGCAGCCTGTTTTCTACAATCGCACAAATCCCAAACAGCGTTCTAAACCCAAATTTTGAAATTGCCATTATTGGGCTTTCAGGATTGGCAATACTGATTATTTGGTCATTTTTGAAAAGCCCAACCTTAAAAATGATTCCGGCACCACTCATTGTCGTTTTAGTGGGAATGGGTTTGGCGCGGTATTTTGATCTTGAACATGAACACATGTACCTATTCTTGCCAGATGCACATTTTTTACCGCATCACGAAGAGACCGTTGGACCAAAATTTTTGGTAGCGATTTCGGATAATTTCATGTCCAGCTTTTATTTTCCCGATTTTTCAAAAATAACCAGCCTGGCATTTTGGGAGGCCGTTTTGAGTATCAGTTTGGTCGGAAGTCTGGAAAGTTTACTCAGCGCCATGGCAGTAGACAAGCTTGATCCTTACAAACGTCATTCCAATCTTGACCTTGATTTAACAGCTGTCGGGGTGGGTAACCTTTTAGCCGGACTCATCGGAGGCTTACCCATGATAGCCGAGATTGTTCGTAGTTCTGCTAACGTTAACAATGGCGCTAAAACACAATGGGCAAACTTCTTTCACGGTACTTTTTTACTGTTATTCGTCGTGCTATTTCCACGGCTTATCCACAGCATACCGTTATCTGCGCTAGCGGCATTATTAGTTTTTACCGGATTTCGCCTGGCCTCGCCTTCATCATTTGCTAAAATAATGGGGATTGGCAAAGAACAGTTATTTATGTTCGTCATTACAATTATTGGTGTACTGGCAACTGATTTATTAATCGGCGTTAGTATTGGTATAGTAGCAAAATTTACCATCCATTTATTACATGGTGTCAGACCAAACAACATGTTTAAAATTAATTTTGTTATTGAGAAAAAAGGCCATGACACCTTTGTCGTAAATATAACCGGAGCGGCTGTTTTCTCTAATTTCATGGCCCTTAAAACCAATCTAGTCCAATTGGAGCAAGGTAAAAAAGTAATCTTTCAAATGAACAACACTTACCTTGTTGATCACACTGTAATGGAATTCCTTCACGACTTTCAACACCATTATGAAGGCCACGGTGGCAAAGTGATATTCCATGGCATGGAATATCACGACACCTTTTCAGAACATCCTTTAGCAGTAAGAAGAATGAAACCTGACAATATGAGCCGTCGTAAAGATGATCATTTTGAAGTGTAAAGATTGCTACTATTCAGGCTTATACAACCCTGTTGTAACAATAGGGCGAGAACTATATAACCGTTTTTGAGTTCTGCTATATTTGTATTAACCCTATCAATAGTGATTATTAATAAGTATTTGCCAAGCATAATCCGGCAATTGTTTCTATAGTGATATAGTAAACTTATTCAAGCGCCATTTAGGCCTTGCCACATCACTATAATTAAGGCAATTATGAGCAAGCCCAATCTCTTAGCTATACCCAAAACAAGCCTTGCCGACCTTCAAGAAAATTGGCGGTGTGACTTAAAATCAGGTTTTCTGGTTTTTCTTATTGCTTTGCCGCTTTGCCTGGGAATATCCGTTGCTTCCGGCTTTCCACCATCGGCGGGTATTATCACCGCTATTATTGGCGGCCTTTTAGTATCGAGAATTAACAGCTCCAACCTTACCGTCAATGGCCCTGCCGCCGGTTTAATTGTAGTCGTTTTTGCTGCCGTGCAAACCTTGGGCGAAGGTGATGCAATGGCTGGTTACCGTTACACTTTGGCGGCAATTGTAATAGCCAGTGTGTTACAAATTTTAATGGGCCTACTTAAAATGGGGCAACTAAGCTCCTTTTTCCCCACATCAGTTGTTCACGGAATGCTTGCTGCGATTGGTATTACTATCATAGCCGGACAAACTCACGTTATGCTGGGAATAACTCCGGAAGCAACCAGCAGCTCGCTTTTAACCATCACACAAATTCCTCATAGCTTACTTAACATGGAACTGGATATTGCTCTTATCAGCTTTTTAAGTTTGTTAATACTCGTTATTTGGCCATTAATCGGTAGCAAACTACCAAGCCCAGTCATTGTTATCTTGGTCGGTATCGCTTTTGGCTGGCATTTTGATCTTGCTCAAGAAGCAACCAATAATCACACTGATTATCTTGTTGCGATTCCTGACAATTTTTTTGCAGGATTGTATTTTCCCGATTTCTCAAAGATGTTTACTGTACGATTTTGGGAGGCTGTAATCAGTATCAGCTTGATAGGCAGTCTCGAAAGCTTGTTAATTACAACCGCAATCGATAAGCTTGATCCTTATAAACGCCGTTCTAATCTTGACCGAGAGTTAACAGCCATCGGACTAGGCAATCTGGTTGCAAGCTTAATAGGTGGCTTGCCCATGATTGCAGAAATTGTTCGTAGCTCCGCCAATATCAATAACGGAGCAAAAACAGCCTGGGCAAATTTTTTTCATGGCTTGATATTATTACTGTTTGTCATCTTTTTTACCGGCTTGATACAAAGCATTCCGTTAGCATCTTTGGCTGCATTACTGGTTTATACCGGTTATCGTTTAGCATCACCACAAACATTTGCCAGAGTAAGAGAGGTCGGTAAAGAACAGTTATTATTATTTGTTATAACCATTATCGCTATATTAGCGACAGATTTATTAATAGGCGTTGCTTTGGGCATTGTTGCAAAACTTGCTATCACTTTAGTGAGAGGTGTTTGGCTGAAAAACTTGTTTCAAATTCACTTTACAATTCAGCAACCCGATAAAAATACGCTAATTATCAAGTTATTGGGCTCGGCCCTTTTTTCAAATTTTCTCCCCTTGAAAAAAGCACTTGGTAACGTAGAGTCAGGAAAAGAACTTATTTTCGATTTTTCTGAGGGCTATTTGATTGATCACACCGTTATGGAGTTTATTCATGATTTCAAGCAACAATATGAATCTCAAGGCGGACACTGTCAAGAAATAGGCAGTCCGTTGGAATCATTTTCAAATCATGCGCTTGCAGCACGATTAATGACCGCCGATGATAGAAAATAATTTTAATTGCTTTCCGACACTGACTACAAGCTTTGCTGACATTAAGCCGGAATAGCTTTAACGCGACCCTCAAAGTTAGTGAGCCGTTCTTAAAATATTCGCGTGCATTTCGGATTTTTCATCAAAAAAATGAATTTACAAGGCCAATAACACAATGGTAAACATTTAGCGTAAAAATCAATTACACTCATCTTTAATTTTGTCAGACATGGAAATAAATTAATGGCCCATAATCACAACCACGATCATTCCAAAGGGCATCATCACCCTGCCCCCAAAAACCAAGGTCGTATTTTTGGGATCACTATCTTTCTAAATCTGATTTATGTGGGCATTGAATTTGGTTATGGCTTTATCACTAATTCAACTGCACTGATAGCCGATGCAGGGCACAATATCTCCGATGTACTGGGTTTACTGTTATCTTGGGGTGCTGTTGTATTAGCTAAAAGACAGCCCAGTAAACGGTTTACCTATGGCTTGCGCAGCACCTCAATTCTGGCAGCCTTGGCAAATGCCATGTTGCTACTGGTCGCCTGCGGTGCGATTGCCTGGGAAGCCATTCATCGCTTTTCAGAACCGCCTGTTATTGCCGGGCTAACCGTATCGATAGTCGCAGGCGTTGGCATTTTTATTAATGGTCTTTCAGCACTACTGTTAATGAAAGATAGTAAAGGTGATTTAAACATACGCAGCGCCTACCTGCACATGGTAGCTGATACAGCGGTATCGCTTGCCGTGGTCATTGCCGGCATTGCCATGATTTATACCGGCTGGTACTGGCTGGATCCGGCAATGAGTCTTGTTATTGTGATTGTCATTGTCATCGGCACCTGGAGCTTGTTGCGAGAATCGCTGCAACTCGCCTTAAGTGCGGTGCCTGCACACATTGATGCGCCTGCCATTGATGACTACTTATGCCAATTGGAAGGTGTAACAGATATTCATGATTTACATATTTGGGGCTTAAGTACTACCGAAAACGCATTAACCGTCCATCTCGTTATGCCTAACGGTCACCCTGGCGATGCTTTTATGGATGATATCGTCTTAACGCTTAAAGAACATTACTCCGTTCATCACAGCACACTGCAAATTGAGCTCGGCACCACCAATCACGAATGCGCTCTGACGCTTACCAAGCCAATTTTTGACCACCATCACCACCATCATTAAACGTAACAGGATGTCACGCTTCGGAAACACATTGCGCCAGATTCCCAAAGGGATATGGGTTCTTGGTTTTGTCAGCATGTTAATGGATATCTCATCGGAGATGATTCATAGCTTGCTCCCGTTGTTCATGGTCACAACGCTAGGCACCAGTGTTTTAGCCGTCGGTATTATTGAGGGCTTGGCAGAATCCACTGCCTTAATTATAAAAGTATTTTCCGGGATACTCAGCGACTATATCGGCAAACGCAAAGGCCTAGCTGTGTTTGGTTATGCCTTGGGCGCTTTAACCAAACCCCTGTTTGCCGTCGCCACCAGTAGCGGACTTATCTTAACAGCGCGTTTACTCGATAGAATTGGCAAAGGCGTGCGCGGCGCACCGCGCGATGCACTGGTTGCTGACATTGCCCCGCCACATTTACGTGGAGCCGCCTTTGGACTGCGCCAATCACTCGATACGGTGGGTGCTTTTCTTGGGCCTTTATTAGCCGTTGGCTTAATGCTGCTTTGGGCCAATGATTTTAGAGCTGTTTTTTGGGTGTCAGTCGTCCCCGGCACACTCGCTGTTATGTTGCTGTTTTTTGGCATAAAAGAACCGGAACGCCACCACACCGAAAAAAGAATTAATCCCATCAGCAAACAAAATCTGCAACGCCTAAACCCAACCTATTGGCGGGTTGTCATTATTGGTGCACTCTTTATGCTTGCACGTTTTAGCGAAGCATTTCTGGTATTGCGAGGGTTTCAAGCTGGCATCCCCATTGCAATGACGCCTTTGGTCATGGTAGCCATGAATATTATCTATGCCGCATCTGCCTATCCCTTTGGCAAGCTCTCAGATCGTCTATCACATAACAGATTACTCGCACTGGGACTAATCGTGTTAATTATCGCTGATATGGTGTTGGCGCAAAGCAATCACTGGAGCACACTCTTACTGGGCGTTGCCTTGTGGGGCATACACATGGGGATGACACAAGGACTGCTGGCAGCTATGGTAGCTGAAACTGCACCCTCGGATTTGCGTGGCACCGCTTACGGATTTTTTAACCTCATGAGCGGCTTGGCACTATTAGTAGCCAGCATCTTGGCTGGATTTGTCTGGGATCAATTTGGCGCAGCCACTACCTTTTACACAGGCGCAGGATTTTGTTTATTGGCCTTAGCCGGCTTAAGTGCATCTGGCAATAAACAGGCGACTGAATAATACCAACGTGCTTAGCAAAACAAGTCACTTTACTGTTGATTAAACTTTAACTTTGACATCCTCACCGCCCTAAAGAGACGGTGATTCCTGTTTTACCAGGAGCGGTCTTGCATCGCTGCTTACCGCTGGTTCCTGCTGCTGACGGCATTACTGCACCGTTCACTTCACAGGCTAACTCCCGACTGGCTAACGCCATGTGTCCTCGGGTTCTTACATTTATAGCGCCAACATCATCCGCATTGGCCGTATATCCGCACTCGGTACAAACAAAATCAGCTTGTGTGAGCCTGTTTTGTGCTGAGCTATGGTGGCAAGCCGGGCATTGCTGACTGGTGTGATGTGGCGCAACTTTTAGCACCATGCCACCGTTCCAGTCTTGTTTGTACGCTAACATCTGAAAGAACATCGACCAGCCTTGGTCTAATAT
>JAPLRP010000046.1 GCA_026399095.1 Methylococcales bacterium | reverse complement strand
CAAAAAACTTTCTAAAATCACTAAACAGGCTTGGCGATTCGTAAAAAACAATTTTCTTAAGAAAAGCTCTCAGCGGCTCTTTGAACTCAAGCTACGGCCGGTTTTGATAGCATACCTATAATTAAATTGCGGACACCGTTAACATGAAGATGAAGCGTTGGATCCGATAGGCGATATAGTCACAGAAGACTTGAATAGTATTTTAGCGTCTGTATGTCATGGTGATCTTGGCTTGATAAAACAACTGATTGAAGATCCAGAAGCCAATGAATATGTTCGGAGTGCCGCATTAAGTTCTTTAGTTATCCTCTACAAAACTGACCAAATTTCAAGAGAGGATTTGGTCGGTTATATTGGAAATGTGCTTGAGCATGAAAATGATCCCTCTTTAATAGCAACTATAGCATTTGTAGCCTGTGATATTCATCCCAAGGAACTATACCACTTATTAACTAAATGCTTTGACCAAGAACTTCTTGAGAAGGGTATCATTAATAGGGAGGATTTTGATGATTACATGCAAATGGACATTGAAACAGTGTTGGCTGAATTAAAAGAGAATCATTTATATCAGTTAATAAATGATGTGATTCCTGAAATGGAGTGGTGGGCGTGTTTCCACCCGGAAACTAATTTAAACCAAAATCTTTCTGCAGACTATGAGTCGGGATACAAATAAAAAATTGGTAGAAATGATCCCTGTCCATTCGGCAGGGGCAAAAAGTATAAGAAATGCTGCCTGAGTTAATTCAAAATAAAATAATGGTGGTAAGTTGTATGATAACTTTTCACGTTAAAAATCAATAAAGAGATAGATATGAAAACTTGGCGATTAGCTCCAAAACATAAAAAATCATTTCATGAAACTGAAGTTTGGAATAAGGGTAAGCTTGAATTAATACACGATATTGTTTGGAAATCTGGCTCATTCACAATTAAATCCGCTACAAAACCTGAAATTGATCTGGATAACAAAGAAGGTTTAGACCCTGATAATAATCAATATAGCTATGGATTTGAATTTGAAGAATCTAGTGAGGGTGATGGGGAATATAGCTATCCCGAAGGATTATCCTCAGGGGAAGAAGCTAAGCTGGAAGAGTTGATTGATAAAGACGGTTTGGAAAAAGCCGGTTGGGTCTATGGCGGTAACGAATATTTCTTAATTGGTGAGCTTGAGCTGACACAAATTTAGCATTGATTACCTTAAACCGACAAAAACAAGCGAATCCATTCTTCCACGACTTCCTGATGCGAGTACTTAGGTCTTCATTCTTCGGAAGTTGGTAACAAACTGCTAAAAAAGTCACCTCCATCGTCGTTTTTCTCTTGAGCAGCCTTGAGCCGATGCTTCAGTTCTTCCTTCAGTTTGAGATCGGACAGGCGTGATTCGGACCGTATTGACGCCTTGTCAGCTTTTTCCAAATAGATCAAGGCCTTGGGGTATTCGCCTTGGCCCACCAAGAAATCACCATAGAAATAATTTGTATCCAGTTCATCTGGAAATAGTTTTAGGGCCGCTTCCAAATTCTGGCGCGCCTTATCGTCATTACCATACGAGATCGGCCATCCGGGCAGGCGGTAATAGAGATTTCCTAAAGTAACATAGGCGCTACCTTTCATAGCTCTGGGGTTGATGGCGATAGACTTGACCAACAATAGCCTGGCCCGCGTAAGTTTGCTGAGTGACCCGAAGCTGAATTCTGCCGCTGCGTAGGCACATAGCACATAAGCTTCCAGCACCAAAGGTTCAGCCTCTTGAGGATATTGCTCGACCAATGCGTGAGCTCTGGGTAGCAAGGTCTTGAACTTCTCTGCCTGCTCGTCTTCGGGTAGGTGGTAAAAAATATCTGCCCATTCGTCATGGAGACTTTGTACTAGCTGGCTAACATTGGCTTCGGCGGCAACGCCCGGCAGGGGGGGCTAGAATTGTGAGCGCCAAGGCGACGCAAGCCCAATACAAAGGTTTCAAGATATTGTCTCGTTAGGCATTAAAAGTTAAATTACTACAACCCTATATTAGGGGATAATAATTAATATACCTAGCCTTATTAATATAAGTGTTTGAAGTGGGCGGATTAATGAAAAGCGGTTTTTCGATGCTGGCAGCACCAGTGGACTATAGGTACTTATGTGAATGGTGTAATTAGTTGGAAATAATATAATTTAGTGAGGGCTATAAACTAAAAAGGCTTCCAAGACCTTTGCGCCTTGGAAGCCTTAAAATGGTTGTGTGAAATTAATCCCATGATAATTGACCAGCTTTCGTGCGTTTACGATTGACGTTCACGTTGCTGGCAATAGCAGAGGCTAAAAACAGAGTAGATGAAATAATAAATTCGCCTGAAATATAACCAACCAGGCCCGTTATAAACAATATTCCGATCAGAATATCTTTACTTAATTGACTCATAAGTTAATCCTTATTAAGTTGATGGGTTTTTACTTCAAGTCAACTATAGCGAAGATGGTTATTATTGACAATAGCACTAAACATTTATGGATTGTTTCTTTATTGTAGTCATTAATTTAATAGTATTTAAATATAAGCGCGTTAAGATATTGCAATTTAGCGCTTATTATTTATTTAACCCATTGTTTTATAATTACTTGACCCAAGCCAGTTCCCGCCAGTCTGTTGTATAGCGCCTGGAAATACGTTCCGCTTTTGGCTTCCAGGATTTGTCAAAGCCGGTTGCTGCCACTGACAGCTTCTTCGGGAAGCGTCGATTGATCTGATCCATCGCAGTCATTAACGGGCTATTTTCTGTCGGTAAATTGCTATCTTGAAAAGCAAACAATTCAAGTTGGCCAGGCGCTGATGCTGATTGGATATCACTGAGTTGCACACCGCATTTTTGGTAGTTATAACCCGTTTTAAATATCTCTGACAGTAAACGGTTGGCAGTCGTGATTAAAATGCGCGTATCTTGGGTGGCGGCATCCAGTTTGATACTGGCAGAGCGCTGATATTGAGGCTCATGGGGGTTAAACGGACTGGTTCTGATAAACACGGTGACACAACCAGTCACTGACTGTTGTCGTCTAAGCTTTTCAGCGGCACGGCTACAAAAGTCGGATACCGCTTGGGACAATTCTTGATATTGAGTTAAACGACGACTAAAACTCCTCGAACACACGATTTGTTGTTTGTTTGGACTGATCTCTTCCAGCTCTAAACACGTCGTGCCGTTTAGCTCCATGACCGTTCGGGCAACGACAACATTAAACGCTTTTTGTATTTTCTGTGGCGATTGACTGGCCAAATCCCATACCGTGTAAATGCCCAGCTTATTTAGTTTTGCCGTTGTCTTAGAACCAATCCCCCAGACTTCACCGACCGGCACAAGCTTCATTAGTTTTTCTCGGCGTATAAGACCGGATAGATCCAGAACACCCTCAGTTTTTGACCATTTTTTAGCAGCAAAATTGGCCAGTTTGGCAAGGGTTTTGGTGGGTCCCATACCAACACACACAGGAATACCCGTATTGCGAACCACCGCTTTTCTGATGCGCTGACCATAAGCGACAGGATCTTGCTGACAAACACCGGTTAAGTCCAAAAAAGCTTCATCAATAGAATACACTTCCATAGCCGGTGCAAAGGCTTCCAATGTGGCCATGACGCGCGAAGACATATCAGCGTAAAGCGTGTAGTTGGAGGAAAATAAATGGATCTGGT
>JAPLRP010000029.1 GCA_026399095.1 Methylococcales bacterium | reverse complement strand
TTTGTTGATTGATAATCTAATTTTCATATGAAGAAAGACTTCTAGTTGACTTCTCTTGATCATCTAAGGATAATCTTTATCCATGGACTGGGGATTCTCGGTCGGCACTAAGCCTCGGTGGAAGCACCGGGGCTTTTTGTTTTCTACGGAAAGCATTTTAGCCCCCAACCGTTGATATTGCCGTGTGAGTTGCTGTAAAACTTTGGTCGCAACACATCAAATGAACGATTCTGTTGCTCAGGCTTCAGAATGCTTAATCCCACTGGACGTGCAATCAAATCCGCAAACTGCAATCCTGATGAATTACTTCTCTTATCTGCAAAAATAAGTTCAAAGGGGTATGGATGTCGGTGGTAATTACTGCCCGAGCAAATACGCCGAAACTCCAACTCTAGCTCGTCATCTTCTAACTTTCCGCGTTTTTCAACAACTATGTGAGTGGTGTTCTGCACTGCCTGTTGGATGTGCAGAAAATTAAATACTCGCTCCAAGCCAAAGCCCAATGCAATGTGATAGGGGTTGCTGGGTTCGTTATAGCGTTTGCGGTGCTCCTCTTTTTTAATAACAGTGGTTATTAAAGTAAACGGACTGATCTCAATAATTTGGGTTAATTCTGAAAGGAAGTTGGATTTCAATTCTTTGGTTTTTAAACAACTGAAATCACCGCGATCTCTGCGTATATCAGTTTCATGCAAGATGACTTGGTCATGACCGAAATGCGTGAATTTGAAAGCCTGTAGTGCCGGGACAATTTGTTGCGAATAATCAGCCTTTTTAAAGATACAAAAA
Organism: Methylococcales bacterium; assembly: GCA_026399095.1. Taxonomy (GTDB): domain Bacteria; phylum Pseudomonadota; class Gammaproteobacteria; order Methylococcales; family Methylomonadaceae; genus Methylobacter_C. The sequence continues at coordinate 42,676 of JAPLRP010000029.1, read as the reverse complement.
GCCAATACGAAAATGGGATAGTTGGGATCAATAGTTTTTAATCCATGATCCCCGCTTTCATCAACATAAACAATGTAATCAGAAAAACGTGCTGTCATCCCTGATGGCTCCAGTTCAGACATTGATGGCGTCCTTTTCAATAAAGGGCCTTAACTCTGGCCGCAAGGCTTTATCAGTGACCAAATCAACCGGACAGCCTAGCTGGTCTTCCAAATAAAATTGCACTCCAAAATAACGTGTTGATGTAGCAGGTCCATCAAAGCCAACCAGAATATCTACATCACTGTTATCTCCTGCATCATCGCGAGCAGTGGAACCAAACAAAGCCAGTTGCGTGACGCCAAATTGCTGCATCAGTGCCGGTTTAATTTGCCGGAGTATTGAGAGTGCGTTATTGCGTTTCATGGTAATTCCCACTCAATGAGATTGAGTAAACTTTAAATTTACTGGGTCAGTATTCACTGCAAACTCCAACCAATTGTAAACAAATCTTCTGCGTATAGCTTCTGATTGAGTTTGCTTTCCAGTTGCTCAATTAAGGCTTCTCGTCGCTCATCTACTTCATCCTGACGATCAAACAATTCCTTGCGTTGTTTATTGCGCGCGCGTTCCAAATCCCGTTGGTTTTTCTGCCATGATAACTTTTCTTCCAGTGTCGGCGCTATCTTTGCCTGACGGCGCACTTCTTTAATTTGTTGGTCAATATCCTTGATGCCGTGTTCCAAACCAAATTTTAAGTCATCAGCCCAGTGATCCAGTTTATTCACTTCTTCTTCAAAAAAGCTCAGGTTACGACTGTTGACCATTTTGATAATATCATTTTTAGAGCTAGTTAGTTCGGCTTCAAGCTGGCTGCTGACTAATACACTTTGCAACTGGCAATGAGCGGCGGGTAACTGCATCAATTTCTGTGCCGTTTCAGCAGGTAATAATTGACCGTCACTGGTCTCAGCTGCAAACATCAGATGATCTTCGGTTCGTTCCAATGCTTCTATGCTAAAACGCTGTAATTTTAACGTGCCTGATTGCCCCAGCAGTGCTTCAATGACGCTAATTTTTGCGCCATGTGCAGCATAGTCAAAGCTAATTAGGGCAGTGGGTGTCGCTTTATTTTTTGCTGTTTCCAGCACCCATTCGCCTAGTGGATGATTGAGGCGATAGACGTGGGCGTTAACAGACGCTGTACTTTGGCTCTGACCTCGGGCAACAAGTTGATAGTCACCTAGTGGCACTTCTTGTGTAACATTATCATGCAGATTAAAGCGGTGGTGATGGTCGTCAAATCTTGCGTAAGCTTTAAGTTGATGCTGCGTTACTGCCCAAAACCAACGGCTAACTTTATCTAAGCGTTGTTCCGCTTGATCCAACTGTAACTTGAGTAGGCTGTGAATATCTTCATCAAAATTATCTAATAGTTGTTGCCGGGTTTCAGTCATCTGCTTGTTAATGTCACCTTCCATTTCCTGCTGGAGTAGGGTGAAGGCGGCCTCAATTTGTTCGATAGTACGGCAGGTTTCGTAAATGGCTTGGATGCGTTTTTCAAAATCTATGCCTGATTCAATTGAGCCCAACACATCATCGGAGGCACCAAAGACACCATCAAATAAATGAAACTTATCAGTTAACAGTTGCAGTACGCGCTGGTCGGCATAGTTACTTTGGTTAATGAAGTTGATGACGACGACATCAAATTTTTGTCCGTAACGATGACAGCGCCCTATACATTGTTCTACACGTTGCGGATTCCAAGGTAAATCATAGTTAATAACCAAGGAACAAAACTGTAAGTTGACCCCTTCGGCACCCGCTTCAGTGGCAATCATAATTTCAGCATGAAATTGAAAGTGTTCAATGAGTGCTGTGCGTCTATCAATTTGCGGCGATCCGGTAATTTTGTCGGAGCCTTTATTTTCTAATAACCATTGCTGATAAATTTGAGTGGTTTCCGGGCTGTTATTAGTGCCGTTAAACGTGACCAATTTATCAGAGTAATGATTGGCAGCAAGATAACGTTGCAAGTATTCTTGAGTACGTTTGGATTCTGTAAATATCACAGCTTTACGCGGTGCATTCATGAGCGCCATTTGTTCAAAACCTTGATTTAAGGCAATCAATAGAGCTTGAGCTTTGCTATCGTCACTCATTTTTTCAGCTTGCTCAATGAGGTTTTGAAGTTCAAGAATTTCAAGCTCCAACTGTTTTTTGTCTATGGCTTGTTCAGAATCGTCTACGCTATCGTTGTCCAGTTCTTCCAGATAATCGGTTTCCAGATCATCACTTTCAATCAGCTTGGTAATGAAAGCAGTATCATCAACTTGGTGTTCACGTAGCGTTTCTAGCCGGAAGTTGATGGTAATGAGTGTGTTATGGACAGCATGGGTACTGGAAGCCAATAGCTTGCGTAGGATGAGCCCGGTAAGATGGCGTTGACGCTTGGGTAGCGCATAGCTGTCTTCACGTTCTAGTAAAGCAGTAATGCCATTATAGAGCTGCATTTCAGCATGTGAGGGCGTAAACGGAACAGTAATGGCCTTACGCTGCGTGTAACGAATATATTCAAGCACCTGTTTACGCAAGGTGCGCTTTACAAAACCTTTTAATCTATCTTTCAGTTGGCCGATACCCTCGTTGCCCATGTAGTGCTGACGAAACGACTTTTCATCACCAAAAAGATGTTCATCTAATAGGGTTGATAAACCATAAACTTCTAGTAAAGAGTTTTGTAAGGGCGTAGCGGTCAGTAATAACTTTTGCCGCCCCGATAAGGAGCGCTTTATGGATTGCCCCATTTTATTGCTGGTACGATAAGCATTTCGTAGCTTGTGGGCTTCATCCATGACCACCAAATGCCAGGGTTCAATAAGTAAAGATTCTTCTAAGCGTACGGCAAAATGGTAAGAAAGAATGTTGATGCAGTTATTGTGGAGCGGATTAGGGATGCCTTGCTTTTTTAATTGTCGCCAAGTGTTGGCATCAAGAATCTGTGACGGCAAGTTGAACTTATCTTGTAGCTCTTGCGCCCACTGTTTGCGTAAAGACGCTGGACAGATGATGAGTAATTGACGTTTGCGCTCTGCCCAATACTGACATAGTACCAAGCCTGCTTCAATAGTCTTTCCTAAACCAACCTCATCAGCAAGGATGACGCCTTTGTTAAAGGGATTGTGGAGTGCGAAAAGAGCGGCGTTGATTTGATGAGGATTAAGATCCACTGTCGCATCAAATAGAGACTGGGATAACCTATCAACGCCATCAGCGGCGTATTGGCGAGTCAGCTCGTAAGCATAGTATTTTGCATGATAATTTGTAATCACTCGCTATATGAATCCATTGGCTTTGTTTACCCAATTTAATAGTTGTTTGATTACTAAAGGTCATGCATTTATCAATTTTAAATTTGAACAATATAAATATTGTTTTAAAGCAAACCAATACTACAACACATCTTCTTTTGTGACTACTTGCTAAGTGTTTTACCAAAAAATTTAAAATACAACAACGACACCTAAAAACATATTCATCATAAATAACTGGGTGCCAAACTATTACACCTCAGCGCAGGCTAATTCATAAACCAAACCATTTATTTTTCGGTGGACGTTTGTATAGTTTTATTTGTCCACTATAGTTCTATTAAAAGAGCTACTCGCATCCGGCTTGCAGTCACTGACGATAGGCATTAATGCCTTGCAACTGCCGACACCGCAACGGGTTCTGGTCGTCAAGCAACTGACTCTGCTCGTCAAGGTTATTGGCATGGTCGTCCTACAACTGGCTCTTGTCGTTACTCAACTGACTATGCTCGTAGAGGTTATTGCTACCTCCGTTGGGGTTTTTGCTCTGGTTGGCTGGGTTTTATGAATGTCCGGCCAGGTAGGCTAACTCGCAGCACCTTCGCTCAGGTTGCCCATAAAGGTATGACCACTCCCAGTGCAGGTTCACGGATGGCACCAGAGGTACTGAAGCTTGCCGTAGTGCGCTGACAAGCCTCAGTTGCTTGACGGGGATACCGAATAGAGGTGCAGCAGGTCTCAGTAGAGGTGCTAAAGGTACCAGTAACCGGTCTTTTTTTGGAGCATTTGTTTTAAGGATAATCATGTGATGTGTTAAACCGTCTGTTTGCTTTTTGATAACAGGCCTTAATCATCTGACTTTTTCTTTAGGAGCATCTCATCATGGCTAATCAACCTTATTTTCCCAGTTCTGATGCTGAGCGTCTTATTTGGCTCAGTAATTTTCGTACCAAACTACCCCTGCATGCAGCGGCTTTAGGACTTGCCGCTACAGAGGTATCGGATTCAGTCGCCGATATTGATTATTATGTCTGGCTGGTACAAACCGGCAATCCTGCCATACAAAATTTTTCATTGGAAGGCACGACTTACAAAGCCTTGATAGCTTCTGGCACGGGTGCAGTGCTGGTGCCCTTTCCTACTATGGTGGTTTTTACGCAAATGCCAACGGTGCGCTTACCGGGTGTGTTGCCACGCTTGTTCTTGTTAGTGCAACGCATTAAATTAAGCAGTGGCTATAATGAAATGATTGGTCGTGATCTGGGTATTATTGGCAGCCACGACAGTACGACGCATGTAGTACCTGAATTTACGGCGGTTACCGATCGTGGTCCGACGATTGAGCGCACCAAAATTACTTTTACCAAATATGGCCATGACGGTGTCGCGGTTGAAAGTCGGGTTAATGGAGGCATGTGGGTTGAGATCGGTATTGCCATGGTTAAACCTTGGTATGATGAACGCGAACTGGAAACACCTAACACCGCTGAGGTACGTGAGTATCGCCTGCGCTGGTGGGATAAAGGTTTTGCCCATGATGATTATACGCCGGTACAAAGGGTCACTGTTGGGCCGTAACTTAACAATCAAACGGCGACTCTATTACAGTGTTATTTTTGAACTATGGATTTTAGCCCCAGCCCACAATAAATCGCCATGAAAAAAGAGGCTCAGAGTAAACTTGGATTTAAGTTTACTCTGAGTTCCACTATTCACTCCCTTTATTTGAACGAATGCTTAGGATCGACCATCATCACACTGCACCTAAACTCCTCAATACACTTAAGTCATGCGAGCGTTGCTCAACACGCCGTTGGTAACTAGCCTGGTTTTTGGTACACACTAATTTATGGGGACTACCAACGCGTTCAGTAGCGCAATTGACATCGCTTTCGTGTTGTTTGATTGTTTGTTCAACATGCTTGCGTCTTGCCTCAACGGCCTTAAGAGTCCATTTAGCTTGCGTTGAGTCATCTAAAAATAATTTCAATGCCGTGCAATCTTGACAACCACACTTTACTTGGTTATTACGTCGCCAATCTGCTGGCGGCTCCAAGGCCACCTCCACCCGCACGTTGATATGCTTAATCACCGCTGTCCGCAATCGCTTGATAACCGGCAGATTGCTACTGAACTGAGATTGGTTGAGGGACAATGCCGCTACTACCAAGATATCATCCACAGCATAAACAGTAGGCCAAGCCAGAAAATAAGCTAGGGCTTTGTCTGCCAATTCAGCATTTATGGCACTGAAACTGGTCAAAATATTGACCACTAATTCATCGTTGACCCTCATTCTGCTGCGTTCCCAAGGTTGTAGCTCAGGGAATCGTTGCGGGTCTCCTGGCAGTGCCGCCCATAAGATTTGCGCGGTATTATTAAGGTCTGGGGTAGAATTGGGTTCGGCAACACATAAGTCGGCCAATAGCGCCGCACACGCCTCATAAGCTTTACCAGCACTTAAAGAAAACGCTTGCTCCAAGATTCTGACCACATTAGGCCAAGGCAAAAGCGTTACGGTTTGCACGAGTGCCGCACTGTCATCTTTTTGATAAAAACCCCGCCCGGCGATACCCTGCCAATAACCATTGATACAGTGGCTGTCACGCAAACGAAACAGGCACTCTAAAAATTCACGGTCACTTCGATAGCTTTGATGGCCATGAGGGTTGATGTTTTCGCGAAAGATATCGCGCAACATATAACCTGCCAGCATGTGGGCATCTTGCCATAGGCTGGAATTTTGGATTTGGTCTTCATCTTCCCAACGTTGACAAAAATCCCGCAACACCGGCAATGTCGCCGCGAATCCTGCTTGGTTAATAATAGCCAGATTGAAAGCTTTAGGCCAAACCACCAAGGCGGCCGCTTGATAGGTGCGCTCAAAAGAAGCTCCGGCATTGCCTGTGGCTTCTTGAAACTCGATGTCATCAGGCTCAATAGCTTCGTAAGCCGTGGTTGGACAAAATTCATGCTTGCTAAATGGCAATGTAGGCAAAGGTGATGGTTTGCCATCTCTACGTCGCCATTCGGAAATGGTTTCTGTGCGGTCAAAGATTTCGCCAATTTCATAGTCATCATCCTCCGGCTCATCATCCCAATAACGCCCGCGTTTACGCCCGTAGCTACCACTATATTCAGCACTGCCGCTTTCCTCAACCGACACCAAAGCCAAGTGGATGTCACAATCGGCTTGTTCAGCCGCCGCCACCAACACCTCAGCCACTGCTGCATCGGCATTTTTTAGGGTATCAAAGCCCAAGTCTGCGGGCGTATAGGCATGTTCCAGCAAGTAAATCAGTTTTTCCGGTATTTCGTCATTTGGCTCTATCTTCAATGAAACCGACCAGTTTTGCAACAAGGTTGCCACCATAGCTTGCTCTTGGTGGTAATCCGGCGGCTTCGGGAGCGGCAATTGTTTATCGGTGCGAATCAGGTTGTAAATCAAGGTCAGTCGACAGCCTTGGGTGACTGGTAATACCTCATGCACGCAATCCGCATAAAATGCGGCATAACCGATTTCAGCGGCATCTTCACATTGTAAATTCAAGGTGACCGTCTCTTGCTGATGCCTTACCACCAGTTCGCCGCCTTGGTATTCTGAGGGTAATACAATGACCAAGGTAGCAAACATGCCCGGTGTTTTTTCGGTGTCGCGGTGACTGACAAAAAAACTGCCCGCATCATAAACCAGTAACTTATACAACTCTGCCTGCACCTCACCACTGACTCCCAACCCTGCAGCACAACGACCGACAATCGTGCTTAGATTTTTCGCCCAATGCTTACCTTTGAGCGTAACGTGCCGAGCATCAATCTGCCAAGTGCGCCGCACTTCGGTATCGACCAAGGTTTCTTGGCCACGACCATAAGGGGCTTGTTCGGCCATAGCAACCAGTTGTTTTGCCTGCATTGATAATAATGGCAAGGCAATCCTGCCAACACCGGCAACCTCCAATTGCGGCAAGAAGATATCCTGGGTGCCCGTGGCATAAAAGTCACCGGGACGTTGCACAGTTTGTAAGCTATCGAATATTTGATTAGTAATTGAGGTCATAGATTGAGAGTCTATATAGTGGTATAAGAACGAAGCCGTATGTCGGATTAATTGCCAGATAGTGCCGTCAGGAAATCCAACAAACAACAACTCTGTGACAATGTAAATAGCGGTTTGCTAGCGGAATACCTTCATATGCACTATCCGCGTCAATATCCAGTTTGTTGTGCAAGACTTCCTCGCCATTCTCCCGAAGATCAATCGGGAGAATGGTCTTTTTAGGTATCGAAATCAAGATATAAGCTTGGGGAAAAATATAACGTTGCCGAACAAATCGCAATAAATGTCAGACACAAAAGGCGGTGCCCGACCGACCTACTATCTTTCAATAATAGCCAGCTTATCAGAATCAATTCCCAGCAACAGCTCACCTTTTATCAAGCCGACCAGTTCTTTGCCAGCCATGGTATAACGCCAACCGTGTAGTAAAGGGCATTCGTCGTCACCATTACTCAGTAACTCTTCAAGATCTTTACGGGAAGCAAGAATAGTGGGGTTTAAGGCGTTTTCTTCGGCACGCACTCTAACCAAGGCCGTTAAAATATCCAGTATGGCTTCTTGTTGCTGGGTTTTCTTGGCAGACCTATCTTTTTCATTTAGGGGTAAAGGTGGGCGGTTTTTTGCGGCTGTGATTAATTGGCACAACTCTTTGCCATAACGGTTAACCGCTCGCTCGTTAATGCCACGTACATTTGCTAATTCCGGTACGGTTTCAGGTTGTAATTTGGCTAAATCAAACAATAACTCATCCCGTAATAACCAACTTTTAGGGCGATCTTCAGCTTGCGCTGTTTTTTCTCGCCATTGCGCCAGTGTTTGAATAATGGATAACTGTTTACCTGTTAATTTATTTTTGCCTTTAATTTTAAACCAGGCTTTTTCAGGGTCTACTTTATAGAGTGCTGGATTTGTTAATTCGGCAAAATCATTTTTTAACCAATCAATTCGACCTAATGCCGTTAATTTTTGCACCATCAGCTGATAAATTTGGCATAAATAAATGACATCATCGGCAGCGTATTCAATTTCTGCTTCTGTCAATGGACGTTTACTCCAGTCTGCACGGGTATGGGCTTTATTAAGATTGACACTTAACAAGCTTGAAACCAGCATGGCGTAACCTGGATTATCTTGAAAACCCAACAAAGGCGCGGCTACTTGAGTATCAAAAATTGGCGAAGGTAATTGTCCGGTCCATTGAAAGAAAATCTCCAAGTCTTGTCGGCAGGAATGAAACACTTTTACGATGGCAGGATTGTATATTGCTTCAAAAAGCGCATCCAACTTAGGCAAGGCTATTGGATCAACACAAGCAACCCACTCGGGCGTTGCTATTTGCAATAAGCAAAATTTGGGATAATAGGTTTTTTCACGTAAAAACTCGGTATCAAGTGCCAACCAGGTTTCCTTCTTGATCTGTTCGCACAGCTTGGCCAGTTGATCGGGGGTATCAATATATTGTATGGGAGTCATAGGTATGCACGAGCAATTATTTACAGTTAACCAAAAACCCAAGGGATGCTCATCTTAAATGAACAAGGACAATCAGGTCGTTGGATAGGCTAAAAGGGTATATCCGGACCTTGTCCGCTATAATAAAATGGCAGATCGTTTTTCTACAGCGCTAATACCTCTAAACCTGCATCACTTAAAAGAAGCTCGCCTTCAGCTTGCGGGCCACGCATTAATCCTGAAAAATCAAATAATTGCCTGTCTGCTAATTGTGAAGGTGCAACATTCTGAAGACTGGTAAATATTGTTTCCAGTCGCCCCGGAAATTGTTTATCCCAACTCTTTAACATGACTTTCATGGCCTGTCTTTGGAGGTTTATTTGAGAGCCGCACAAATTACAGGGAATAATAGGAAAATCCTTAAATGCAGCAAAACGCTCTATCTCTTTCTCTCGGGTATAAGCCAACGGCCTGATAATGATATTTTTTTTATCATCGCTTAATAACTTGGGTGGCATAGCTTTGAGCTTTCCACCATAAAAAATATTAAGGAAAAATGTCTCAAGAATATCATCACGATGATGCCCCAAAGCTATCTTGGTAATCCCGTTAGCTTCGGCGTATCCATATAATGTTCCACGGCGTAAGCGGGAACAAAGGCCACAAGTCGTATTACCTTCTGGAATAACACGCTTAACGACACTGTAGGTGTCTTTTTCAATAATATGATAGGGCACACCCAGCGATTCAAGATAGGCAGGTAAAACATGCTCTGGGAAACCGGGTTGCTTTTGATCAAGATTAACCGCTATTAGCTCAAAATCAACAGGTGCGGTTTTTTGTAAATTCATCAAAATATCTAACAAGGTGTAGGAATCTTTCCCACCTGACAGACAAACCATCACCTTATCGCCATCTTCGATCATGTTATAGTCGGCAATAGCATCGCCAACTGTGTGTCGTAACCGTTTATTTAGCTTGTTAAATTCGAATCTGGATTTTTTCGTTGAATCTGACATGGTCAGAATTATATTGAGTAATTAAAGAGGGAAAATAAATCGGAGCTCATAGATCTATTGAGCTCCGACAAGAAAAGCATTAACCGTTATAACGCTGAAAAACCAATGTTGCGTTAGTGCCGCCAAAACCAAAACTATTGGACATGATTGTATTTAAGGTCATGTTGTCCTTACGCTCACGAACAATAGGGATGCCTTCAGCACCTGGATCAAGTTGGGTAATATTTGCCGAGGCACTCAGGAAGTTTTCTTCCATCATCAATAATGAATAGATTGCTTCATTAACACCCGCAGCGCCTAAGGCATGACCGGTTAGTGATTTGGTGGAACTAACCCAAGGCACATTGCCTGCACCAAACACTGTACGCAAAGCTTCTAACTCTTTAGTATCACCAACAGGCGTACTGGTACCATGCGCATTGATATAATCAATCTTGCCGTCTACTGTGGCCATTGCTTGTTGCATACAACGCACTGCGCCTTCACCTGACGGTTGAACCATGTCATAACCATCAGAAGTTGCGCCGTAACCCACCAATTCAGCATAAATTTTTGCGCCACGCGCCTTGGCATGTTCCAGTTCTTCAATCACTAAAACACCACCGCCACCGGAAATAACAAAGCCGTCACGGGTTTCATCATAAGCTCTGGAAGCTGTAGTCGGTGTATCGTTATATTTTGATGATAACGCGCCCATAGCATCAAATAAAACCGACATGGTCCAATGCAGTTCTTCTCCGCCACCGGCAAAAACCACATCCTGCTTACCCATTTGAATTAATTCCATGGCGTGACCAATACAATGGGCACTGGTCGCACAAGCTGAACTGATTGAATAATTGACGCCTTTTATTTTAAACGGCGTCGCCAAACAAGCGGTATTGGTACTGGACATGGTTCTGGGAACCATATAAGGACCTACTTTTTTAACACCTTTTTCACGGAGTATATCGGCTGCTTCAACAATATTGGACGTTGATGGACCGCCAGAGCCCATTACCAGCCCCGTCCTGAAGTTGGATACCTCTGACTCACTCAGACCTGAATCTGCAACGGCCTGCTGCATGGCGATATAGTTAAATGCCGCTCCATCACCCATAAAGCGTTTAACTTTACGATCAATAAACTCATCTAAATCTATGTTGATAGCGCCATGTACATGACTACGAAATCCCAAGTCTTCATAAACTTTTGCAAAACTAATGCCTGAGCGACCTTGTTTTAGGGCATCAACGACCTCTTTGGAATTATTACCGATACTGGAAACAATACCTAAGCCGGTTACTACGACTCTTTTCATATGCTATGCTCTTAGAAGTTTTCTGTTGAAGTAAACAAACCAACGCGCAAATCAGTCGCTTCATAGATAACTTTACCATCGACTTCCATGGTGGCATCAGCTATACCCATAACGAGTTTTCGCATTATCAATCTCTTCAAGTTAATTCTATATATTACTTTTTTGGCTGTCGGTAATACTTGCCCTGTAAATTTAACTTCACCAACACCTAAAGCACGTCCTTTTCCCGGACCGCCCATCCAGCATAAGTAAAAACCAACCAGTTGCCACATGGCATCTAATCCTAAACAACCCGGCATAACAGGGTCACCTTGGAAATGACAGGCAAAAAACCATAAATCAGGCGTTATATCGAGCTCGGCTATAATTTCGCCTTTTCCGTAAGTGCCACCTTCATCGGATATATGAGTAATACGATCCATCATCAGCATATTTGGAAGCGGTAATTGCGCATTTTTAGGTCCATATAGCTCTCCCCTACCGGACTTTAATAGCTCTTCGCGCGTAAAACTATGCTGTTTGTCCATCCTATTCGTATACCTTGGTAATTATTATTATTAATATAATCGCGTATTATCTTACAGACGCTAAAAAAAATCAGCTCAAATTTTAATGTGGGCGTACATCAAACAAAAAACTTGTTATTTTTAATGTATTTCTTTGCATCCGATGCTGATAAATAGTGGCATAACCTAAGACAGAAGTTACATATTTTCTGGTTTCTTTATAAGGAATTGTTTCAATCCAGATATCAGCGGGCACAATTCTATCAACAGGCAACCATTTATCTACCCGGTTTGGGCCGGCATTATAAGCCGCCATCGCCAAGGCAAAATGTCCGTCAAACCGGCTCAATAATTGTTTATAGTAAAAAGCCCCATATTTTATATTGATATCAGGGTTAAATAAGCTATTTTCTGATTGCCAAGACTCTTTTAATTTATGCGCTATCTGCTTACCGGTTTCAGGCATGATTTGCATCAAGCCAAGTGCACCGACTGCTGATTTTGCATTTTCATCCATCATACTTTCTTGCCGAATCAGTCCAAAAATAATGGCTGGCTCTAGATCTTGTCGATTAGCGTTTTTCTGAACCTCGCTTAAATAATTGACAGGAAATCGCAGGGCTAAATCATCCCAATAATCTGCCTTAACCAAGGTTATGATGGCGACCTGATGCCATTGCCACTGCTGCGCTAATTTAGCCGCGATTTTAATTTGTTCTTTGGATAGTTTCTTTAACGCAAACCACCACTGCCGCTTTGCCTCAACATCACGATTTAATATTTTAAATTCTTCAATAACTTTAAAGTCCGCTGTTTCAGTTAACAATTGAAAGTTATTCCCTTCCACAAGAACCGGATTATCAGCTAAGGCATAGGGCTTGTTAACAGCATCTGCTGCCATAAACCCGTAATAACTTCTATCTTCTGCGAGTTGGTTATAAATAGCTTGTCCCTGCTGCAAGTTTCCACCGGCAACCATCGATCGTGCCTGCCAATATTGCCACTGTGGCATAATTTTCTCTTCAGGCGTTAATCCAGCCAACGCTTGAGCAACATGAGACCAATTTTGTTCCAGTAGTGCTACTCTTATTTTCCATTCTCTGACTTCTGCATCAGTAACAACCAACTGGTTTAGACGATTATAAGCCCGACTATCTTGATCACGCGCCAATGCCAGCGCTAATCTACGTTCCAGTTGTTGAACCGTTTGGCTATCGATCATTAAACTCGGCTTTCTGGCATCCCAAACAGTAATCGCCAAATCCAGATCCGTCTTAGCCATTCTATCGACGCCATACGCAAAGATGCGACCCTGTTGCTCATTACCACTCAAAAACTGGCTGTTCTGAATTAACGCCGGATTTTTATGAACCTGAAACCAAAAATCGGCAATCAATTGATCCGGCTTAGGCAATAATGACTGAACATAGCTTGCCAAAGCTTTATTATCGGCCTTTAACGCTAACTCAAAGCGCTGCCAAACCAAATTACTCGTAAGCACCGGCGATAGCACCAATGCCGATAATAAGCGATCACAGGCTTTAGGCTGCTCATTACCCACAACCCAAAAGCGTTTTGCTTCATTCAATGCCAGTTGTTGATTGCCAAGTCTATAATGTGCCCAATAAAACTGACACTCGAGGGAAGTATTATCACTTGATTGATAGTTCTGAATAAATTCAGACCAACGCTCATTGTCGGCTAAATATTCCAACCAGTCAGAGCGAAGCAGATCAGCATAGCGCGTCTTTTGATAAGCCGATAAAAAGCTCAAAATCTGCTCAGTTTTTGATAAATTGTTTTTCAGCCACTGATACTGTAAATAGGGATAAAGCGGGTAATCAACTAAGGTAAAACTGACGGTTAAAAAAGCAGGATCATTACCCTGCTCCAACAACTTCTCTGCCAACAAAAAGTCATACCTTTGCTGATCTGGCGTATTGCCCAATGTAGCGCTTGAGAATAAAACAAAAAAACACCCTAACAAATGACGAGTTATACATTTAATGTTGATTGTTATAACTTTTTTGGATTGCAAACTATTCATGGGCCACCCAGGTTAAAACGAGGGGAATTTATCTAATAAAATCTCCCCTAACCCCTCTTTTTCAAAGAGGGGAACTGAATAAACACCCTGAATTCAGTGGGCTAGATTTTTTATCTCGCATCGACACTACTATTTTTAGTTGCTAACAGAATAGTTGCGTTTTATTACAAGCCGAGGAAATCAATAATTACTTAATAGTCCCAAAATACGCCGCCAACGCCTTCATATCGGCTTCAGAAATACTGCCGACAAAAGCCTGCATGGGACCGCTTTTACGCTCACCCGTTTTAAAAGCATTTAATTGCGCCAACAAATAATCCGGTTGTTGGCCGGCAAGCCTTGGAAACTGTCCGTTACCTTCAGCTGATGAGCCATGACAGCCTAAACACATAGTCGCTTTATTTTGACCTAATTTAGCAGGATCGACATCACCGCCCGCGCTAACCGGCGATAGACTGGCGTAATAGGCTGCCAAATTTTTAATATCGTCATCGCTTAAGCTAGCAGCCATAGCCTGCATAACGGGATTATTGCGTGTTCCTGACTTGAACGCATTGAGTTGATTAATCAGATATGCTGCAGGTTGCGCTGCCAAATTAGGCCATTGACCACTACTACTTTTTCCCTTGGAACCGTGACAACCAACACAATTTGCTGCTTTCTGCTCTCCAGCCACTTTATCAGCCGCTGAAACAGGCCCCATCAAAAAGCCGACTAATAACACTGATACACAAAGAGTCTGTTTTAGTATGTACATAATGACTTACCCCATAAAGAATTAAACGATAAATGACTAGCTGTCTCTAAATCACTTCAAAAACAATTCACTTTCAATCTGAAAAAATTAACTATAAAACCAAATTACTTCATCTGCCAACAAGCGAGGCCCTCTAAGAAAAGAACTTAATTACCTGATTTATTTTAGCTCGGATAAGCTTGCAGGTAACGCATCTTTATTGCTTGAGCCAATTGGTGGACGGCCATCGCATATTTATTACTGTTATTGTATTTCTTGATGACTTTAAAATTGGGATAAATACGCCAAAACTCATTACCCTCGTAAGTGCTCAGTTCAATAACAGCCGGATCATTACTCGGAGTAGTCCGTTTTGTAACCGAATTATGTAATTGCCAGCCACTTCGGGAAAAATAATGCGCCACACTGCCTACCGCATCTTTAGGATGCCAAAGATCACGACGACCATCGTGATTAAAATCGACTGCCAACTTTCTAAAACTACTGGGCATAAATTGTCCATACCCCATAGCTCCAGCCCATGAACCTTGTGGTTGCAAGGGATCAAAATCTTCATCACGCGTCATTAGCAGAAAACTCTCAAGCTCGGACATGAAATACTTTGAGCGCCTTTGCGTGTCGAATGACAAAGTAGTTAACGCATCAAAAATACATGTTTTACCAAAGTTTTTGCCAAAATAAGTCTCTACGCCAATAATACCTACAATATATTCCGGATCAACACCATAAGTGGAACTTGCCATACGAATAGAATCGGCATTATTACGCCAAAACTCCACCCCATTACTGATATGAGCATCGGTAAGAAATTTATTACGATAGCGCGTCCAACTACCCAAGCTTGGTTTTGAGGGTCCGCTATAAGGCGCAGGACTTTCCAAACGAATAACGGAATCCAGACGATTGGCTCGCGAAAACAAGCCATTTAAATAGGTTTCAGAAAAACCGTATTGATGAACCATGTACTGAATAAAATTTTTTACCGCTGGCGAATGTGCGTAGGTTCCGGTTAACATGAGCGCTTCATAACTGCTTGAATAAGGTGCAGTTGCATGACTACCGGGATATTTTTGAACAGACTTGTCAACCTGAAGATGCAATGTAGATGCTGTACTTTGTGGAGTACTGTTATTAGAATATTGAACTTGATGGGGCGTTGGCTTACTGGCACAACTGGCAAGTAAAAAAGCCAAAGCTATCTTTACACTGCGTTTAAAGACCAAGCTTGCCATAAAAATCCTCTGCTATTTGTACTTTTAAATAAATCATTACACTTTAATAAACCAATTATCCCAAACACAGTCTTCTGCAAAAATAACTATTATTCTATCGCAGATATTTTGATTTGTTTGGGTTTTAAACAACTTTTTAATTTTATGACTATAGAGCAACACTGGCTAACAAATGTTAAGAGGATCTCTTCTCCAAATTATGATGAACGTCCTGACCAGACTGATATTTCATTAGTGGTTATTCATTGTATTAGCCTGCCACAAGGTGAGTTTTGCAACCCGCATATAGACGAGCTATTTTGCAACCAGCTCAACCCTGATGACCACCCTTATTTTAAAGAGATTTATCAACTTAAAGTATCTGCACATATACTGATCAAACGTGATGGAAACTGCGTGCAATATGTGCCTTTTAACAAACGAGCCTGGCACGCCGGAAAATCAAATTATCAAGGAAGAGAACGTTGCAATGATTTTTCTGTCGGCATAGAACTTGAAGGTACGGAATCAATACCTTATACCCAAGCCCAATATAGCACCCTTAAAGAAGTCATTAACTGCTTACTTCAAACTTATCCAAACCTATCTAAACAGCACATAACAGGCCACAGCGATATTGCACCCGGAAGAAAAACCGATCCGGGCGCCTCATTTGACTGGCAAAAAATTAAATAATGCTATTTCTCCGGATTAATCCGACTCTTTTGTTACCACCAAGCCAAAAGACTCAAGAAGCATTAACATAACACCCAAAGTGATCGCAGAATCAGCCACATTAAATGCAGGCCAATGCCAGGTTTGGTAATAAACATCAAGAAAATCGATGACATATCCATAAGCCAAACGGTCAATCAGATTACCCATCGCTCCGCCTAATATCAACGACAAGGCCACGGCCAGCAAAGTCTCCTGTTTTTTCAAACGAGTTAACCACACCGCTATAATAATGCTAATTAATATAGCCAATACTGCAAAAAACCAACGCTGCCAGCCGCCTGCATCACTTAAAAAACTAAATGCCGCGCCCGTGTTACGTACATAAGTTAATTTAAAAAAAGACGTTATCGGAATGGATTGATAAAGCTGCATAGAGCTTGCGATAACAAGCTTGCTCGCTTGATCCAATATTAATGCCAACAACGACAAGCCCAACCATTTCAATCTGCTTAAATCACGCATAAAGTCGATGCTCACCACTGCCCGCTACATTTTCCACACAACGACCGCATAACTCGGGATGTTCTGCATGCTCACCTACATCATAACGCTGATGCCAGCAGCGTACACATTTTTTATGCTCAGAAACAATCACTTTTAATTTAACACCTTCAAGTTCTGTTTGTAGAGCATCATCCGGAGCGAATTGATCAGCCATGACCGAAGCATTAGAAGTAATAAAGAGGAAGTGCAATTCCCCCGATAACTGATTTAAAGCCTCATAAAGCTCGTCATTACAATACAGTTCAACTTCTGCATTTAACGAAGAACCAATATCCCCCTTACCACGACTCTTTTCCAGTTCTTTGCCAACCGCCGTTCTTACCGACATTACTTTTTGCCAGAACTCAACGTTCATTAAAGTATTTTCATCCAGCTTAACCAGACCTTCATACCACGTTTCCAAAAACACTGATTCACTCCGCTCACCGGGAATATATTGCCAAATCTCATCAGCGGTATAACTGATAATAGGAGCCAACCAACGCGTTAAAGCTTCAATAACATGATACATAGCGGTTTGCGCAGAACGTCTTGCCAAACCATCAGATTTTGCGGTGTACTGACGATCTTTAATAATATCAAGATAAAAACCACCCAAATCAAGCACACAAAAATGATGAACTTTTTGATAAATGTGTTGAAACTGATAAGTATCGTAGGCGGCTTTTACTTCTTCCTGTAATAAAAATGCTCTATCAATTACCCAGCGATCCAAGGCCAACAGATCATTCGTAGCAACTAAATCTTTCGCTGGGTCAAAATCATTCAGACTCGACAATAAAAATCGTGCTGTATTTCTTAAACGCCGATAACCGTCAGAAGTACGCTCAAGAATTTCATCAGACACTCGCATTTCGCTACGATAGTCTGTTGAAGCAATCCATAGACGCAATACATCAGCACCCAGATTTTTCATGACTGATTGTGGTGGAATAACATTGCCTTTCGATTTGGACATTTTTTCACCGTTCTTATCAACGGTAAAACCATGCGTCAAAACTGCTTTATAAGGCGCTACATCATTCATTGCTGTTGAAGCCAATAATGACGATTGAAACCAACCACGATGTTGGTCAGAGCCTTCCAAATACAAATCCGCCGGAGATCTTAACTGCTCGCGTTTATCCAACACACAGGCATGAGTTACACCCGAATCAAACCAGACGTCCAAGGTATCGGTCATTTTTTCATAATCAGCCGCTTCAGCGCCAAGCAATTCTTCTTTTTCCAACTCAAACCAAGCTTCTATGCCCTTTTCTTCAATCCGTTTGGCAACTTGCTCAATTAATTCTCCAGTTCGAGGATGTAACTCGCGTGTCTCTTTATGGATAAAAAACGTAATCGGCACGCCCCAAGTACGTTGGCGTGAAATACACCAATCAGGACGACCTTCTATCATGCTTTCTATGCGGGCTTGACCCCATTCAGGAATCCAATCTACCCGTTTGACTTCAGCTAAAGCTTGATCGCGTAGTTTGTTTTGGTTCATAGAAATAAACCATTGTGGCGTCGCTCTAAAGATAATCGGTGTTTTATGGCGCCAACAATGCGGATAGCTATGCAATATGGCTTGCTGATGGACCAATTTACCGTTGGCTTCCAACACTTCCAACACATGTGCATTCGCATTAAAAACATGCTCACCCGCAAACAACTCTGTATTTGGCAGAAACACGCCATCACCACCCACCGGATTATCAATCGGCAAACCGTATTTCTTACCGACAATATAATCGTCCTGTCCATGACCTGGAGCAGTATGAACAGCACCCGTTCCTGCTTCTGTGGTAACGTGATCACCCAAAATAATCGGTACTTGCCGATCATAAAAAGGATGTTGTAATAATTGATATTCCCAAGCAGAACCTTTGCAGTATCCTATAACATGATAATTATTATTGTCATAACGCAGCATGGTATCTTTAAGCAAAGCTTCAGCAACCACTAAGCGCTCTGTTTCACATTGCACCACTACATATTCCAAATCCGGATTTAAGGCAACGCCCTGATTAGCTGGCAATGTCCATGGCGTTGTTGTCCAGATCACTACCGATAAAGGACCACGCCCTTCATGTTCAGGCGCGTGATGACACAAATTCATAAACACATTTTCATCAACTACCTGAAAGCGTACATCTATTGCAGGTGAGTGTTTATCTTCATATTCAACCTCCGCCTCAGCCAAAGCAGACCCACAATCCGTACACCAATGAACAGGTTTGGCACCTGCAATAATATGACCTTTTTGAGTGATTTTGCCCAAGGAGCGAACAATGTCTGCTTCAAAAGCAAAATCCATTGTTAAATAAGGATTATACCAATCGCCTAAAATACCCAATCTGACAAACGCTTCTCTTTGTATATCCACTTGCTTACCGGCATAATCACGGCAAGCCTTTCGAAAAACAGCTGGCGAAACTTTAATGCCTGCCTTGCCAATTTTCTTTTCGACCATCAACTCAATAGGCAAACCATGACAATCCCAGCCGGGCACATAAGGCGCATCAAAACCACTCAAGGTTTTTGATTTAATGATAATATCTTTTAAAACCTTATTAACCGCATGACCGATATGAATTTCACCATTTGCATAAGGAGGACCATCATGCAAAATAAATTGTGGACGCCCTGTAAAAGCTTGTCTGATTTTTTGATATAAATCAGCTTCGTTCCATTTTTTTAACCGCTCTGGCTCACGCTGCGCCAAGTTTCCTTTCATAGGAAAGTCGGTATTAGGTAAATTAAGTGTTTTTTTATAATCCATTGTCATAATCTTTTAGTCTCAGCAAAAATCTTTTTAGTTTCAGCCACATCTTTTACGATTTGGACTTTTAATGCTTCCAGAGATTGAAAGCGTAGCTCGTCTCTAATTTTTTGATGGAAATGGACTTCCACATAACGTCCATAAATTTCTTTATTAAAATCGAATAAATGCGTCTCAAGAATAACCTTTGAACCACCATCTACGGTTGGCCGAGTGCCGACATTCGCAACACCTTCAAATTCCAAGCCATCAATTCCTGTCATGGTAACGGCAAATACACCATTAACAGATGTATTTTTTCTAAACATTCTTATATTAGCTGTTGGATAACCAATCGTACGTCCCCGTTTATCCCCATGTGCAACTCGCCCACAGACTGAATAACGATGACCCAGCAACTTGGCGGCTTGCGCCAACTCACCCAAACCCAAGGCATCTCTTATTAAGGTACTACTGATGCGTAACCCTGATAGCTGACACGAACCGGTATCTTCAACGCTAAATCCATAAATTTTGCCCTTTTCTTTGAGCATAGCAAAATTACCTCGCCTCGCTTTGCCAAAATGAAAATCATCCCCAACCACAAGATGCTTTACATTTAGTTTATTGATTAAAATACTATCAATAAACTGCTCGGCATCACAATTTGCAAACTCTTGATTAAAACGCACCATTAGTAAGTTATCAACCGGTAATTTGGTGATCCCAATAACCTTTTCACGAAGACACATTAAGCGTGACGGTGCATTATCACCCAAGAAATATTCAAGCGGCTGCGGCTCAAACGTCATAATCACCACCGGCAGACCCAACGCTTCGCCTTGCTCAACCAGTTTTTCAATCACTGCCCGATGGCCTAAATGTAGGCCATCAAAATTACCTATCGTCAGTACACAACCATTTTCAAACGACTCTAAGTGTGAAAGCCCTCTAATTAAACGCATGATCCTCTTGACTGAAAAAAAATTTTAATTCTATCATGTGAAGCATATAAATGCGGCAATCATGTCTGTTAACACAAATCATCACCTGTTATGCCTGAGAAAAAGATAAGTGACGCAGCCTTAACCCCGTCAACAGCAATGTTGCCAAATAAGTAACAAACCCAACAAAAATCCACTTAAGCAAATTAATAATTCTTTCCCCCGAACCCCACTGATTCCACAAACTCGCATCAACTAGATAATATAGAGCCACCGACATGGCGACACTGGCACAAAACACGCGTATTAAAAAAAACACCCATCCCGAAACAGGTTGATAGATTTTTTTTCGCACTAACTTTTTTAAGAGTAAAGCTGCATTAAAAAAAGCGCCCAAAGAGGTGGCTAAAGCCAGTCCGGCATGAGCCAAAGGAAAAACCAGCACAACATTTAAAACCAAGCTGACTATCATAGCGTAAAAGCCATAACGAACAGGTGTTTTCAAATCTTGCCGAGCAGTAAATCCCGGAACCAGCACTTTAATTGATATATAGCCCAGTAAACCAATCGAGTAGGCTCTTAAACTCATTCCTGCAAATTGCACATCAGTTACACTAAATTCGTTGTACTGAAATAATGTTGACAGCATCGGCTCTGCCAATAATAACAAACTAATAGTCGCGGGCATACCGACCACAAACACCAACCGCAGCCCCCAGTCCAACGAGTTTGAAAAAGCCACACTGTCTTCTGTTGCATGGCTTTTTGCTAATCTCGGCAAAATCACCGTGCCCAATGCCAACCCCAATATCCCTAAAGGAAACTCGACCAAACGATCCGAATAATAAAGCCAAGAAACACTGCCGACTGTTAAAAATGAGGCGACCAAGGTATCCAGAAGCAAATTAATCTGAGTTACTGACACACTAAAAATTGCCGGTAACAGCAGGCCTATAATTTTTTTTACCCCTGCATCGTTAAAACCAAGTCTACCTCTTGGCATCAGCCCCAATGATATCAACGCCGGCACCTGAAACAACAACTGAACAATGCCCGCTGCAAAAACACCCCAAGCCAATGCCACAATGGGCTCGTCCATCAAGGGAGCCAGCCAGATTGCTGCAGCAATCATGCAAATATTCAAAAAAACAGGTGTTAAAGCAGGAATGGCAAACTTGCCGTACGTATTTAAAATACCTCCGGCAAAAGCCACCAAGCCAATAAAAAATAAATAAGGAAAGGTGATCTGCAACATAAACACAGCCAGTTCATGTTGTGTGCCTTGCCAGGCAAACCCAGGCGCCAATAGCAAAATAAGTAACGGCGCTACGATAACACCCATTACTGTCATTAACATTAATAGCACCGCCAAGGTGCCAGCGGTTCTATCAACAAACAACTTTATCGCTGCCTTACTACCTTGCTCTTTGTAATCGGTTAAAATAGGCACGAAAGCATGAGCAAATGCACCTTCTGCAAATAAACGTCGTAAAAAATTAGGTATTTTGAAGGCTACAAAAAACGCATCGGTAGCCATATCGACACCAAAAATGCGAGCAATTAACATATCCCTTACAAAGCCGAGAATACGTGAAATCAGGGTCATACTACTCACAACAGCAGTAGATTTAAAAAGCTGGCGACTCAAAGCTATTCCTTTTCAAAGCATGTTTATGTTGACAATAATAGCATTTAAAAAGATAATACAGGGCTATTAACTAAACATCCAAAGAATCGAGACACTATGGCTAATACAGCACAAGCTAAAAAACGCGCGAAACAAGCGGAAAAAAGCCGTATTCGCAACGCCGGACAACGTAGCAACCTACGTACCTTTGTAAAAAAAGTAATTGCTGCTGTTAATGCAGGCGACAAAGAAAAAGCACAAGCTGCTTATCAAATTGTAGTGCCTATTATTGATTCTGCTGTAACTAAAGGCATTATTCATAAAAATAAAGCTGCACGCGGTAAAAGTAGACTGAATTTAAAAGTAAAAGCAATCGCTTAATCGCCTTAGCATTTACTTAATCAAAAGCCGAACTCAAGAGTTCGGTTTTTTTTTGCTTATAAATAACAGATACGTTCATTTGTTTATTCTCGGAGCGAGTTTAGCCATGTCCTTCGCAAATTAAAAACCCGCTCCTACAAGAGGTAATCGCTTATTTACAGCAACTGTTTTATCTCAGGATAATCGTTTAACAATTGCTGCCGAAACACTTCAATCGCTTTTTCATCACCTCTATCAGCTCTTGGAACAGGCACAGTGACCTCAGTGATAACCCTCATAGGTGCAGCCGACAAAAAGATGAGTCGATCTGCCAAGGCTATCGCTTCACGCAAATCATGAGTTACAAATAACACCGTATGCGACCGGTCTTGCCACAATCTTAACAATAACTCTCTAACCTGTCTTGCCGTAGGCGCATCCAGCGACACAAACGGCTCATCCATTAACAAAACATCAGGATCAACCGCAAAAGCGCGAATAATTGACACCCGTCGACTCATTCCTAATGATAAGCGCTCAGGGTAAACGTGTTGCGACTGAGTTAATTGCATCACTTCCAACAAGTGATCGATGTTAACTAACGCTTGATCAGACCCCAGCACTAACTCTAGATTTTCACGCACTGTCCGCCAGGGCAACAAACGCGGATTCTGGAAAACATAACCGATTTTTGGCTGTGCCTGCTCAAAACCCACCAAGATTTCGCCCTCATAATCCTTATCCAGATCAGCAATAATATTTAATAAAGTAGTTTTGCCACAACCGGAAGGTCCTACCAAACAAACAAACTCTCCAGATCTAAGTAATAACTTAAAATCTTTAATCGCCTTGTGATGTGAAGCTTGTCCTATGGCTGGATAATTTTTGCTGTGGATATTAATTTGAATATCACTCATCGGCGCCACCGCAGGGATTTTTTATCCAATGGTTTCAAAATCAATAACTCTATCAACTGAATAACTGCCACAAAAGCAATCGTGTAAGCCAAAATGCTGGCAACATCAAACAACTGAAAGAATAAATGTAATTGATAGCCCATGCCGTTACTTCGACCCAACAACTCAACTACTAAAATAATCTTCCAGATTAAAGCCAAGCCGGAACGCGTCGCCCCCATCACAAAAGGATGTAATTGCGGCCAAATAACATGAATCAATGTTTTACGTCGACTAAAATGAAAGCTACGCGCCATATCCAACAAATCTTGATCCAGTGTACGCGTCCCTTCCCTAATAGTCACAATCACATTGGGCAATTTATTGATGACAACCGCTAAAATGGCCGCTGACTCAACCAGACCAAACCAAACATAACACAAAATAATGGTCACCAGCGCCGGCACA
The DNA here is from genome assembly GCA_026399095.1 of Methylococcales bacterium. Classification (GTDB taxonomy): domain Bacteria; phylum Pseudomonadota; class Gammaproteobacteria; order Methylococcales; family Methylomonadaceae; genus Methylobacter_C. The sequence continues at coordinate 18,754 of JAPLRP010000029.1, read as the reverse complement.
TTTAAAAAAATAACCAACCAGTTGTCAAAAAAGGCATCCAACTGCTTATTACGCCCAAATACAATACCTAACGCACAACCCAATAACATGGCGACAGAAAAACTAACAACCAACCTGAGTAAAGTCACGCCCAAATGATAAGGCAACTGACCGCTCTCACACTCACGCCAAAAAACCTTAGCGACCACTGCTGGAGTCGGCAACAAGCTACTACTTAAAAATACCGCCATCACTTGCCATACAACCAGCAAAACCAGTAAGGACAGGACTGGCAGCCCTTTTTTCGAAAACTTCAAATTATTCTATCGTCCAAAAAGTACCAGACTGCAACTTTTCTGATTGCCCCGTTAAGCGATTATTACTTAATTTGCGTAGCAAAGTATAAATACGTGACGCTGCTTGCTGCTCTTTTTCACCCCATTGCTCAATACCGCCCTCACAATAACGCTGACGCATTAAAGCTTGGGTATGCAAATCGTCTGTATGCAGTAAAGGAATAATTTTTAGCCAAGCGACATCAGCAGTACATAACTGATTTTTAGCCTGTTTACTGACTGTAAAAAAATTGTTGATGGCTTGCTTGTGACTATCTGCCCAACTTTGCTTAAACACATAACCAATGCTGGGCACATTTTCAGCAATACCCAAACCTTTTAAAATGCCTTTACCATCTATAATTTGTCGATAGCCTTGTGCCTCAAGCCTAGCTGCAAAGTGCCAATACGTTAGTACTGCATCAACACGTTGTTGTTTGATTTGCTCATTGATTAAAGGTGGCGCTCCAAAGGTTTTTTCCACAGAAGCATTCAAATCCAACGCTTCTTTTTGACCCAAGACTTGTAATAATAACCAGTTTTTATCCAGTTCTCCGCCAGCAATACCCAGGCGTTTACCTTTAAGACCTACTATAGAATGAATAGGACTATTTTCTGGCACCACCAAAGCACCCGACGTACTTGAATAAGGATAAAAAGTAAAATCAGTGCCGGTCGCACGAAGACTGGACACCCAGATCCAATCCGAAACAATCATATCCACAGACCCGGACTGCAAAGCAATTTTGCCTGCTTCTGCATTCGCAACAGGTTGGATTTTCAACTCAAAATCAGCTGACTTGATTAATGGATTATCTTGCAAGGCCTGCAACTCCCATTCAAGTGTTCCCGATGCCTGAACACCAAGTCGAATCATGGTCTTTGCCACCGCACAACCGTTGGCAGAAAGCCACAAACAAAGAACAATAAAATAGACCTTAAACTTCATAAAAAAAACCATCTCAATAGACCGGCATTAAAAACCATCTATTCTATCCGGTTCGACCAATAAAGTCAGTGCTGAAGGCATTTTGGTCATTGAATGCATATTACTAAAAACAATACAAAAAGAGCGAATTACAAATAGAGTACGTTTCGGGTAGCTTAGCCGAAAGATACCCACCCATCAAAGTTCCGGCATAATGTTCAAACAATGCATGGGTTGCTTGACGCCTAATCCACTTTAACTGTTATACAACCTACCAGCTTGAAATTTGCTAATGAATTAATTCTTGTGCTTGTCTAAAAATTTAATTGATAAATCAAGTTGCTTTATCAATTAATTGCACTATTTCTTGGACATAACCCTCACTTAGCTTACTCACTGAACAGCTGCTTTACTCTCGCCTAAGACAATACAGCACACTCTATGGGATAATATTTAATTATTATGATCACCAAAAAATTTCATGAAAAATACAATCTTTCAGCTTCTTACGCGCACAACCTGGCTTAAGGCTCATCTTTATTTGGCGTTAAGTCTGGGTCTTTTTTTCGCACTGATGGGACTGTCAGGCAGCATCAGTATCTACCGCGAAGAACTGGACGGGTTATTAAATCCACAACTAATTATTAAAGTACCTCAAGGCACGTATCAATCTCTTGATAAGATGATGGCTTCGGTACGGACCGCACACCCCAATCGTTATGGCGCATGGACGCTGGAAATGCCTCGCTCCCCTCAAGGCATGGTAACGGCTTGGTACGAAAAACCGACAGAAACTTTTTTTGAGCTTTATGCGCCTTTAATGGTATCCGTCAATCCTTATACCGGCGATGTAGTAATGAGTCGTTTTTGGGGAACAACCGCTACAACTTGGCTGCTTGATTTACATACCCAACTTAGACTTGATCGTTTTGGCTGGAATGCCGTCGGCATTTTAGGACTATTTTTATTGATGTCTTGCGGTTCCGGGCTTTATTTGTGGTGGCCGGGAATAAAAGCATTAAGCTTGGCTTTTAAGGTTCGATATAAAGCCGGCATGATGGTGTTTGCGTTTGATTTACATCGTTTTATGGGCTTGATTAGCGCAGTTTCTTTAATAGTACTGGCATTTACCGGTTTTTTGCTTAGTTATCCCTCAATATTGGAAACCTTTACCGGCTCATCTGGTATGGAGCATGGCCAAACCGGCCGGACAATCACCAGCACAGCCATTCCCAATAATCACCCGACCGGTTTATCTGCAGCTTCTTTTGTTGCTCAAGCCCCTTTTCCAAAAGCCGAACTCAGACGAGTTACAACACCAGCCGGTGATACCGGGATTTATCGCATTAATTTGCGACAAAGCAGTGAAGTCAATCAGAGACATCCTTTTACAACGATTTGGGTGGATCGCTGGAGCGGCCAAATTAAAGAGGTACGCAATCCTGCCAAATTCTCGAAGGGGGAAATTTTTGCCACCTGGATATGGCCATTGCATACAGGCGAAGCGCTAGGAGCTAAAGGTCGCTTTATTTGGTTTCTTAGTGGGTTAAGCGTGTTTGTACTTTATATAAGCGGTTTACTGCGTTGGCTGTGCCGAACCGGCTGGGTGCGTGATCGGGAAGTCAATTATTCGGCATTGATACCGCTATTACGTCGACTACGTAAAGGTAACTATCGTTTAATTTACGAGGCTTATTTACTTATTCGTTTATTTGCAAAAAAAGCAAAAACCTTAACACCGCATATTAGAATAGCTTATGACATGCTGTTGAAATGGATCAAGCAGCTACAAGTGGTTTTATTAAATAAACATAAACGATTTGGCAAAAAATAATCACGCTGTACTAAGACCGCTATATCTCGAACGGTTGTCAATTATTTTTTTGATGACCGCGACAATTGAGGCTAAAGCCGGTTCTGCCTTTTTATTTACCTAAAAAACATGTGCAAGTTAACCTAACCAAGCCATCAGTTCGCTAACCTGCACCTTTAAACGCTTTATTTAAGTGACAATGTTTCAGTACGACCGACTAGTTCAATTGCAAGTTTGTCTTCTTTAAGTAGCCAACCAATCCCACGCTGAACATCATTTTTATTAAGTCCAGTTTCAGTTGTAATTTTAGTTACACTGGCTGATCCGTTTTTATCCAGATATTGCCAAACTTCCCCCGCTGCATCACCGATTGTGTTAAGCATATTAAGTCACCCGTATAAGTGTTGATTGAAGTTATTACGTGTTCTTGGTTTGAAGCTCTGGTAACACAATATTTAGTTCCAGAGTTTCCTGATGTTCATCCTGCTCAAAACTAACCGAAATCGCATCTTGGCTGACATTAACATATTTTCGTATAACTTCCAGCAATTCTTTTTGCAATTGCGGAAGATAAGTTGGCTGATTCAATGATGTTCGTTCATGCGCCACCAGAATTTGCAACCTTTCTTTTGCAAGGGATGCTGTTCCGACTTTAGATATTTTAAAATAATCGAGTAAACTCATCACTTGCCCCCGAAAAGATTCCTAAAAAACCCTTTTTTATCATCGATAAAACGATGCGGCCTTTCCTCACCTAAATAGCGAGCAACAATATCGGCATAGGCTTGACCCGCATCACTCTTCTCATCGAGAATAACAGGGGTACCTGAGTTTGACGCATTTAACACCGATTTTGATTCCGGTATAACGCCCAACAAATGTAAGGACAAAATATCTTGCACATCCTCTACACTAAGCATTTCTCCTAGTTTTACTCTTTCAGGAGAATAACGAGTTAACAGTAAAAACTCATTAATAGGCTCTTCATTCTGCTCTGCTCTACGCGATTTGCTGGATAAAATACCTAGCATTCTGTCTGAATCGCGCACTGAAGAAACTTCAGGATTTGTCACGACAAAGGCATCATCAGCAAAATACATCGCCAAATGAGCACCTTTTTCAATACCCGCCGGTGAATCGCAAACAATATATTTAAAATCTTTTTTTAACTCGTCTAAAACTCTGCCCACACCTTCCTGACTTAACGCATCTTTGTCACGAGTTTGTGAGGCCGGCAATATATAAAGTAAATTGCAATTTTTATCACGAATCAAGGCTTGATTAAGGGTTGCTTCACCATTAATGACATTCACAAAGTCATAAACGACACGACGCTCACAACCCATGATTAAATCCAAATTACGCAAACCTACATCAAAGTCAATAACTGCTGTTTTATGACCTTTTTTTGCAAGTCCCATGGCAATTGCGGCACTTGTTGTTGTTTTACCAACTCCGCCTTTACCAGATGTTACGACTATGATTCTTGCCACAAAATTTTCCTCTATGTTAATGGGGTTGCACAATATCTTTTATAATTAATGCCTCGTTTTGCAAGTAGATCTGAACAGGCTTGTTGCGTACGCTTTTATCTAAATCCTCACTAACCTTATAGTTGCCAGCGATAGAAATAAGCTCGGCCTGTAGATCAAAGCAGAAAATACGGGCATCTTCATTTCCTTGCACGCCTGCCAATGCTCGCCCTCTTAAGGTATTGTAGACATGAATATTACCTTCCGCGATAATTTCAGCACCAGCACTAACCTGAGACAGGATAATCAAATCACCTTCTGCATAGATACGCTGTCCGGAACGTATCGGCTGGGTAATTAAAGTGGTTATTATTACGCCTGCTTTTTCATCTACTTTCGACTCTGGTGTTGGCGACGATTTTTTTTCTTTTTTATTTTCAGCTAAAACGCTTCCGCTAAGAGCCGAATAAACCGGGATAAGCAACTCCGACGCCTGTTTGTTTTGCTCTACGTTACCACCGCGCAGACCGACGGTCAATAAACCTGCCTTACGAATAATCCCTACCAATGCAGAAATATTAATAATAGAGCTAAGTTTATTAATGTTTTGCAGATCAAGAACTAAAGGTGAATTTTTAAAAAAATCTGGCGCTTGATTAACTTTTTCTTTGAGCTGTTGTTCAATGCTAATTAAATCATCCGTCAGCAACATTAAAACAGGGACCGAAAAAGTACTGGTCTTAAATTCCAGTGCAATGAGTTTATTGGGTGATTTTTTAGAGTCAGTTGACATCTTTTAAATTTACTTAATTCGTTAATGGTTAAATTTTAGCATTGCAAATAGAAAAAATCATTTTTCAAGGCGCTAATATTACATCATTCTTAACCGGAGATGATCCCTTTATTAAGCTCATAAAAAAAGGCCCCACTCTTTCGAATGCGACCTTTTAATTTCATAATGGGTAACTAAAGCTACCTGCCATGAAACAAATACTTAACGTTTCGAGTATTGTGGACGCTTTCTGGCTTTATGCAAACCAATTTTCTTACGCTCTACAATACGCGAGTCACGAGTTACAAAACCCGCTTGTCTAAGCGCTGGACGTAAACCTTCGTCATACACCATTAACGCACGTGTTAAACCGTGACGAATAGCACCTGCTTGACCAGAAGGGCCACCACCTTTAACAATCACATTGATATCAAATTTGGTAACCATATCAACCAATTCAAGTGGTTGACGAGAAACCATTTGATCTGTTTTGCGACCAAAATAGTCTTCAATGGTTTTCTTGTTAATAGTTATTTTTCCAGTGCCTGATGTTGCGTAAACTCGTGCTACTGCACTTTTACGACGACCTGTTCCGTAATACTGAGCTGCTGCCATGGTCTACTCGCTTATAATTCTAAAACTTTTGGCTGTTGAGCCTGATGATCGTGTTCAGGTCCTGCATACACTTTCAATTTCTTGAACATTGCACGGCCTAATGGATTGTTTGGTAACATACCTTTAACAGCTGTGTTAAGAATACGATCAGGGAACGTTTGTCTTAACTTACCTAAAGTAACGGTTTTAAGGTTACCAATATAGCCTGTATGATGTTGATATAATTTATTTTTTTCTTTATTGCCGGTAACGCCGATTTTTTCTGCGTTTACAACGATAATGTAATCACCGGTATCAACATGCGGTGTGTATTCTGGTTTATGTTTTCCACGAAGCCGCAGTGCAATTTCAGAAGCAAGGCGACCCAGCGTCTTCCCATCTGCATCAACTACATACCAATCGCGCTTAACTTCTGCTATTTTTGCACTAAATGTTTTCATCGTTACTTAGTCTTTCTCTAAAGGCTCAATAAAAGAGCGAGAATTCTACTAAACATTGTCATTATTTTCAATGTTTATTTATTATTCAGGTGTAAAGCACAATATGTAACATCATTGCACCTACTTTATAATTTACTACCAAATGTAATTTGCGATAAAAAAGAAAATACCTACACCCACCGGTTTATCTTTTTCATTTTACAGTACTCTACCTTGTTTGATCAAGGTCTAAATATTATTCACGGAATTTATAATTTAATATTTAAGGAATGTAATTTGCGATAAAGATGTGTACGCTCCATACCCACTGCTGCTGACAATTTCGCAACACTCCCGCCGGTTCGTTCAAAATGATATTCCAGATAAGCTTTTTCAAAATGATCCCTGGCGTCTTTTAAAGGCAAATTAAAAAATTCAGGAACCGAAGACGAGGCAATCACATCGCCCACAACTGATCCTAAAGCAGACTTCACCTCATCTAACTCTATCTCTTCGCCAACCCCCAAAATCATTAGACGCTGCACCAAATTTTTTAATTCCCTTACATTGCCACGCCAGCTGTAGTTACGTAAAAAGTTTTGCGCTGCCATTGAAAATTTGCGAAAAGCCAATTTATCCTGATTAACAAAATAATCCACATAAAAACTCAACAATCCCGGAACGTCTTCACTATGCTCTCTAAGCGGGGGGATATTGAGGGTAACTTCATTAAGCAAATAATAAAGATCCTGCCTGAAACGTCCTGATTTAACCTCTTCATCCATTGCTATACGGGTTGACGCTACCACCCTTACGTCAAACCGCACTGCCTCACTACCTCCTACCCGTAAAAAAGAACTTGATTCCAGAGCACTGAGCAAACGTAACTGAGTTTCCTTGTCCATCCCACCTATTTCGCTCAAAAACAACGTCCCTTTGTGCGCCTTTTCTAACAACCCCGGATAAATTTTACCCAGATTTTCTTTACCAAAAAACTCTACGGCCGAATTTTCTGGCGATATACTACCTACCGCCACATCTACAAAGGGGCCATTCCGATGCCCACTGTTATTATGCAAATAACGCGCATACAATTCTTTGCCGACTCCGGCCTCGCCGCCGAACAAGACCAAAGTATCATGTTGAGCCAATCGCTTTAATTGATCCTTAATTCTGGCGACAGCAGCGCTCTTGCCGACTGGTTCAATATCAACAACCAATTGCTTCCTAAGTCCAGCGTTTTCTTTTTGAAGATGTCCCGCTTCCAATGCTCTTTCAACAATCAACAATAATTTTGCCAGCGACAACGGTTTCTCAAGGAAATCATAAGCACCTAACCTTGTCGCTTCAACAGCCGACTCAACCGAACCATGACCTGACATCATAACGACAGGGCAAAGCATTTCATCTTCAGCAACCCATTCTTTCAACAAGGTAATGCCATCCGTATCCGGCATCCATATATCCAGCAAAATCAAATTAGGTGGTCGGGATTTTTTTAACTCTCGAGCTACGCTCGCATTTTCTGCCGCAGCAACTTGATAACCTTCATCCTCGAGTATTTCGCAGACTAATCTACGAATATCCGGCTCATCATCTACGACTAGTATACAGGGTGTATTGGCGCTCATAATATTTTACAACTGTTCAGAGTTACATGCAGGAAGCTGAATTATAAAGCCCGCTCCCACCTTACGGTTAGTGTCAATCCATATTGCACCACCATGTTCTTCAATTATCTTTTTCACTATCGCCAAACCCAATCCTGTGCCTTTGGCTTTGGTTGTGACGTAAGGTTCAAAAATTTTTTCAATTTGCTCTTCTTTTATACCAGGTCCGTCATCATAAAGTGCGATCTCTACAAAATCAGTGTTATTTTTTCTTACCCCGCGCACACTTAACTCGACTAAACCATAGGCACCTATCGCTTCAAGCGCATTTTTTATCAAATTATGCAGTACCTGTCTAATGCTGACTGGGTCGCCATTAATCATCGACAAACCAGTCTCATAATCTGCTTTAAACCTCACACCGGACTTTAATGCATACAACGCCAATACCTCTTTAACCAGACAGGGCAAATCAATATCTACTGTCTGCTTTTTGGATGGCTTGGCGTATTCGGAAAAATCATCAACCATTTCTTTCATGGCTTCAACCTGTTGCACAATAGTTCGAGTTGAACGCTGAAGAATTGCTGCATCAGCTGACTCCAGTTTATCCGCCAATTTGTGCTGTAATCTTTCTGCTGACAACTGAATAGGTGTTAACGGATTTTTAATCTCGTGAGCCAACCTTCTTGCTACCTCTCCCCAAGCAGCGTTCTTCTGCGCTTGAATTAAATCTGTAACATCATCAAATACAACAACAGCACCAACACGTAAGCCTTCTTGCGAAAACAAGGGTGTTCCTCTACAAAGCAACTCCTGCCGTCCATTAGGGCCTAAAAATGCAATCCGCTGCTGCCAAATATCATCTGCCTGCTCCAATAATCGTTGTATTGATTTTAACGACTCAGCTAACTCAGAGTAGCTCTCAACAAGCTCCAATAGAGTCCGACCGATAAACTGATTAACATGAACATGAAAAATTCGGTAAGCCGCCTGATTAGCCGTGCGGATTTTATAAACGGCATCAAAACTGATGACCCCGGCCGTTAAATTCGCTAATATCGTTTCCAGATAAGCCCGTTGATTTTCCACTTCAAAACCCGCTTTTCTGGTTTCATCACGAGCCTGTGCTATTCGATGAGTCATATCATTAAAAGACTCAACAAGAAACCCCAAATCATCTTGAGCAATAACGGGCAACTGTTGGTCATAATGGCCTGAAGCCACAGCCTGCGTGCCTTTAACGAGTGCCTTTACTGGCGCAGTAATATTACGGACACTGATAAAAGCGACCCATATCGCCGCCAACAAACTCATCAATAAAACTAACGACAAGGCCAGCGAGAAACTCATTTTTAATGAATTTCTTAAATAATTCATTTCCTGATAACGTACGAAGGCAAATTCAACCGAATCCGCCAAATCTGCAATCCTTACCGGCACAGGATATAACGCCTGTAAGTACTGTGACTCCTGCGCTTTGACAGTCACTATAACCCGTACCATTAATTCTTCTTCATGAACCGGCGCTATGGCGACGTACAAACCATTTTGCCGTAACTGCAACCATATATGCTCATCCGGCAAACTCGGTAAAATATCACCCGGATTAATACTGCTTGAAGCAATAATTCGACCTTGACGAGAAAAAAGTGTCATCTCTGATGCGCCTGATAATTCTCGCAAGTTTTCTATTTCCAAAGTCACCTGATTTTCGGAAGATTCTTCCAGCTTTTCTGTTAATTGCTGAGTTTGCTTTAAGTGCCAGCGCATCCTTTGATCCAATGATGCTTGACTCAGCTCAAGTGCATCTTCCATGGCGCGATCTATTTCGACATTAAACCAGCTATCAATACCCTGATGTAAAAACTGCATAGAAAAATAAAACACAATAACAGCGGGTGCCAAAGCCAATACTACAAATAACGAAACCATTCGTGTTGTTAACCGCGAACCGGCTTCCCGTCGTTTTGTGTGCTGAACCAATGAATAGATGTTGGCGCCGACCAAAATCAACAATACAACCGAACCCAGTGCATTAAATAACAATAGCCATGAATACATCGCGCTTAGTTGTGAAGATTCCTGCATTGCAGAACTCATCAACTGCAATGACAGCAGAATCAAACCAAACAAGACTAATACATACAGATTAACAGGCGGTGTTATTTTTTCAGTGGCCATAGTGTCCAATCACTTGATAAATACCATTGCGGATCAATATAAGCAATCGGACGCAGTGGTAAAGGGAGCGCATCACGATCAAAATTAACTTTTACAGCGCACAGATAATGCTTTTTAGGATCAAGTTCGTTACGCACCATCAAAGGAATATCAATAACAACAGACATCAAATCCAATGCAGCGGACAATGTAGAGAAATTGTAGACATCGCCATTACCCTCATTTATGACTCGATACATATTTAATAATGCATGATATTGAATACGATAGCGTATTTCAGCATCCAACAACGTTTTATTCCAGATAAATTTTCGTTGTTGCTGTAATTTAACTTGTAGATTCCAAAATAAGGGCACACCATTTTGTAATGCGTCATTTGCTTTTTCGCTAAGGTTATAAACTATGTTGGTAGAGAACACATAACTCTGGCCTTGCAACTTGATCTCTGCCTGCGTTACTTCTGCGGCAAACTGATCTGCATAGCAAAAAAAAGGTAACAAGCACATTAAAAGAGTATTATAAAAAATACTACGGAAACGCTTAGATCTTCCTGATACGCGCATAATAAAAACCATCCATTGACGACTCACCTGTCATAATCTGCCGACCATAACATCCTCTGACACCCCAATCAGCTTCAATGGGCCATTCAATTGCATCAAAATGCTCTACCAGAAAGGCATCAATTTGCAATTCATTTTCCTGCTTTAGAATGGAACAGGTTGCATAAAGCATAATCCCCCCAGGTGCCAGCATAGACCAAGCCGCCCGCATAATATTTTGCTGCAACGTTTGCAATGGCACTATATCATCAGCACGCCGTAATAACTTGATATCAGGATGACGTCTTATGACGCCCAGTGCTGAACAAGGTGCATCCAACAAAATGCGCTCAAAAAGCTGACCATCCCACCATTCGTTTGGATTTGCAGCATCACCAACAACCAATGTGGCTGATAGCTTTAAGCGTTTAATATTGTCACTAACCCGCTGCATTCTGAAAGCATCTATATCCACCGCCACTAACTCTTTGAGCTGAGGTTGTTTCTCAAGAATATGCGCTGCTTTACCACCTGGCGCCGCACAAACATCCAAAACCCGATGACCAACTTGCACATCCAATAAAGCTGCCGCCAATTGTGCAGCAATATCCTGTACTGAAACCAGTCCATCAGCAAATCCAGGCAATAAATCCACACCTATTGGTTTATCAAGAATAATCGCTGAAGGGCAAAAACTTACTTTTTCCGCGCCAATGTCGCGTTCTCGTAATTGAAATAAATATTGATCTTGGCTGATGTGAGCCAAATTGACGCGCAACACCATAGGTGGTGGCTGGTTATTTTCATAGAAAATTTGCGATGCATGGCTTGGCCAATCTTGTTCGATTTGCTTGACCAACCAATTAGGATGACTGGTAGCTGCTGATTTTATAGCATCAGCTTTCTGCTCAAGCACCACTTGATCCCTTAAATAACTTCTTAGCAACGCATTAACCAGTGCCTTTGCCCAAGGTTTCTTGCTTACTGCAAAGACAGTTTCTGAGACCGCTGCATGCGGTTTAACCCGCATGTATATGAGTTGATATAAACCCGTTAAAACCAACGCCTTAATATCCAAGTCTTTTAACGGCTTATCAAGCAATTGACCCAGAATATAATCTAGACGATGAAAGTATCTACATACCCCGTAGCAAATTGCTTGTATGAATGCTCTATCTTTAGCTGATTCAACTGACTTTAGAGCAGAGTCTAAAGCCACTGTTAAAGACTGACCGTCTTGCAAAACTCGAGATAATACTTTTGCCGCAATCAATCGTGTATTCACTGAATATTCAACCTAAAGTGACTCCATCTACATCATGTGCATTTAAAAATGCTTGGGTCGATATGCGTTTACCACCTGGAAGCTGGACTTCATGCAAACGTAATAAGCCTTTACCCGTCGCCACATCCATATTTTTATTTGTACAAATTACGATACCAGGCTCTAAATCAGTCTCTGACTTTATCGCTTCAGCCTGCCAGATTCGCATTACATTACCCTGATAAAACGTTTGCGCAACCGGCCAAGCATTTAGACCTTTTACCTTCAAAGCCAGTATATTGGCTGGCTGCTTCCAGTCGATGACTGCTTCAGATTTAGTCAGCTTTTCAGCATAAGTTACTAAGCTTTCATCTTGTGGCTCGGCCGGAATAACTCCAACCTCCATCTTTGCTAATACATTACACAACCCGATCGCACCAAGCTCTGCTAATTTTTCATACAAATCACTAGCCGTATCATTGGGAGCAACAACATATTCTTCCTTATGAAACATAGCACCTGCATCCAGCTTACTAACTATTTGCATAATGGTGACACCGGTTTTTTCATCACCCGCCATCAAAGCCCTTTGAATGGGCGCAGCCCCGCGCCAACGGGGCAATAATGAGCCATGCACATTAAGACAACCCAATTTGGGAACACCCAAAACTGCATCTGTCAGGATCATGCCGTAAGCGACCACCACCATCAAATCAGCTTCAAATGACCTTAATAACTCTAAATCCTCATCGGTTTTTAATGTAAGTGGCTGGATAACTGGAATGCAGTACCTTAATGCCAACTCTTTAACAGGACTTATTTGCTCATGCCGTCCTCTTCCGGCCGGACGATCCGGCTGTGTATAGACAGCACAAACTTCGTAATTAGAATCCAGTAACGCTTGCAAACTGGGCACAGCAAAGTCAGGCGTTCCGGCAAAAATAATCTTCATGCTTAGTTATTTTCCATTTTATGAATTTTTTCCAATTTCTTCTTAATTCGCTGTCTTTTTAAGGACGAAATATAATCGACAAATAACTTGCCATTTAAATGATCTATTTCATGTTGAACGCAAATTGCCAACAAGTCCTTTGCTTCAAACTCAAAAGACTTTCCGTCTCTGTTGAGTGCCCGTACTTTAATATGTTCTGCACGATTCACCTTTTCGAAAAAACCGGGTACAGATAAACATCCCTCTTCAGCTTCTTTGATACCATCTTTTTCAATTATTTCAGGGTTGATTAAAAAAAGAGGATCATCTTTTTCATCACTCACATCAATAACTATGACCCGTTGATGCACATCAACCTGAGTAGCTGCCAAACCTACTCCATGCGACTGATACATAGTATCAAGCATATCATCTACTAGCTTTTTGATTTTATCATCGACCGTTTTGACCACTGCGGCTTTTTTGCGCAATCGCTCATCCGGAAACTCGAGAATAGTTAAAATACTCAACAAACTCACCACTAAAATAATTCAATACTGGAATTCTAACTGAATTCATATAAACTTTGAATGCTCAAAGACTAAAAATACCCCCTTAAATCAATATGGCCTTTAGAAAACTATTTGGATTTATGGTTACTTTGGCTCTTAGTATAAATACTTGGGCTGAAGAAATACAAATAAACCCTAATCAATCCGACCAATACCAACAAAATCGAACCTGCGTTTTAACTGAAGATGATATAAAAAATGGACGTTCTGAATTTTCTGTTTCGCCAACAGGCAAGTTATTGCCTTGTGTTAGAGAAACCTCAGTAAAAAAACTTATTAAGATAATACCTGCCGAATCTATAGCACAATTTTTAACCTCACCAAAAGTCGTCACAGAAAGTGAAAGCAAGCGAGCACCTTATGTTCTGAATATCGCTGGCGAACGACTTATTGCTGGCACAGGTGACAAAATTTATGTCCGCTCGATAACACAACCACAAAATCATTTATATACCATTTACAGAACGGGAATTGCTTATGTTAGTCCTGAAACCGGAGAAAATTTGGGCTATGATGCTGAATATATCGCTGATGCAAAATTACTACAAACAGGTGATCCTGCAACATTATCAATTATCAAATCCAGCAGTGAAATTCGTATAGGCGACCGTATCATGCCAACGACTGAAGACGATATTAACTTAAACTATTTCCCCAGACTTCCAGACAAACCGATAAACGCGAGGATCATCAACGTACTTGGTGGAGTTTCTCAAATAGGTTTGTTTAATGTAGTCGTTTTAGACAAAGGTACTCACGATGGCATCTTGGCCGGACACGAGTTAGCCATATACCAAAATGGTAAAACGGTTAATGACCCAAACAGCGCTATTAAAAACGATTCAATTAAACTTCCCGATGAAATTGCCGGTTATCTGATGGTTTTTCGCCCTTTTGAGCGCGTCAGTTACGCTTTAGTGATGAAAGCCGAACAAGCCATTCACATTTTAGATAAAGTGAAAACACCCTGAATACAACCACCCAACTTCACGATCGTCAATTAAAATACTGGCTTGCTCTATTACGCACGCCTGGTATTGGCTGTCGAACTTTTCTTAGCCTTCTCCAAACTCATACTCCTTCTGAAATATTTGCAGAATCATCTTCAGCACTGACGGCTTTAGGTTTAAAAAGTGCTATTATCAACAGTATAAAAAATCCGAATTGGGCAATAATTGATCAAGATCTGTCTTGGGTAGATCAAAAAAATAACCACGTCATTACCATTAACGACACAGATTACCCTACTCAGTTAAAAGAAATAGCAGATCCACCACCCCTTTTATTTGTTCGTGGCAATCCGGATTTATTGCCACTACCTCAAATTGCCATCGTTGGCAGTAGAAATCCTTCCTCAATAGGTGAGGAAACTGCTTTCAACTTTGCCAAAACGCTTAGTAAATATGGCTTTGTAATTACAAGCGGGTTGGCTTTAGGCATTGATGCCGCAAGCCATCAAGGTACATTAAGTGCTAAAGGTTACACTATTGCTGTAGCAGGCACCGGATTGGATCGAGTTTATCCTGCCCGACATAAAGACTTAGCGACTGAAATTGTAAATAGCGGTGCTATAATTTCAGAATTTCCACCCGGCACTACGGCTAAAGCCAATCATTTCCCAAGGCGAAATCGCATTATTAGTGGCTTGTGCCAAGGCTTATTAGTTGTTGAAGCCGCTAAACAAAGCGGCTCATTAATTACAGCTCGAATGGCTTTAGAACAAAACAGGGAAGTTTTCGCCATTCCTGGCTCTATCCATAACCCTTTGGCAAGAGGTTGTAATGCACTTATCCGGGAAGGGGCCAAGCTTGTCGAAACTACCCAAGACATCCTTGAAGAATTAAATCAATATTATCAACAAGTTGATAACTTTCCTACGTTAATTATGGAATCAATACTTGACCTAGAGCAACAAACATTATTGAATCATGTCATGTTTAGCCCGACTTCTATTGATAATTTGGTTGAAAATACCGGACAATCTGTTGAAGTTATATCCTCAATGTTACTGATTCTGGAACTACAAGGTTATCTGGAAGCAACCGCTGGTGGCTGCTACATGAGAGTAAAATAATCATAAATAACAAGCAAACTATGAAAGAAAATATTTTTGATGTCCTGATGTATTTATTTGAAAATTATATGGAAGATGAAATCAATTTACTTCCTGATAGCGATGTCATCAGAACAGAATTACTGGAAGCTGGTTTTGAATCTTGCGAAGTCAACAAAGCCTTTGATTGGCTTGATTCACTTAGCCTACAGCGAGGAATAAAACCAACCGTCAGCTCGGCATTTCGGATTTTTTGCCCTCAGGAAATAGCAAAGCTTGATATTGAATGTCGTAACCTTATTATGTTTCTTGAACAAAACGGTATTTTAAATTCAAGCAACCGGGAAATTGTGATTGATCGGGTTATGGCCTTGGAAAATGAAGACATTTCAATGGAAAAACTAAAATGGATTGTGTTAATGGTATTGTTAAGCCAACCCGACGAAGAAATTGCTTTTTCTAGAATGGAAGATATTGTCTATGATCTCGTTCCTGTTTATCTACACTAAGGTACAAGGTTAAACGTTACATACCTTGAAAACCATTAATCTTTCACCTTGCACCTTGAACAACAAATGAGTAAAAATCTTGTCATTGTAGAATCGCCTGCAAAAGCAAAAACCATAGAGAAATATTTAGGCAAAGACTTTCAAGTTTTAGCTTCTTATGGTCATGTCCGCGACCTTATTCCAAAAGAAGGCGCCGTTGATCCAAATAATGACTTTAGCATGAAATATGAAGTCATTGATCGTAATCAACGTCACGTTCAGGCAATCAGCAAAGCACTTAAATTAGCTGATACTCTATACCTAGCAACTGACCCTGATAGAGAAGGTGAAGCCATTTCTTGGCACTTGCTTGAACTACTTAAAGAAAAAAAACTACTAAAAGACAAACCAGTGCATCGGGTAGTTTTTCATGAAATCACAAAAAAAGCAGTCACTGAAGCCATTGCTAACCCGGAAAAATTAGCAATCAATTTAATCAATGCCCAGCAAGCTCGTCGCGCTTTGGATTATTTGGTTGGCTTTAATTTGTCGCCATTATTATGGAAAAAAATTCGCCGCGGCCTCTCTGCCGGTCGAGTCCAAAGCCCTGCTTTGCGCATGATAGTAGAGCGTGAACTGGAAATAGAAGCCTTTAAGACTCGCGAATACTGGACTATTGATGCCGCTTTAACAGCCCATGATCAATCCTTTAAAGCAAAACTGACTCAGTTTGATAACGAAAAACTAACTCAATTCAGTATTACCGACGAAGCACTGGCGGAAAAAACCAAACAGGCTCTACTAACTGTGGCTGATGGTCAGTTATTGGTGACCAAGCTGGAAAAGAAACAGCAAAAACGTAATCCGGCACCACCTTTCATAACCTCAACACTGCAACAAGAAGCATCTCGTAAATTGGGCTTTACGACTAAACGCACCATGATTGTGGCCCAACAACTCTATGAGGGTATTGATATTGGTGGAGAAACAGAAGGTCTGATTACTTATATGCGTACCGATTCGGTTAACTTATCGGTAGAAGCAGTCGAGGAAATGCGTACCCTAATTACTGAAAAATACGGCGCTGAAAATGTGCCTAAGGAACCACGGTTATTTAAAACCAAATCAAAAAATGCTCAAGAAGCACATGAAGCGATACGCCCCACTTACCCAAGACACTTACCAACTCAGATAAAAGACCATCTTAGTATTGAGCAATATAAGTTATATGATCTTATCTGGAAACGCACCATAGCGTGCCAAATGATTCATGCTACCCTTAACATGGTTGCTGTCGATCTAAGTTGTGGTGAAAGTAAGCACTTGTTTAGGGCAACTGGCTCTACAATTGCAGCCCCCGGATTTATGGCTGTTTATCTTGAAGGTAAAGATGACAGTAAAGAAAGCGACGATAAGGAAAGCTTTCTCCCACCTCTTGAAGAAGGTCGTCCGGTACAACTAAACGATATTATTGCAGGCCAGCACTTTACCGAGCCACCGCCACGTTACGGCGAAGCCAGTCTAGTAAAATCTTTGGAGGAGCATGGCATAGGTCGACCCTCAACTTACGCGTCTATCATATCGACCCTGCAAAATCGCGAATATGTTACTTTGAACAATAAACGCTTCTACCCTACTGATGTCGGTAGAATCGTTAATAAGTTTCTTACCGAACACTTTACAAAATATGTCGATTATGATTTCACGGCTAATTTGGAAGATGAGCTCGACGCAGTTTCCAGAGGAGAAAAAGACTGGATTCCCTTAATGCACGAATTCTGGAAACCTTTTCATTCAACCATCCAAGAAAAGGAAGCCAGCGTCCAGCGTAAAGACGTGACTCAAGAAGCAATTGATGAAAAATGTCCCGAATGCGACAGTCCCCTGTCAATTCGCTTGGGAAGAAACGGTCGCTTTATAGGCTGCACAAATTATCCCGAATGCTCTTATACCAGAAATTTAAATGATGACGCTACTGCAATTGATGAACCTGAAGTTTTAGAAGGTCGCACTTGCCCAGCATGTGAGTCGCCATTAGTTTTCAAAACAGGCCGCTATGGCAAATTTATTGGCTGTAGTTCATATCCAAAATGTCGTCATATTGAGCCACTAGAAAAACCTGCCGACACCGGTGTTGAATGTCCTCAATGCAAAAAAGGCACCATACTAAAACGTAAGTCACGCAATGGAAAAATATTTTATTCCTGTTCAGGGTACCCTAAATGCGATTACGCCCTCTGGAATAATCCAATTAACGAAAGCTGCCCTCAATGTGCCTGGCCGATTCTGACTGTCAAAGAAACAAAAAGACGGGGCGTTGAAAAAGTTTGTCCACAAAAAGAATGCAGCTATGCCACCCCTTATGAAGGTGATCCGACTGATGTGCAAGGACCTAAAGAATTGGTTGATTAGCTGATATTATTGACATCCTCACCGCCCTAAAGAGACAGTGATTCCTGCTTTACTAGGAGCGGTCTTGCATCGCTGGTTCCTGCTGCTGACGGCATTACTGCACCATTCACTTCACAGGCTAACTCCCGACTAGCTAACGCCATGTGTCCTCGGGTTCTTACCTTTATAGCGCCAACATCATCCGCATTGGCAGTATATCCGCACTCGGTACAAACAAAATCAGCTTGTGTGAGCCTGTTTTATGCTGAGCTATGGTGACAAGCCGGGCATTGCTGACTGGTGTGATGTGGCGCAACTTTTAGCACCATGCCACCGTTCCAGTCTTGTTTGTACGCTAACATCTGAAAGAACATCGACCAGCCTTG
>JAPLRP010000014.1 GCA_026399095.1 Methylococcales bacterium | reverse complement strand
TACACTTATTATACCATAACATATTGTTTATATTGAATATATTAGGCTTCTTTAGGGTGATTTACGGTTGTGCCATGAAAATTGGAGGGGGAGTAATTCGGGCTGCTAAATTTTCGTTGGTATTCTCGGACAGCCTCCTAGAAGATTGTTTTTAATAGCGTACTCTGCTCCTCCACCAATGCTACCTCCAACTAGAGTTTGAGATGCTTCCTCAGTAATAGCTCCATCTGATGGGTAATAGCCTTCTAGATTTAATTTGGTCGAAGTCACTGCAAGTCCACCCGCCACAAAAACAAGCATTGGTCCTGATGCATAACCTATACGACCTCTGACGTGCCCGTTTATATCTTGTGATAGTTTATTTGAAGTGTATCCATCAATATTTGTTCTGGCTGCACTGCCACTAGTAACATTCGAACTAGCGTTCATCCAGCCGACATCACCCTCCAAACCTAAAGCTAACCAGTTTATTTGGTGAGTGTATCCCAATAAAAGACCACCGATAGCACTTGATCCATTTAGATTTGAATTCCATGCAACATGATATGGAGGCGGCCCTGGATAGGGATTAAGCGTGAGATCGCCAGCCTGCATTAACCCACCAACATGAGCACCAACATAGGCTCCCGTCCAACTAAACTCTTTGGATGGAGTATTGGTAATTGATGGTGTATCCGCTAAACCAGCATCAGAGAGTGAAATCAAACAAAGGGATAAAGTGAATAATTTAATTTTCATAGGGTAAGTTCGGTTAGGTTCCTAATGTTACTCCACAATAATACGCATAGCTACTTATACTTAGTGTGGCAAAAAATATGGAAAATCAATGAGTTAAAAGCCAGCGCGATAAATGCGCAATGCTGTGTGACTTAACGTATTGCCTTTTATTCGGCGATCATAGCCAAGGCCAAGGCTTCGGCGACTTTTATACCATCAACAGCTGCTGACAAAATTCCGCCGGCATAACCCGCACCTTCTCCAGCGGGATAAAGCCCTTTTGTATTAATGCTTTGATAAAATTCATTACGCTTGATACGAATGGGTGAGGAGGTACGCGTTTCAACACCGGTTAACACTGCATCCGCCATGGCAAACCCTTTAATCTTTTTATCAAAAGCAGGTAACGCTTCCCGTATTGCCTCTATTGCATAAGCGGGCAAGGCTGAACTTAAATCACCTAAATGTACGCCCGGCGTATAAGAAGGCTGCACCGAACCAAAGGCTGTAGAAGCTTTATTGGCAATAAAATCGCCGACCAATTGTCCCGGTGCTTGGTAGGTTTCTCCGCCTAAGTGATAAGCGTGCGCTTCCAGTTTGCGCTGAAAATCAATGCCGGCCAAGGGACTGCCTGGAAAATCTTCGGGCGTAATACCCACCACGATAGCGCTGTTGGCGTTACGTTCGTTACGTGAGTATTGGCTCATGCCATTGGTTACAACGTGTCCGGCCTCAGAAGTCGCAGCAACAACTGTGCCCCCGGGGCACATACAAAAGCTGTAAACGGCACGGCCATTTTTACAGTGATGCACAAGCTTATAATCTGCCGCACCCAGTAAAGGATTGCCGGCGCTATTGCCAAAACGGCATTTATCAATCAATGATTGGGGGTGTTCAATTCTAAAGCCGACAGAAAAAGGCTTGGCTTCTATATAGACGCCTTTTTCATAGAGCATGTTAAAGGTATCACGTGCACTATGCCCGACCGCCAACACCACGTGATTAGTTAGGATAGTTTCTCCACTGGCCAAGGTGACACCACACACTTTTTCGTTTTCAATTTCGAGGCTATCGACCCGACTTTGAAAGCGGATTTGTCCTCCTAAAGATTCGATGGTGGCACGCATTTGTTCGACCATCGTCACTAATTTAAAAGTGCCTATATGGGGCTTACTGACGTGTAAAATTTCAGCGGGTGCACCGGCTTTTACAAATTCAGTCAGGACTTTACGGCCATAATGGTTGGGGTCTTTGATTTGGGTATACAGCTTGCCATCAGAAAAAGTTCCAGCACCGCCCTCACCAAACTGTACATTGGATTCTGGATTAAAAATGCCTTTGCGCCACAAACCAAAGGTATCTTTAGTGCGTTCGCGGACTTCTTTGCCACGCTCTAAAATAATGGGTTTAAAACCCATCTGTGCCAATAGCAAACCGGCAAATAGGCCACAAGGACCGGTGCCTATGACTATTGGCCGATGATTTAATTCTTTTGGGGCTTGGGCTACAAATTGGTAGCTTGTATCCGGAGTTAAGGTGATCTGCGGATCATCTTGCAGCCTTGCCATGATGTCGTGTTCATTTTTTGTTTCTACGTCAAGGGTATAGACCAAACTGATCGCATCGCGCTTTCTTGCATCATGGCCTTGCCGAAAGATCGTATAGCTCACAAGTGCTTCTGAACCAATGCCCAAGCGATTGATGATGGCGGTTTTGAGTGCGCTTTCCTGATGATCCAAAGGTAGCTTAAGTTCGGTAATTCTTAACATGTTTAATCGTCCAATAAAGCCAGCTTACAGCTTTGTATTTCCTGTTTTATGCAATGGACTTATTTTACCTTAATGACAGATTTGTTGTTAGTGGCGCTGGTCTAGACTGTTATTTACATTTTCTATAGCGCTACATTTACTTTTTATGAATATAATTAGTCTCTTTATAAAAAAGAACCGTTAGGTATAACAATAATAACCAGGCTTGACGTGTTTAATAACAATAATATGAGGACTAATCCAATGAAAAAATCAAGATTACTGGCTACACTTTTTATTAGTTGTTTTTTTAATGCCACTGCAAGTAATGCTGTTGATCATAGTGCCCATGGTGGCGGCAGTGGAGGTCCTGGCGGTAGTAGCGGTAGCTCTGCCCGTACTTGTGAAAAAGCACGTCTGGGTAAATTTATGCCGGCACATTTGGAAACGGTCATGCCGGGGGCTGAGTTTTCATTTTTTGCTTACAATATTGATAATCCCCAGCAAATTTCTGTAACTGTTAAAAATGAACCCGTTGCCATCACGAGCGAGTTTATTGATCCTTATTATCTGATTAAAGCTAAATTACCCCCGGCTTTAGTTAACACAGCCGCTAGAATTAATATTAAAGTGACAGCAAAATCGTCTCATTGTGAAGCTGAAGATGGTTGGTTATTGAAAATAGCCGATAAATAACGCATTCATAGCATCAAAAACTATCAACTGCACTATAATCAATCTTGTGCAGTTGGTAATGCTGCGAAAACCTTTTATATCAGCAATGGTTTAACTTAAATTTATGTCAGAAAATAACTCCATTAAAAAATGTGCCGCCTTTTGTTTGGCTTTACGTTTTGATATTAATGAGCTGGCAGCCTTGCTATCAGAAACAACGCTGATACGAATTATTAAAGGCGCCTTACTGATTGAAGATGGGCAATCTTGGTCGATAGTCTTTGCTTATGGCGCTGTTGTGCATTGGAATGTCAGTGCCGAAGAGCAAGCCAAATTGCATCAGTTATTATTGGATCATGCCGAAAATCCTTTGACGACCATTGAAGAAGACTATTTTACCTTTACACTTAACTGCCCCACCACCCGCATTATTGAAGATCATATTGAAATAGAATCGTCTGATCCTATTTTAATCTTTGCCTTATCACAAGGTATGGCTCAATCCATTAAACTGGCTTCTTTTGAAACCAATGCTATAACAACTATTAACAATACTAATTACATTCCAAAATCGTTGGCCGAAAATGGTCGTATCAAATTAAGTCGTCACAAAATAGCCAAAATTCGCGGACAGTTGTTCTTAACCAAAAGCGATATTATTTTAAATTATGACTTGCTGGATACGCCGGATTTCTTTTGGGAATACCCGGAATATGAAACCTTTTACAGCATCACTGCCAAGTATTTGGAAATAGCCCCGCGTACTCAAGTTTTATCCAAAAAACTTGAAACCATTCATGAATTGTTTGAAATGTTGGCAGACGAGCAAAAGCATAGGCACTCCACCATACTGGAATGGATCATTATCTGGTTGATTGCTTTTGAAATAGGTATGACCATATTTGATAAAGTATTTTAAAAACACCTAACACCCCTTATCCTAATGCTTAGTTATCGACACTCGTTTCATGCAGGCAATTTTGCTGATGTTTTAAAACATATCGTATTAATTAAAATTCTTGAACATCTGCGCAAAAAAGATAAACCTTTCTGCTGTATTGATACTCACGCCGGTCCCGGCGACTATAAACTGACGAGTGACTACGCTTTAAAAAACAAAGAATTTGAAAATGGCATTGCCCGCTTATGGCAACAAGATAATTTACCCGACAGCGTTGCCTGTTATATCAACGTCATCAAAAGCTTTAACGGAAGCGACGCCTTAAACCGCTATCCAGGTTCGCCTTTAATTATCAGGCATTTTTTGCGCACTCATGACCGCTTGTTTTTACATGAACTGCATTCAACGGAAATTGACTTATTAAAGACAGCCATTGGCAATGATAGACGCATTAAAGTTGCTTATACTGATGGGTTAAAAGCCGTTATCAGTTTATTACCGCCCGTGCAGCATAGAGGCATGGTGCTTATTGATCCCTCTTATGAAATCAAAAGTGATTATCCACTGGTGCTAGATACTTTATTACAGATGTATAAACGCTTTCCTATCGGCACTTATGCACTCTGGTATCCTGTCGTCGATCGCAGTCGTAATCAATATTTAGAAAAAGCCTTAAAAACCAGCGGCATCAAAAATATTCAGTTATTTGAGTTGGGTATAACAGCCGATACCCAAGAACATGGCATGACTGCCAGCGGCATGATTGTGATCAATCCACCTTGGACTTTAGCAAACGAACTGCAGCAGACACTGCCTTGGTTAGCCAGCACATTAGGTCTTGAAGGTGCTGGACATTATCGAATAGAAACATTGGTTAATGAATAAATATCATGATTAATGCTACCATAATCATTTACACAGCTTTCGATAGAAAAGGTTAACACGTTATGAAGAATATTATTGTAATGTCTGGCGATATTGGCAGCGGGAAATCCTCCGTGGCCAGCGCGCTAAAACAATTAACCAATTTCGACATCATTGGCACGGGCACCATACAACGCGCGATTGCCACTAAACGCGGCTTAACAACGCTGGAGCTTAACAAATTCTCGCAAACAGACCGCAGTATTGATGATGAAATCGATTCTTACGTCATTGAACTCGGTAAAACCCAAGATAACTTAATCCTGGATTCCAGATTGGCTTGGCACTTTATTCCAACAGCTTTTAAAGTATTTTTATCTGTTGATCCGGTCGTGGGAGCTAATCGTGTATTTAATGCCGCTAGAAATGATGAAAACAATCCCTCGCTGGATGTTACATTAAAAAATAATTTTAAACGACAATCGATAGAAGATCAGCGTTTTAATCAGCTCTACAATATTCACTTTAGGCGGTATGACAATTATGACTTAATAATTGATACTTCTTATACGTCCCCTGATCGCATTGCAAAAAAAATAAAAGACTGTTTTGATGCTTGGACTCAAGGCCATGCTTTTTCGCCATTATGGATAGCACCCAAAAAACTATTGCCTACCAAATTTATCAAAGACATTAACACTGAAACTGAGCTACCGGAAAATCAAGCCGTCAGTGTTTTTGTTTGTAACGGTTTTATCTATATTAATGACGGCCACCAGCAAACGATTAACTCACAGAAAGCAGGCCTTGACCTGATGCCGGCAAATATTTTAACTGAGGATCCCGATACTGAATTAAGCCCCGGGGTTACCGGTCGTCAGCTTGCCAATGAAGTGACCATAGCCATGCTTTATAAATGGGAAGAAGCACTGAATTTTGAATACAATATCTATCCTTAACTATTACCCTTGTTTCTATATGAAACAAGGGTAATTGCTGATTTACGGGTTATTTTTTAGCAGGTTTGCTCACTTCAATGGATACCGCTCGTGTTAAACGCGCCACCACAAAGTCACCTACCTTGATTTGCTCAAGATGTTCTATTTCAGGACCGGCTGTCATTTTTAGCATTCTGCCCTCAGGGCCTTTTAGCGTTACTTCACGGGTTTGGTAATCAATATCGACAATTGAAGCACTCACTTCAACGGCGTCTACCACTTCAATGCTGGGCTTGCTACCCAGGGGCGCACGATCAACTTCTGTTACTCGTTCAGCTGCGGGTTGTTCTTTTTCGGTGACTAATAGCTCAATAGACTCCAACAAGGTCGTTTTAACCTCGTCGCCAACACGAATCTGTTTAAAGTTACGTACTTCAGGCCCACATTTTACCTTGGCTATTTTTCCATCAGCTGACTGCAGAGTTACTTCCCTTTTTTTCTTGTTAATGGCTTTTACTTTTGCAGTGATAACGATTAATTCACCTTCAATTTCATCCGGCAAGTCAGCTTGGCTTACTGGCGCTGAAACGGGAGCTTGAATAACCTCTGAAGGGATATCTACAGAAGGCCCTGGTTGATCTTTGTTTTCAGTGCTGGCACAACCGGATAATAATGAAACGGCAATGAGAGCAGTGAAACCGATAATTTGAAAGTGTTTTTTGTCTTTCATGTAGATTCCTTGTTGTGTTTAATGATTATTAATTTTGAAAAAAGTATAAATTGCACAAATTGTGCCTGTGAATACTAACACAAGCCCTTCCAATACAATGCAAAATGCATTTAAAGTGGGCTTGTATTTTTAAAGTTAATCACCTTGATAATGGTTTAAACTCTGTTCAAGCTCTTAAAGGAGTCACCCCCCTTTCTTATTTACAAAGATTCTACACCATGAATGATTTTTACAGCCCTGAGCAACAAGAACTCCAAGACCAGTACGATACCCGTAAACTGGCTGAACGCTTGCAAGACATCATCGTTGAAGACCAAGTCAGTGATCAGCATCAGCCTTTTATAGAAAGCCGAGATTTTTTCTTTTTAACCACCATAGACCATCGCGGTTACCCTACCTGTTCTTATAAAGGCGGCAACCCCGGCTTGGTGAAAGTAGTTGATCCACAAACACTGGTTTTTCCCAGCTATGATGGCAATGGTATGTTTTTGTCATTGGGTAATATTCAAGGTAATACCAAAGTCGGGCTGTTATTTATCGATTTTGAAAATCCACACCGTGTGCGTGTGCATGGTGATGCCAGCATTATGAAAAACGATGCCTTATTAAATGAGTATCCGGGGGCGAAAATGATTGTGCAGGTAAAAATCAGTGAGATTTTTATTAATTGCCCTCGCTATATTCATAGAATGACCAAACTGGAAACTTCAAAGTACGTTCCTCAAGAGGACAAAGAAACGCCAGCCGCACAGTGGAAACGCATTGATGCACTGCAAGATGTTCTACCAAGCTGCGATCAAGCTATTGCCGACCGGCTTGGAGGTGTTATAACCCCCGAAGAATATGGGGAAATGGTTATGAATGGGAAGGGTTAAATTTAAATAGTGTTAGCTTAACCCCGAGTTCTAGCTAGTGGTCAGGGTTAAGTATCTGGGTATATTTATCGGCTACGGCTTTTTGAATTTCCGTTAGCGGTTGTTACGGTGGCAGTACCGCCCCCTCTGGAGGCGGAACCACCATTCGCGGTAGTGGCAGAAGCAGAACCTGCACTCCGGGTAGCTGTTCCGCCATTGGCAGTGGTTGCAGTTGCCGAACCATTACCCCAAGAGGCCGAGCCGCCATTGGCGGTGCTTGCAGAACCATTATTCCAAGTTGCCGTTCCACCATTAACGGTTGCTGCATAACCATTGGCACCGGGCGCAACATAGACACCACCAGGAACGCCGGGGGTGGCATATACCGTTGCGGTTGCCGGCGCCTTATAGACAACAGCAGGTGCGCCTGGTGCCACATAAACAGTCGCTGGCGCAGTCGCCGGAGCGATATAAACCGCTGCAGGAGCAACCGGAGCGACATAAACGGCAGGCGGCTTGGGAGCAACATACACTGCTGCGGGCGCAACAAAAGCGACGGGAGGACGAGGAGCAACATAAACCCGTTGAACAGGTGGACGAGCAACCACCACAGCACCACGCTCAGCAACAAAAACTCTTGCCTGGCCAGCCAAGGGTATCAATATTACGGTGGAAAAACCCACCAATAACAGTATTTTTTTCATTAAACCATCCTCATCGATTAATTTGATTGTTGTTTCGCATAATAAGCATCAAGACTGGTTTATTCTGCAACTCAGAACATCAGAATATCATAAACCGTACCACACAATTGCTATTAAAATGGTAAAAAATACTACCATTTCCATAACCATTAAGCAGGTTATGAATAACTTCAGAAATTATTGACATTGCTTTACAGGGATTATTACTTCATACGCAAACCGCTATAAATCAGCAAGTATATCCAGCGCTTCAGAGAGTGTTGATACACCATGGATTTCCAAGCCTTTTATAGCTGTTTTAGGTACATTGGCTTTAGGAATGACGGCTTTTTTAAAGCCATGTTTTGCAGCATCATTTAAGCGTGCATGGCCATTGGCAACGGGTCTGATTTCACCACTTAAACCAATTTCCCCAAAAAAGAAGACATCATGCGGGATGACTTTATCTTTTAGACTAGAAACCACTCCGACCACAATCGCTAAATCAGAACTGGTTTCTGTCACTTTAATTCCACCCACGACATTGGCGTAAATTTCATCTTGGGCGGTAAAAATACCGCCATGTCGATAAAGCACGGCTAACAACATGGCCAGACGATTTTGATCAAAACCAACAGCCAAGCGCCTGGGGTTACCATACTGACATTCTGTCACCAAGGCCTGAATTTCCACCAATAAAGGCCTTGTACCTTCCCATAACACGGTCACCACGCTGCCTGATGAAGGTTTTTCTGCCCTGTTTAAAAACATGGCAGAGGGGTTTTTAACTTCTTTTAGACCGGTACTATCCATAGCAAAAAAGCCCAATTCCCCGACACTGCCAAAGCGATTTTTATCCGCCCTTAAAACTCTGAACCGTGAATCATCGGTTGACCCCAACATGACTTGAGTATCGACAATATGGCTTAAAGTCATAGGCCCCGCCAAGGATTGATCTTTGGTGACATGACCGACCATAAAAATTGATACATGATGCTTTTTTGCATATTGCGTCAAATAACTGGCCGACTCTCTGACTTGAGATACTGATCCGGGGGCAGAATCGGTGTCTTGGGTGTGCATGACCTGAATAGAATCTATCACCAAAATTTGCGGTTTTATTTCATCCAGAACATCACAAATACGCTGCACCGACGTTTCCATCAACATCATCATTTTAGCAGCTGGTAACTTTAAGCGGTGCGCTCTTTCGGCAATTTGCTGTAGCGACTCTTCACCAGACACATAAAGCACCGTCACGTTTCTATCAGCAATATTAGCAATAGCCTGCAACAATAATGTACTCTTACCGGCTCCCGGTGCACCACCAATCAACACGACACTGCCTTTGACAATACCACCACCCAGCACACGATCAAATTCTGAAATACCGGTCGAAATGCGTTCAGCTTGTGATAAGTTAACATCAGATAATAATTTAACCTCCGACCGACTTCCCGCATAGCCGCTTCGACTGCTCCTTTCTGTGCTTGCAGAGCCCAGTCTGACTTCTTTAATGGTATTCCATTCGCCACAACTGGTGCACTGACCACCCCAACGGGGATAATCAGCCCCACATTGATCACAAACAAACGCTGTTTTGATTTTTTTACTCATGGTTTAATAACAAAAATTAAATAATGGCCTAATAAGTCAGTGTATCAAAATACATTCATGACTCATGAAATAGTTAACATCATAAGCCCATCAATTTCTATAACATTACTTTAATATAATAATGATATCTTAATGAATCTAATGAGCTCAGGATGCCTTAAATGTATAAATCAACCGCCAACCATTTGACTTATGATTTTAAAACCCTAGCTAACCTAATGGCTAAGGCTTCACCACCTCGCTCTGGAGATTATCTGGCCGGCCTCGCCGCTGTCAATAATTTAGAACGCGTTGCCGCACAATGGGCGCTGGCAGAATTACCGCTAAAGCATTTTTTAACTGAAGCTGTTGTTCCTTACGAGAATGATGAAGTCACTCGTCTAATTATTGATGACCATGACAGTGACGCTTTTACTGCAATTAGCCATCTGACGGTAGGCGATTTTCGAAATTGGTTGCTTTCTGATCAAGCGACTACCGCTGCATTAACCGCTATCGCCAAGGGTTTAACGCCAGAAATGGTTGCTGCTGTTTCTAAAATCATGCGTATACAAGATTTAATTTTAGTTGCTAAAAAATGTCGCGTCATTACAAAATTTAGAAATACTATTGGCCTGGAAAATCGCTTTTCTACCCGTTTACAACCTAATCATCCTACTGACAATCCTGCCGGTGTTGCTGCCAGCATTTTAGATGGATTGCTTTATGGTTGTGGTGACGCCGTAATCGGTATAAATCCCGCCTCTGATAACCTTGAAGCAACCTCTCGGCTATTATATTTACTGCATGATGTTATTGAACGTTATCAAATCCCAACACAAGCCTGTGTTTTAGCTCATGTAACAACCACTCTAAAAGCAATCGAACAAGGCGCTCCAGTTGATTTAGTCTTTCAATCCATTGCCGGCACACAAAAAGCAAATGATAGCTTTGGTATTAACTTAAACTTACTGGCGGAAGCTCATCAGGCGGCATTAGCATTGGGACGAGGACCTATCGGCAGTAACTGTATGTATTTTGAAACAGGTCAAGGCAGCGCTTTGTCTGCCAATGCCCATGAAGGCTTGGACCAACAAACCTGCGAAGCCAGGGCTTATGCAGTTGCTCGAAAATTCAAACCTTTATTAGTAAACACAGTCGTTGGCTTTATCGGGCCAGAGTATCTTTATGACGGCAAACAAATTATGCGTGCCGGTTTAGAAGATCATTTCTGCGGAAAATTACTGGGGCTACCTATGGGCTGTGATATTTGTTACACCAACCATGCTGAAGCCGATCAGGATGATATGGATTTATTACTGAGTGCCTTTGCCATGGCGGGTGGTTCCTTTATCATGGGCGTGCCTGGTGCAGATGATATTATGCTTAATTATCAATCAACATCGTTTCATGATGCGCTTTATATTCGCCAAGTATTAGGGCTCAAACCCGCACCTGAGTTTGAGGCGTGGTTACAACACCATCAGATTTTTAATGAGCACAATCAATTGCGTCAAAACTCGGAGATGCCGGCCTTGTTTAAACCTTCTGTACAAAGACTAAAGGATATAAGCTAATGAATCCGGTTAAATCGTCGCCCGCCACCCAAGATGCTTGGCAGACGCTAAAACAATTTACAAGTGCACGTATTGCTTTAGGCAGAGCGGGCATGAGCTTGCCAACCCAAGCTTGTTTAGACTTTCAGTTGGCACACGCACTCGCTCGTGATGCTGTTCATATACCTTTAGATTTTATCTCTCTTTCACAGCGCCTAGGGGGCCTGGGTCATCCTGTTCAAACCTTACACAGTCAGGCCGAAAACCAAACTATGTATTTGCAACGCCCCGATCTGGGTCGTTTGTTAAATACAGAATCCATCGCTGATTTAAAAAAACAAGCGGCTCTTGCTGTTGATGCCGTCGTTGTTATTGCTGATGGCTTATCCTCTAAAGCGATCGCGAATCATGCAGAACCCTTCCTACGATTATTACTACCCGCTTTGCAAGATAATGCTTACCAATTGTCACCACTGTGCTTAATTAAACATGGACGAGTAGCCATCGGTGATGTGATTGCTGATCATTATAAAGCCAGGCTTTGTATCACTTTGATTGGAGAGCGTCCTGGTTTAAGCTCCCCTGATAGCATGGGTATTTACTTTACTTATCAAGCTAAAGCAAATCTTAGTACCGATGCAAACCGTAATTGTATTTCGAACATTCACGATAAAGGGCTCCGTTATGAACAGGCTTTAAAAAAATTACTGTTCTTAATTCATGAAGCTGAAAAACTTAAATTTTCAGGCGTCAATTTAAAAGATGAAACGACTGATATTGTCTTAGACAACTTAGAATCAGGTAATTTTTCACTCACTTGATAATCTCGAAAATTCTTAACGCCTGTTAACTGAAGAAGCCATTGCTGTAAAAGATAAGTGTTTCTTAAAATAAAAGGCCACATTAACCAAAGCGATCATCACTGGCACTTCAATCAATGGCCCGATGACTGCAGCAAAAGCCTCACCACTATTAATACCAAATACCGCAACCGCAACTGCAATAGCCAGTTCAAAGTTGTTACTGGCGGCGGTAAAAGCCAGCGTGGTGGTTTTTTCATAATTCGCACCGATGGCTTTGCCCATCATAAAGCTAATCAAAAACATCACTACAAAATAAATCAACATAGGAATGGCAATGCGCACGACATCTAAAGGCAGTTGCACGATTAAGTTACCTTTTAACGAAAACATGACCACGATGGTAAACAGCAAGGCTATTAGCGTCAGGGGGCTGATTTTGGGAATAAAGCGATGCTGATACCAGTCTTTACCTTTGGCACGAAGCAAAAAGAAACGCGTCAAAAATCCGGCGATAAACGGCACACCTAAATAAATAAAGACACTTTTGGCAATCTCGCCGATGGTAATATCAACTGCACCCGCCTGTAATCCAAACAGCGGCGGTAATACGGTAATAAACAGCCAGGCATAAACGCTGTAAAACAAGACCTGAAACACACTATTAAAGGCAACCAGTCCGGCGGCATATTCGTTATCGCCTTTTGCCAATTCATTCCAGACAATTACCATAGCAATACACCGCGCCAAACCGATCAAGATCAAGCCTGTCATGTATTCCGGATAATCACGCAAAAAGATAAGTGCCAAAGCAAACATTAACACCGGGCCAATCAGCCAGTTTTGTACCAAAGAGACACTCAATAGCCGCCAATTACGAAACACATCACCCAGCTCTTCATAATGAACTTTAGCTAACGGCGGATACATCATGACAATTAAACCAATGGCAATCGGAATATTGGTAGTGCCCACTGAAACCGCCGTATTAAGCGTATTGACTTCGCCAGGAAAGATAAAACCGATACCGACACCGAGTGCCATTGCGGTAAAAATCCACAAAGTCAGGTAACGATCAAGAAAAGACAAACGGATTGATTGAGGCATTAGAATATCCTGTTAATAGTTACTTGTAGCCATTTCATGTAAGCGTTCCATACCCACCGGCTCATCTTTTAATAAAGGCACGACGGCGTAATGGTGCGCATGTCGGTTAGCGACTGTTTCAATTTCATGTAATTCATTAGCCGCACGCTGACGAAGTAAGGGTGAATGAACAGTTGCTGCAGCGACACTGTTATTGATCACCCACGCCCAAGGCTCAATCCCTGCACGACGCAAATCAGCTTGCAGATTTGCGGCTTCAAGTACCGGCGTCGTTT
Source organism: Methylococcales bacterium (assembly GCA_026399095.1). Classification (GTDB taxonomy): domain Bacteria; phylum Pseudomonadota; class Gammaproteobacteria; order Methylococcales; family Methylomonadaceae; genus Methylobacter_C. The sequence continues at coordinate 10,418 of JAPLRP010000014.1, read as the reverse complement.
CTGCCAAGGTCACTAACAATACTTTAGTTTGCTTGGGATCTTGTAACTGCATCATGGGCGTTAAAAAATGAACGTCAGAACCAACCATTTGACGACTGACTTCACGATGATAAGCGCCAGTGGCATCCAATAACAATAACGTGTGACCGGTCGGCGCCGTATCCATCACCACGAATTTTTTACCGGCCTCACGGATGACTCTTGAAAAAGCTTGAAACACGGCAATTTCTTCGGTACAAGGCGAGCGTAAATCTTCTTCCAGCAAAGCCCTGCCCTGCGCGTCAAGTTGTGCACCTTTGCTTGCTAAAATACTAGCTCTGTAGCGCTCTGTTTCTGCGTGTGGATCAATTCGGCTAACGGTAAGATTTTCCAAGGCACTATTCAGGGTTTCACTTAAATGCGCCGCCGGATCTGAAGTGGTTAAATGCACCGGCAAACCACGCAGAGCAAGCTCTACAGCGACAGCAGCAGCTAAGGTAGTTTTACCTACACCCCCTTTACCCATCAACATGACCAAGCCATGTCCGTCTTTAGCAATACTATCAACCAGTTTCGACAGGCTGGGCACCTCAATAGCCAATGAAGTGGCATCGCTATCGGTGTTTATAGAAACGGCTGGGGTAAATAACTTTCGTAAAGCATCCAGCCCAACCAGATTAAACGGTTTAAGCTCAATACAATCGAGCGGTAATGACTTAAGTAAGGCCGACAGGCTTGCCATCGCGTTTTGTTCACGCTCAAAAATGGCGGTCGCCAGTACATCCTTTGCGACTTCGGCTTGCGGTAAAATACCATTAATAACGAGGTATTGCTGCGACAAACCAATGGCCGCTAACTCTTCGTGCGTTCTTGCAACCTCTCGTAAAGTGGCTTGTTGAGCACGTGCCACCAAAATCAAACGACTGCGTTTAGGATCAGCCAGCGCATCAACCGCCGCCTTATATTGACTGCGCTGTTTTTCCAGACCCGCCAACGGGCCAAGACAAGAAGCGTCGCCTTTACCTTCTTCCAGAAAACCGCTCCAAGCGCCCGGCAATTGCAACAAGCGAATGGTATGTCCGGTTGGTGCAGTATCAAAAACAATATGCTCGTAACCGGCCGTTAATGCCGAGTCTATCAACAAAGATGTAAACTCATCAAAGGCTGCAATTTCTGTAGTGCAGGCTCCTGACAATTGCTCTTCAATACTCTTTACAACAGATTCAGGCAAAACCCCGCGCACAGGACCTACAATGCGGTCGCGATAAGCCTTAGCGGCTGCTTGCGGATCAATTTCCAAGGCGGCCAAATTAGGCACCGCTGCAATAACCGTAATTTGATTACCGATAGTGATGCCAAATACTTGACCCACGTTAGACGCCGGATCGGTACTAACCAATAACACCCGCCGCCCTGCATCCGCCAATTGTATGGCTGTTGCACAAGCAACCGAGGTTTTACCGACGCCACCTTTGCCGGTAAAAAACAAAAAGCGCGGAGGTTGATCAAGAAATTTCAGCTTTACCATGTTAATGCTCAATGAATTTACAGATGATTAACTGCAACTACTATTTCCACCACAACAGCCTGATTTTGGTTGCTCTTCTACCAAAGCAATGCCCGTCCAACGGGATAGTTCGACGCGACTTGGATAACGTCCTGCCAAAGCAATCTCACCATCAACCAAAATCAACGGCAACGCTTCTTCACCAGAGCGTTCAAGAAACGCTTTTACCAAGTTATTTTCTGCAAAATCCATGGGTTGCTGTGCCAAATTAAAGCGCTCAATGTTCGCGCCGTTTTGCTTAGCCCAATCAACATCAGCAGAAAATCCGACTAATTGTTGATCAACATCCACACCACAAACGCCGGTACTGCAACACAAGGCAGGGTCAAATACTTGAATACGGGACATACATACTCTCTTTATAGTTAGGGTAACAACGTGCTAATACGATCCAATTCAAGCTTCAACTGTTCGCGGTCGTTTTGTAATTCATCAAGTGGAAGCGCCAAAAATTGTTCAATACGATAACGGAGGATGCCATAAGCCGTCATAAAAGCAGCGTCGATTTCTGCTTCTGACCCTTCAACATGCGCCGGATCTTCAACACCCCAATGACTGCGCAGAACTGGACCGAGATAGGCAGGACAAGTTTCATTGGCCGCATTACCGCAGACACTCAAGACAATATCAGGTGTCACCGGCAGATCGTTCCATGATTTGCTAAAGTAACCTTCCGTTGAAATACCTTCACCCTCCAGCAAGGCCAATGAGCGCGGATGCACCTTACCGGTAGGTTTGCTACCGGCACTCAACGCTCGCCAGCCTTCAGGCGCCAGATGATTAAACGTAGCCTCACCAAGGACAGAACGGCAAGAATTACCGGTACAAAGAAATAGTACATTCATAGTTAATAACTCAATAGTGTTTAAAATTAATCAGCTTTTACAGCAATCCGATGCCAATTCCGCCTCGAAACACTGCTCAGGTTTCCCAGTGCAGCATTCAGCGGTCAGATATTCAATCAGTTCCTGCATGACAGTAAGATTAGCCCGATAACGTTGATAACGACCTTCTTGAACAACACCCAGCAAACCCGCCTGAGTAAGTGCTTTAAGATGAAAGGATAAATTGGTGGACGGCAACGCCAATAGCGTAGCAATTTCACCGGCAACCAAACCGTCCGGGGCGTTTTTAACCAGCAGCCGATAGACATCCAGCCTGACACCGGAAGCCAGCGATTCAAATATTGTTGTTGCGAGTTGTTTTTCCATAGAGCAACTATACAACAATTATTGAAGCATTGAAATAACAATGATTAATCATCTAACGCCTGTTAAACAAAAATCCTAAATTTACACCCCTGCAGATGTTTTTATCCTGCATAATAGAAAAATTATAAATGCTTAATCAACACATTCAATGGACATTATATTTAAAGAATACTGCAAGGTAGTTTGGCAAAAAAAAGGGTATTTCTTTATGGCTTTATTGGCCTTGGGTTGCTCCATTACTCTCGATTTATCGGCACCCGTTTATTATAAAAATATTGCCGATGGACTGGCATTACCTTACTCCGAAGCCACTCTTTTTTTAATGCTGGACAATCTAAAGACGATTGCTTTTATCTATGCCGGTGTTTGGGTATCTTGGCGCGTGCTTGAAATCGCTATCATACCGTTGGATGGCGGTGGTATTAATTTATTGGAAAAACGTTGCTTTGATGTCCTTAAACAACAGAAATATGCCTTCTTCGAAAACAGCTTCTCAGGTAGCTTAATCAAACAAGCCAATCGCTTTTCCCGCTCTTTTGAAACCATTATGGACTGGTTTTTATTCCAGTTTTACATGAATATTTTGGCGATCATCATATCGTTTACTATCTTTTACCAGCAACAACCCGAATTTGCCTATTACTTCCTGATATGGATCAGTATTTTTATTACCTGGAATATCGCTTTTTCAATCTGGAAAATGCGTTTTGACAAAGCCGTTGCAGAAGCTGATTCTATCGTTGGCGGTGTTTATTCAGATGCCATCAGCAATATCTTTATCGTCAAAAGCTTTGCCATGGAAGCCCGAGAACAGGCACACGTCAACGAAGCATCAGACAGCGTTTATCAAAAGAAAAAAATAGCCTGGTTTTTTACTTTCGCCTCCTTTGCCGTTCAAGGCATTATGACTTTTGGTATTGAATTGCTGTTGGTTTATTTAATGATCCAACAATGGACATCCGGTCATTTTCAGGTCGGTGAATTTGTTTTATTCCAGTCAATCATGATCATTCTGATTCAACGCCTATGGGAATTTGGCCGAAACATCAGAACCTTATTTACCGCCTTGGCGGATGCCTCTGAAATGGCAGAAGTGTTCAGACAGGTCGATCTTGAACAAGACGCAGCTGACGCGCTTCCCCTGACCATAAGCAAAGGCGCCATTGATTTTAACCAGCTTTATTTTACCTATAACCAAGAAAATGTCCGCCAAGCTTATTTGTTTGAAGATTTCTGCCTAACCATTAAGGCAGGTGAAAAAATAGCTTTGGTCGGACATTCCGGTTCGGGCAAATCGACCTTAACCAAATTACTGTTTCGCTTTCTTGACCCTCAACAAGGCTCAATAAGCTTTGACGGTGTTAATGCAAAAGCTTTTACCTTAAAGTCCTTGCGGCAACAAATCTCCATGGTACCGCAACAACCCGATTTATTTCACCGCTCCATACGTGACAACATCACCTTAGGAGCTGAAATTTCAGAAGCAAACCTTATAGACGTTGCCGAAAAATCCCGAAGTCTTGAATTTATCAATTGTTTACCCGATAAATTTGACACCCTGGTTGGAGAAAGGGGCGTCAAGCTTTCCGGTGGTGAAAGACAACGCATTGCCATTGCCCGTGCATTTCTGGAAGATGCGCCCATCGTTGTATTGGATGAAGCAACCAGCGCGCTTGATTCACTGACTGAAAAGCAACTACAAATAGCTATTTTTGAACTGATAAAACATAAAACCGCGATTGTTATTGCTCATCGACTTTCTACCATCTTGAGCATGGACAGGATTATTGTTCTGGAAAAAGGTCACATCATTGAACAAGGTTCTCACCAGCAATTGCTAAACAAAAAAGGTAAATACTTCGCCATGTGGCAACATCAAAGTGGCGATTTTCTGATTGACTAACCTAGTTTAATGCCAATCCACCCAATGCTACTAAGAGTGTCAATGATACTTTGCAAGCCAATTAACTTTAGCCAAAGTTACCCGTGTTTACATATTTTGCCGAAATCAGTGCCCACCAGTCGACAGCCAAACCCTTTAAAACATATTCATAAGGCAGCCAACCATATCCGGCATCTCCCCAATCAGTACCCCAAGAATTACGAATCAAAAAAGCTCCAGTGGTAGCAAGTCCATCGGTACTTGTGTTCTTAATGACAACACTATCGTTATAGCCGGCCACGACCACCGCATGCCCACCGACGACTTTATCGGTATTGACAGGAAATGGAATAGCGCCCTTATTGTCGACACTGGCTTGGTTATAAGAGCTGTAAACCGTAAAACCAAAAAAGGACGGCAACCCTACCATCAGATTAATTTTAATAGCCATTAATAAGATGGCTTTTGGGGTGCCGGGTGGATCAAGCCGATAATAATTAAGTGCCTGATAATTTTCAGCAAAAGCATATAAAAAGGCACTGGGTTCAATATCGAATTTTTCAATATCATAGGGCCAATATTCTTCAGGTGGCACGCCAAATAATGCAATGGCTTCTAAAGTGCTGCGAAGATAAGCGCCGGTATCGCCCGTCCATTTCAAAAGATTGCGTGTTGTTTTGTACAAAAACAAGCGCGACGCATCGATATGCTTACCAAAGGCTCGACGCTCGTAATACTCCAACAAACCTACTCCGGCGTTAGCAGTACAAGAACCCAAGCCCAATTGATTTTCTATGGGAGAAAACCATGCCCGCAAATCGACATTTGGAGACAGGGTAACTGGAGCATTAACAGAACCGGCGCCCTTTACAGTGGCAAGTAGGGGTTTAACAGTATTATGATCTTGAGTGTAGTCCTTTATGCTGGGTAACTCACGCTGCCAGCCAAAACTTTCCGGTATTGATTCAGACATAATTTTCTCCTTAACAGATAAAAAGGTTTGTTTATTAACGAAATACAGCTTTAAATTAAAAATCACAATTAATTGATTTATCGAAATAAACTTACTATTAATTTTGTATTACCTATGATTACATTTCTGTATTCTGGATCCCGGCAGTCCCATTCGGGATGAAGACCCAAACGCTCTTAATTAATAAATTAGGAATGTATTTATCGGTGTTTTTTATTATTTACCCACTACAAATCAGATAAAGTCGATTTTACTTTCAAGCTTTATTTAACTAACCGATAGTATTAGAGTTTTTCTGAATTAATGGTGACTGAAAAAACTCTAATTGCGGAAGATTCTTCTTCCCATTCTCGTATTTGCTTCAATAGCAAAAGGGCTTCTCCCCGTTTACTGACGACAAATCGAAGTGTCCTTAGTCCATTTCCACCAACTATTCCCAGAGCTGCTTTAGAAGAAAAGTCGGAATTTTGTATGATTAAAACATCACCCACTGTTTTATTGACCCATATATAACCAGTCGTTGGTGATTCATCGAGCTCTACTGTCAAGGATCTGCCAACACTTAATTCAATAGATCGACCATTGTCTTTGCCGGTAAGAACAGTTTCAACCAACGGTTTTACTCCAGTTGAGGCCTTATGAGTGGTTATTGAACAAGCAGTTGCAGCATTCCAAGCCACCCGAGAATTAAAAGATACCTGACTAGTCGTCTGATAATAATCACCCACTGATAAAGTCTTTACTTTTAGAACAAGATTAATGTATTTAACACGAAAAACAATACGTATAAATACTTACAAACACTAACTCTATAAATTAGCTGTTTTAAACTTAAAAACCTCAACCTAGTAACGGACGCCTCTTTTAATGTCTTGTTAGCTGAAATCAATACCACTCAAAGCGGTGTTTTATCCCGAGACAGTACAACAATAAAAATGGCAAATGCTGCGCTTTTTTTTATGATAAAAATGGATAATCAAAAAGCCCATACCTTAAAAAACAAGCACCTAAAAAGACTTTTGCAAAATCATTTTCTTTGCCTTAAAAATCTATTGTTTTTTATATTAAACACTATATATTGTGTTAATAGTTTTAAAAAACACCACATATAGACAATAAGCCTTGACTCACACGAAACCTAAGGTGCTGATTTATGGCTTGTTTTTCACTTATTTACTTTCACAACCAGAGTCATACTGCCATGCCAGCACAACTTCATGTTATCCCCAATACCGTCACGGAAATCCCTTTTCAAGATGCTTCCATGGATATTTGGGACACCAAATATCGCTTAAAAACAAAAGATGGTGTAGCGCTTGATGGATCTATTGATGAGACTTATCAACGGGTTGCCAGAGCACTTTCTGAAGTTGAAAAAGGTAGTAATAAACAAGAACAGTATTACCAAGAATTTCTTTGGGCTTTACGTCAAGGGGTTATTCCGGCAGGCCGAATTATTTCCAATGCAGGCGCCTTGGCACATAAACCGGCAACATCGACCATTAACTGCACGGTATCCGGCACTATCGCTGACTCAATGGACGATATTCTTGGAAAAGTTCATGAAGCCGGCCTGACACTTAAAGCCGGTTGTGGAATTGGGTATGAATTTTCAACGTTACGTCCTAAAGATGCTTATGTTTCGGGCGCTGGCGCTTATACCTCAGGCCCTCTGTCATTTATGGATATTTATGACAAGATGTGTTTTACCGTGTCCTCTGCGGGTGGGCGTCGTGGCGCACAAATGGCGACTTTTGATATTGGCCATCCCGATGTCGTTGAATTTATCCGAGCCAAACGTGAAAACGGTCGCTTACGGCAGTTTAATCTATCGCTATTAATTACTACCGAATTTATGAATGCGGTAAAAAATGACTTGCCTTGGCCCTTATCTTTTCCAGTGACTGAAAAAGAAGTCAAAGTCGACAATCTGAACTTAAAAGACAGCCAACAAATCATCTGGCGCGACCTGCCCGTTAAAGATGGTTATGTGGTTAATGATGCAGGCTTCATCGCTTGTAAAGTAACCAAGACCATCCCTGCACGCAGGTTATGGGACATCATCATGAGCTCTACTTATGATTATGCAGAACCCGGGTTTATTCTTATCGATAAAGTCAACGAGATGAATAACAATTGGTTTTGCGAAAAAATACGTGCGACCAACCCTTGCGGAGAGCAGCCCTTACCCCCTTACGGTTCTTGCTTGTTAGGCTCAATCAATCTGACCCGTTTTGTTAAGAAACCCTTTACCAGCGATGCGTATTTTGATTGGAAAACTTACAGCAAAACCATCAAGATTTTTACCCGCATGCTTGATAACGTAGTTGAAATCAATGGCCTGCCCTTACCTCAACAACGTGAAGAAATTATCAGTAAACGTCGCCATGGCATGGGCTATCTTGGCTTGGGCTCAACCGTCACCATGTTGGGCATGAAGTATGGCGACACCGCTTCAGTAGACTTTACCGAAGAAGTGACCAAAGTGTTGGCTATTGAAGGCTGGAAAGCTGGCTTGGCATTAGCTAAAGAAAAAGGCCCTGCCCCGATTATGGAACAATCATTTACCGTCACCGGTGAAATGCTGCACAAGCGACCTGAAATGATTACTGATGGCTATAAAGTAGGCGATCAGGTTCCGGGTAAGCTGTTACTCGCAAAATATAGCCGTTATATGCAACAACTGGCTAAAGTAGAACCTGAATTAATTGCCGAACTAATTGAAACCGGAGCTCGCTTTTCTCATCATAGCTCTATTGCACCGACTGGCACTATTTCTTTATCGTTGGCTAATAATGCCAGTAACGGCATTGAACCTAGTTTTGCGCATCATTATTCACGTAATGTGATTCGTGCCGGTAAAAAATCAAAAGAAAAAATAGATGTATTTTCTTTTGAGTTATTGGCTTATCGGGAAATGGTTAATACCAATGCCATGCCTTACAGTGACAATCCTGAACAAGCACTACCCGACTATTTTATTGCTGCAGATGATGTTACCCCAAAACAACACGTTGATATTCAGGCGGCTGCACAAATATGGATAGATTCTTCAATCTCCAAAACAGCAAATGTACCAACCGACTTTCCTTATGAAGATTTTAAATCCATCTATGAATACGCTTATGACAAAGGCCTGAAAGGTTGCACTACTTTCCGCTTTAACCCTGAAGTATTCCAAGGTGTCTTGGTTAAAGAATCTGACCTTGAAAACACCACCTATCAATTCACCCTTGAAGATGGCGAAGTGATGGAATTAAAAGGCAACGAAGATGTGGAATATGACGGCGAAATCCATAGTGCCGCCAATTTATTTGATGCCTTAAAAGAAGGTTATTACGGTAAGTTCTAAGACGCAAAATTCAATAGCACTCATTGGACACAAAATCATGACACTCAAAATCAACAAAAAAATTATTAGCTATAAAGTAATCAGTAACGAAGACAAAGCCATCGCTGAACAAGCCAAGATTGAGGATCAAAAACTGGATCGGGAAAGTATGCATGAAAATGTAGCACGTCCGGAAATCTTGTTTGGCTCGACTTACAAAATAAAAACCCCTCAATCAGAACATGCCCTTTACATCACTATTAATGATATGGTTTTAAATATGGACACAGAATACGAAGAACGCCGTCCGTATGAAGTGTTTATTAACTCCAAAAATATGGAACACTTCCAATGGGTACTGGCACTCACTCGGGTAATATCAGCTGTATTTAGAAAAGGGGGTGATGCTTGCTTTTTGGTTGAAGAACTTAAATCGGTTTTTGACCCTAAAGGCGGTTACTTTAAAAAAGGGGGTGTCTTTATGCCGTCCTTAGTCGCTGAAATCGGCTGTACCATCGAACAGCATCTTAAAAAAATCGGCATGCTACAAAGCCACGATATGGATAATCATCAAAAGCAGTTTTTAAACGCCAAGCGTAAAGAATTTGAAGCGATCCACAGTGATACCTCAACCCTTGATGAGTCTGGCAGTTTTCCGGCTAAAGCCTTACTCTGCGCTAAATGCCAAACCAAAGCATTAGTCTTGATGGACGGTTGTATGACTTGCTTAAATTGTGGCGATAGTAAATGTGGTTAATTGACAGTCCGTATTGGAACATAGAGACGGCATAAAGCTTACCAGAAAAATAACGTTGTTTGTCTGCATGAGAGATTTTCAGACCGGTTCTAGAAGTAATCTAGGCAAACAATGCTATCAATCCTGTTTACTTCGCTATAGATCATCATTGATCGACTATTGATCATACCCAATTTGCTGGGGATAGCTAGTTACCATCTGTTGGAAGATAGTTAGGCACTGTCGATCATGATAGAGTTGCTGGTGATCATTTTTGCTATATGGCTGATCAAGAGCTTACTATGCTATCGATAGTCCATTCAGTACCTATCCTCCAACACCGATGTAGATATGATCAGCGACTGGAAAGTATTCCCCGGCTCTTATGAAGGTATTATCACCTCTGAGGTAGTATCTATCCGCTCTCACTATTTATTGATCGACGCTGAGATCATATCCCTCTGCTTATGGTTGGTTATGCTCAACCGTCACAATAAACGGCTTAACCCATCTTCGTCACTTTTTTGCGAGAAATCGTCTTTTTCTGCCCTTTTGGCAATCAAAAATATATAAAACCCTTTAAAATCAGTGGCCTTCTTTTTAATATACCAATGTAGTGCCATCCATTTTAGATGAAACTTGCCTTGGACTGAGATTCGGTATAGGCTAGGCCTATGTATATTTTAAAAACAAAAACCAAATCCACGCCAGATGGCGGCAGTTCCTTCACCTATCGAAT
>JAPLRP010000084.1 GCA_026399095.1 Methylococcales bacterium | reverse complement strand
ATCAATACCCCAGCGGATGTACGCAAGCTTAAAAAAGAGCAGTTAAAGCCGCTGGCAAAAGAGTTGCGTGATTATTTAACCCATACCGTGAGCATTTCCGGCGGTCATTTTTCGGCCGGCTTGGGTACCGTAGAACTGACTGTTGCCTTGCATTATGTCTTTGATACGCCCTCCGATCAATTGGTTTGGGATGTGGGTCATCAGGCTTATCCGCACAAAATTTTAACCGGCCGTAAAGAACGTATGACCACCATTCGTACCTTAAATGGCGTCTCTGCGTTTCCCAATCGTGCCGAGAGTGAATACGATGCCTTTGGTGTCGGCCATTCCAGCACCTCAATCAGTGCCGCCTTGGGTATGGCGATTGCCTCCGCATTGAAAGGTGAAGACAAACAAATGGTTGCCATCATTGGCGATGGCAGTATCACCGGTGGGATGGCTTTTGAGGCCATGAATCATGCCGGTGCAGTTGATGCCAATTTGCTGGTCATCCTGAACGATAACGACATGTCCATTTCTCCGCCGGTCGGCGCGATGAGTAATTATCTGACTAAGATTTTATCTAGCAAACTGTATTCCTCGTTGCGTGAAGAAAGCAAAAAGGTATTGAGTAAAATGCCCAGCGTTTGGGAACTGGCGCGTCGTACCGAAGAACACATGAAAGGGATGATCGTGCCGGGTACTTTATTTGAAGAACTGGGTTTTAACTACATTGGTCCGATTGACGGCCATGACCTAGATATGCTGGTGCCCACCTTAGAAAACCTGAAAGCCATCGCCGGTCCGCGTTTTTTACACATTGTTACCCAAAAAGGCAAAGGCTACGCGCCCGCCGAAAAAGATCCTCTGGCTTATCATGGTGTGCCTGCCTTTAATCCGGAACTGGATTCCCTGCCCAAATCAGCTCCGTCGCCGCATCCTACTTACACCGAAGTGTTTGGCAGTTGGTTATGTGACATGGCTGCTCAGGACGAACGCCTGTTGGGTATTACCCCCGCCATGCGCGAAGGTTCGGGACTGGTCAAATTTTCACAACAGTATCCCAGTCGTTACTTCGATGTTGCCATTGCCGAACAACACGCGGTTACTCTGGCGGCCGGCCAAGCCTGTCAAGGTGCAAAGCCCGTAGTAGCCATCTACTCCACATTTTTACAACGGGGCTATGATCAATTAATTCATGACGTCGCCATACAAAACCTAGATGTCTTGTTCGCCCTCGATCGCGCGGGTCTGGTTGGCCCTGACGGTCCGACCCATGCTGGTAGCTTTGATTACAGTTACCTAGGTTGTATTCCCAACATACTGATCATGGCGCCCGGCGATGAAAATGAATGTCGGCAAATGCTCACTACCGGCTATCTGCATGAAGGTCCCGCCTCTGTCCGTTATCCGCGAGGCAAAGGCCCTGGTACGGTTGTTGATAGCGCACTGACAGCGTTGCCCATCGGCAAAGCCGAAATCCGCCATCAAGGCAGTCGCATCGCCTTATTGGCATGGGGCAGTCTGGTCACTCCCGCATTAGTGGTCGGCAAACAACTGGGCGCCACTGTCGTCAACATGCGATTCATTAAACTAAACCGCTGGACGAACAATTATTATTGGAACTGGCCAAAACTCACGACGTGTTTGTGACACTTGAAGAAAATGTACTTTCAGGGGGTGCAGGCAGTGCCGTTAATAATTACCTGCAGGCGCAACGGATACTGATGCCGGTATTAAATATCGGCTTGCCTGACAGTTTTGTTGAACAAGGTACGCGTGAGGAATTACTGGCTATTTGTGGTCTGGATACGCACGGCATTGCTACACAAATTGAAGCGTTTTGTGCCTGATATTTTTTTATTCTTTTAACTTTTATACTGTAATAATAAATCAATGGACAGACTAAGAAAAAAAATTCGTGATATACCGGATTTTCCAAAGCCAGGTATAGTTTTTAAGGATATTACACCACTGGTAAAAGATCCGGCTGCTTTAAGGTTGGCAGTTCATCAATTAATTCATCCTTTTCTTGGTCGGGATATTACTGCTATAGCAGGGATGGAAGCTCGCGGTTTTATTTTTGGATCCTTGGTTGCATGGGACTTAGGGCTACCTTTTATACCCTTAAGAAAGCCGGGTAAGTTACCTTACGATGTGCAAAGTGTCGCTTATGATCTTGAGTATGGATCTGCCACATTGGAAGCACATATCGATGCCTTTGATTCTAATGACAGGGTGTTGCTGATTGATGATTTGTTGGCGACAGGCGGAACAGCAAAAGCAAGTTGTGATTTAGTTGAAAAACTGGGTGCTAAAGTTGAAGCTATTGCTTTTGTGGTGGAATTGGATTTTTTAGAAGGTCGAGAAAAATTAAGTAATTATGAGGTTCACTCATTACTGCATTATTAAAACTACGTCGTTGTTGTTTTAATAATATTAGCTTTAGTTATTTTTTTGATTTTTTAAGTTTATCAATTTTGGAATCGGCATTTTCAAATGCTTGAGTGGCATTATCTAAGGACTTGGTGGTGTCGCTAAGAGACTTTGATGTCTTTTCAAGTTCTTTGGTTTCTGCTTCCAGACTTACAGATGGGTTGGTTTTTTTGTCTTTAGTCGGTTCTGCTTTACTTACGTTAATGGGTAAGCCAGGTTTGACTGCAGTATCTTTATCGTCGGCAAGTAGTTCGTTATCAAGATCGTCAACATCATTGGATGTTTGACTTTTGCCATCTGTTGCCAAGTTATCTCGCCACTGCAAGAATGATTCTCGTGTGAAGATATAAGGGTCTAAGGCGGCTTCATCTATAAATTGTAAAGAACCTTCAGCCGTTGCGCGCGTATTTAACAACGCTGCCGCCATTATAGGAAAGCCGATATAAGTCGAAGGATTGGCGGCCGTATCAAATGCAGCGCCAGGAACACCTCGTACTGTTGAGGGTCCGAGAAAAGGGATTACTAAATATGAGCCATGAGAGACACCCCATACGGCAAGAGTTTGATCAAAATCTTCTTCGTTTTGCTCCAAACCAACATGCTTGGCAACATCAAAGATCCCCCCCAAACCTAACGTAGTATTGATTGCAAGGCGCCCAGTATCTTGAGCACTTTGCGCGAACTTGGCTTGTAGTGCGTCATTGATAACAACGTTGATATTTTTAAGATTATTAAAAAAATTAAATACGCCGGTTTGAACTAACTGAGGTGTAACCCATTTGTAGCCATCAGAAATAGGTTTAGCAACATAATCATCAACCTTGTCATTAAAGGTGAACACTTTACGGTTAAAGTTTTCATAAGGATCATCCTTATTTGTGCTTAGATTTTGTTCGCTATCTTTTGTAGTTGCGCAACCTGATAAAGAAATAACGGTAGCCATGAGGATACCAGAAATAAATTTGTTAATTTTAACGTCAAGGTTGCTGCTGTTTGCTTTGCTCATTTGCTGTAAATTTGTAGCTTATAGTTTTGAATAATTATCAATTTTTTCGTTTATCTTGGCTATTAAGGTATCAAAGCCTTCACGCTGCAATATGCTGGTGTATTCTGATCTTTTCAAGGCCAAGTCACTCACGCCGTTAGCGATTATGTTAATTATCCGCCAACTGCTGCCTTTTTCTTTAAGCATGTAATCAAATTTAACGGGTTTATCATCTGGAATATTCAAGTGGCTATGAACAACAACGCCGCCTCTTGTGGTTTCTTCTTCTGAATCAAATACGAAGGCTTCACCAGAGTAATCTTTAAAATTGTGAGCGTATGAAGAAATGCTGAGGCGGATTATAGCATCAACCAGTTGTTGCTGTTGAGTTTCGGTTAATTTTTCCCATTCTTTGCCTACAATAATGCGGGCAATTTTTGTTAAGTCATGGCTATTTGAAACGGGGTCATGTAGTTTTTCATATCTACCTGCATAACCTAATTGTTTGCCATTTTTCATAACATCAATGAGTTCTGTCTGAAATTTTTCGACTACCTGTTTTGCGGTTTCTACTGGCTCGTTAATTGCAAATGCGCTATTTGCTGCAAATAAACAAACTATAAAAAAAAGGGCTAACTTATTTTTTTGTAAAATCATATCTAAAACCTTATAAAAAATATAGTATATTTGTGTATTATTAACTTTATGCCGTGCTGATTGGCGGAACGGCATGAGTTAAATTTCCTGCTTTAGCTGATTTGAAAGAACTTGTTAATGGTATTTAGTCGGTTATTTCTATTGTGACAGGAATACCTGAAAGGGTTGAAAATGGTTTTTCTTCTATAAATTGGGGGGTAGGTTCGGGCATCATTTCGCCGTCAGTTTTAGGGCCTCTGATAGAAGTCCATAATGCTTTGATTGGGTGTTTTAGCATATCTTCAACAGCGGTTGCTTCGTAGCCGCAATGAGCCATACAACTTGCACACTTAGGGTTGTTTACGTTGCCATATTTCTCCCAAGGCGTTGTGTCCAAGAGCTCTTTAAAAGTTGCTGCATTCCCTTCGTCTGCCAATAGATAGCAGGGTTTTTGCCAGCCAAAAACATTACGAGTAGGATTGCCCCATGGCGTACATTCATAATTCTGGTTGCCAGCTAAAAAATCAAGATAAAGTGATGAATGGTTTAATCTCCATTTACGGGTTTTACCTATTCTAAAAATACCTCTAAATAACTCTTTAACATCCTTGCCTTTAATGAAGACATCTTGTTGGGGTGCGCGCTCGTAACTAAATCCAGGCGCTATGGTGACGCCTTCTACGCCTAATTCCATTGCATAGTCCAAGAATTCAGATACTTCTTTAGCGTTTTCGCCCTGAAAAAGCGTGCAATTTACATTGACACGAAAGCCTTTTTCCAAGGCAATTTTTATGGCCTCAACCGCTCTATCAAAAACACCTTCCTGACAAACAGAAGTGTCATGTCTTTCTTGCATGCCATCCAAATGAATTGAAAACGTTAAGTAAGGGGAGGGCGTATAATCACCAATTCTTTTTTTCAGTAACAAGGCATTTGTACACAGGTACACATATTTCTTGCGCGCGATAATACCGGCGATAATTTGTGGCATTTCTTTGTGGATAAGCGGTTCACCACCAGGAATTGAAACCATGGGGGCATTGCACTCATCTACTGCTTGCATGCATTCTTCGAATGACAAGCGTTTGTCGAGAATATCTTCTGGGTAATCTATTTTCCCACAGCCTGCACAGGCTAGATTACAGCGAAATAAAGGCTCCAGCATAAGTACTAAAGGATATTTTTTAATTCCTTTAATTTTTTGTTTAATTAAGTAACTACCTACAGTTAACTGCTGACGTAAAGGTACACCCACGAGAAAATCTCCAAAATTGTTATAAATGTTTAATGGTCAATTAAATTGCCCATCATGAAACCAAAAATATAATGCTTAACAATAAGCGTGTACCAATAAAACAACAGTGTGGCAATGCTTGGCTGAATCGTATATTTCATAATTATTTGGTCTGATAATAACGATATTTAAGCAGGTCAACTATATAATACAATCGCTTATCTATTGTTGGTTAGAATACTATGTTTTAACGCATGACTCCAGTTTTTAGACTAAATTATAGGTAAAGAATATAATGTATCAGTAATTCTTTAGTGATTTGTGTAAATACAACATAAGGGCTTAAAGTACTGTTTTTATTCTTGATAATCGGCTTCAAAGGCCAATAGTTTAGGGCGATTAACAATAAAACAACATTGCTTTGCAAAATACCAACAAAAAGGCTATTATTGCGGACAATTATTTCACGAAACCCACTTGGGTCGACATCAAAAATATACTATGAGCGAAACCCTAATATCTCTGGACAACCCAAAATCATTAAGCCAGTTATCTGATAATGATTTTCAGACACTATTGCTTGAAGGTGTATCCAGAACATTTGCTCTAACTATTCCCCAGTTACCGCAAAAACTTTATGGTGCAGTAGCTAATGCTTATCTCCTCTGTCGTATAGTCGACACTATTGAAGACGAAGTTTCCTTGACTGCGATGCAAAAAAAATATTTTTGCTCCGAGTTTATCGAAGTAGTAAAAACAGGAGCCAATGCAGAAGCTTTTGCGGTTGATCTTGCACCTTTGCTGTCCGATCAAACCATTCCTGCTGAACATACTTTAATTCATGTATTGCCACGCGTTATCCAAATTACACACACCTTTGATCAAGATCAAATTAACGCTCTGGCATCATGTGTTGAAACAATGGCTGAAGGAATGCCGATCTTTCAGGCTCAAAATTTGCATGACGGTTTGGCCACACTTGCAGACTTAGATAGCTATTGTTACTTCGTCGCAGGTTGTGTTGGTGAAATGTTAGCCAAGCTTTTTTGTCATTATTCACCTGAGATTGCGCAGCACAAAGACGAGTTGCTAACCTTGTCGGTGTCTTTTGGACAAGGCTTGCAAATGACCAATATCTTGAAAGATATTTGGGATGATGCTCAGCGCGGGGTGTGCTGGTTGCCACAAGATATTTTTACAGAAACAGGTTTTGAGCTTAATAAATTGAATTTCGAAACTAATGATGCAGGCTTTAGATTAGGCTTGGAACACTTGATTAGCATTGCACATGGCCATTTGCAAAATGCTTTGACCTACACGCTAAAAATACCAACCCATGAAACAGGTATCCGTAACTTTTGCTTGTGGGCTTTAGGTATGGCAGTTTTGACGTTAAGAAAAATTAAACAAAATCTCGATTTTAAACATGCTGATCAAGTTAAAATTACCCGTAACAGTGTGAAGTCAACAATTCTTGCGACCCGATTAATTGGGCGAAGTAACACTATGCTTACTTTGCTTTTTAATTTAACCAGTAGAGATCTAAAAACTCTTGACTGGAAATATTTAATACATTCCTCAAAAGCCAACTCAGACCTTTAAGGACGTACTTTATGTTTACTGATGCCAATACAGAAAGAACTTCCAACGATCAAGCCTCTTCATCATCGGCTATCTATTCAAAGGCATATGATCTAAATAAAGCAATCAGCAGAGCCCAAGAAAAATTATTAAGCCTGCAAGATAAAGAGGGCTACTGGGTTTTTGAATTGGAGGCAGATTGTACAATTCCTTCTGAATACATCTTAATGATGAATTACTTGGGTGAAATTGATGAAGTCTTACAACAGAAAATAGCCAACTATTTAAGGTCTCGTCAGTCTGATGATGGCAGTTACCCGTTATTTACTAATGGTCCGGGTGATATCAGTTGTAGCGTTAAGGTATATTATGCTTTGAAATTAGTAGGTGACTCCCCAGACGCAGAGCACATGGTTCGCTTGAGAAACTGTATTCTCAATAAGGGTGGAGCAGCAAAAGCTAATGTTTTTACACGTATTATGTTGGCTACCTTTGAGCAACTGCCTTGGCGAGGAGTTCCTTACATTCCTGTGGAAATTATGTTGTTTCCAGCCTGGTTTCCGTTCCATTTAGAGAAAGTTGCCTATTGGTCCAGAACAGTAATGGTACCTTTGTTTATTTTATGTACACTTAAAGCTAGGGCAATGAATCCCAAAAAGGTGGGTATATTGGAGCTTTTTGTGACTCATCCAGATGAAGAGCAACATTATTTCCCTGAAAGAACGGTATTAAACAAGATTTTTTTGGGTTTGGATTTTTTGGGGCGTGCTACTCAACCATTGATACCAAAAAAATCTCGTGAACTGGCAATTTCAAAAGCGAAAGACTGGATTATAGAGCGACTAAACGGCGAGGATGGTCTTGGGGGGATTTGTCCAGCAATGATGGGTGCTTATCAGGCTTTGTTGTTACTGGGCATGCCTAAAGATCATGAGCTTATCGTAACTGCGCGCAAAGCCATCGATAAATTATTGGTTATTAATGAGCATGATGCCTATTGTCAGCCTTGTTTATCCCCCGTTTGGGATACAGCGCTTGCTGCTTTAGCCCTACAGGAAGTTGATAAAGGATTGGATGCAACAAATCCATTGACCAATCAGGCTTTAACAAGCGCTTATGATTGGCTTAAAAGTAAGCAACTATCAGACGAGCCTGGTGATTGGCGTATTTCTAAGCCCGATTTAGCAGGCGGTGGCTGGGCATTTCAGTTTGAAAACCCACATTATCCTGATGTTGATGATACTGCTGTTGTTGGCTTTGCAATGGCAGATTCTAATTTGCCCAATTTGGAGGAGTCAATACACCGAGCAACTCGTTGGATAGTAGGTATGCAATCAAAAAATGGTGGTTATGGTGCTTTTGATGTTGATAATACCCATTATTATCTTGATGAGATTCCTTTTGCCGATCATGGCGCTTTGTTAGACCCTCCAACTTCTGATGTGAGTGCTCGTTGTGCCATGTTAATGGCTAAAGTTGCACAAGATCATAATGAATATAGGCCGGCTTTGGAGCGAATTATTGACTATATTCGTAAAGAGCAAGAAGCTGATGGATCTTGGTTTGGTCGATGGGGTACTAATTACATATATGGAACCTGGTCTGTTTTACTTGGTTTGGAACAAACTAATTTATCTAAGACTGATCCTGTTTATACCAACGCCGTTAAATGGTTAAAGAGTATACAGCGTGAGGATGGTGGTTGGGGTGAAGATAACTACAGTTATCATGATAAAACAGTAAGCGGAACTTATCGATTCAGTACGGCTTTTCAAACGGCTTGGGCCGTTTTAGGGCTTATGGCAGCAGGAGAAGCAACAAGTCCGGAAGTAAAATCAGGCATAGATTTTATATTGCATAATCAGCAAGCTGATGGTGTTTGGAATGATAAATGTTTTACCGCGCCAGGATTTCCTAAGGTTTTTTATCTAAAATATCATGGCTATGATAAGTTTTTTCCGCTTTGGGCATTGGCTCGTTACCGCAACGAACTTAACAAAAAGTGATAACTGGAATTATTGTTGCGTTACCTGAAGAGTTAACTACCCTGACGAATAAAAAAGTTGCAAAAGGGAGTTTTATTTTTATTGCAGAAAATATTTTGGTTGTTTATTCAGGTGCTGGTTCTGTAAATGCCGCTGCTGGTGCTAAGTTACTGATTGCTAATGGCGCAACTCGTCTTATTAGTTGGGGTTGTGCAGCTGCTCTTGTCATGAGATTAAACCCGGGGGATTTAATTCTGGCTGATAAGCTCATAGATGCTGAAAATATTGAGCATATTGTTGATTTGGATTGGCATAGCCATGCAAAAAAAACTCTTGAAGCGTATCTCACTGTTAGCTCTGGGAATTTGGCTGATAGTGTTGGCATTATTTCATCAAGTAAGGATAAAAAACAAATGCATGCTAAAACGGGTGCTGTCGCTTTGGATATGGAAAGTATGGCGATTGCCAAAGTTGCCAAGCATCATAGTCTGCCTGTGTTGGTGATACGAGTAATTGCTGATCCAGTGAGTATGAGCTTGCCTAAAGCGATTAACTATTCACTTAATTCTCAGGGAGAGATTGTAATGCCAAAATTATTGTTTTTTATTTTACTACGTCCTTCTGAGTTACCCAGATTAATCAAGCTAGGAATACATTTTAGTGCGGCAAAGAAAACCCTTAAATCTATTGCCAAACAGCTTGATAAAATGACAAATTTTACTGGTTTTGAATGATTAATATTTATTTACCATAAAACCTGAACTTATGATCATGCACAGGGCGAAAGATGAAAAGTCTGTTAATAAACAGTGATTCACTATGCCTTTAATTTATTTTACCTTTAACTTTGAACCTCTATTATGACTTTCAGTATTGCCGAACTTTTTGCACAACACAGCACTGATAAATTTGATTTGCATGAGCAACATCTTAATAATCAGATGGTTAGAATGCTAAAGACCATAGGCTATGATCGTCATTATCAGCGTGCTATTGGACAATATCTTTATGATCAGGCCGGCACGGAGTATCTTGATTTATTAAGTGGTTTTGGTGTTTTTGCGATTGGACGAAATCATCCGACAGTTATAAACGCTTTAAAAGAAACATTAACACTTGAGTTGCCAAATTTAGTGCAACTGGATGTTTCTATTCTTAGTGGTTTATTGGCTAAAGAGCTTTTAAAAACAACACCTGAGAATATCGACAAGATGTTCTTTTGCAATTCTGGAACCGAGGCAGTAGAAGCGGCAATTAAATTTTCACGATACACAACCAAAAGAGAAAAAATAGTTTTTTGTGAGCATGGTTATCATGGGCTTTCTATGGGTGCATTGTCTTTGAATGGAGAAGAAATTTTCCGTGAAGGTTTTGGTCCATTATTGCCTGGTTGTAGTTCAATACCCTTTAACGACCTAGCAGCACTTGAAAAAGCGTTAAGTAACAATGAAGTTGCGGCGTTTATTGTTGAACCTATTCAAGGTAAAGGAGTTAATGTCCCTGATGATAATTATTTACCAGAAGTTGAACGGCTGTGTAAAAAATATGGCACTTTATTTGTTGCAGATGAGGTTCAAACGGGCATGGGACGAACTGGTAAATTCTGGGCAATAGATCATTGGGGTGTTAAACCTGACATGATTTGTATGGCAAAAGCATTATCAGGTGGTTTTGTCCCGGTTGGTGCAGTAGCTATGACCCATAAAGTAATGGATAGCGTTTTTAACAGAATGGACAGGGCGGTTGTTCATGGTTCTACCTTTGGAAAAAACAATTTGGCAATGGCGGCAGGTCTAGCAACTTTGCGAGTTATGGAAGATGAAAAGCTGGTAGAAAACAGCTTTAAAGTGGGTAATGATATTATTAACAGCTTAAATGCATTATCTGGAAAGTATGAGTTCCTTAAAGAAACACGTGGCAAAGGCATGATGATTGCGATTGAATTTCAGTCACCGAAAAGCCTCAAGCTAAAAGCCGCTTGGGCAATGCTAGAAGCTGCCAATAAAGGTTTATTTTGTCAGATGGTCACTATTCCGTTATTTAAAGATCATCATATTCTCACTCAGGTTGCTGGTCATGGTATGAATGTTGTCAAATTGCTACCACCATTAAACCTGACCCAAAAAGATCGTGATCATATTGTAAATGCTTTTGATAAGGCGATTGCTGATACCCATCAAATACCAGGTTCTATTTGGGAGCTAGGTAAGAATTTAGCGGGCCATGCCTTAAAAAGCAAAAAAGGAAACTGAGGTAATTGTAATGAACAAGTTGCTTCAATTAATTTTTTTATTACTCATGTTGACTCAGTTTGAGTTGGCCTCTGCTCATGCTGTTGTTACGGATTATTCATTAAAAATTACACCGATTCATGCTAATCAAAGTGATAAAATTGAGCTGACTTTTAACTCAAAAATAGAGTTGGGCTTGTCGCAAATTTACTTGGTGCGTAAAGGCGATAAACATGAATTGTTACAGGTAGAAAGTGGCAGTAAACAGGGGCAGATAATTGTCCATGTACCTGCGCTTCAATCAGGTGATTACGCCATTAGATTTAAAATATTCGCAGCTGATGGTCATTTGACTGAAGATGTCATTCATTTTTCAGTTTCATAGTCAGGATTAAGTATGGCTGGTATAGCTGATTTTCTCGATTCCCTGGTCGGTGGTTTTGATCTGATCTGTTACTCATTAATCATTGGTGGCTTGTTTTGGGGGCTTTTTGTTTTGCGCCCGTGGAACAACCAAAATGGATACACCTCCTTATTGTTAAAAAAAACGATAGCGTTAATCTATAAAGGCGGTTTTCTTCTGGCTGCTGCGCAACTCTTTAAAATAGTTTTAAAAATCTGGTTAATGTCAGCTGTATTGGATCGTTGGCCCTTTCCGGAATTTGCTTACACGACACAATTTATAGGCGGTATTGTACGGGCTATTTTAACTGTTTTTTTAGCAGGCTATTGTTATCAGATCCTGAGTAAATATGCCTATTCAAAACAGCATTGGATAACAGCGTTTTTAGTGGCTTTACCCATGGTTATTTCAGGTGCTTGGCTGGTTCACGCAGCAGGACGGTTTGAAAATCAGTATGTGCAAATGATATTGACTGTGATTCATCAAATAGCTGCTGCTGCTTGGGTGGGGGGTATTTTACAGCTTATCAATTTGTGGTTGATGCGTAAAAATAATCAAGTATCCAATGAAATATGGTCTTCAATACTTCGCCGTTTTTCCATGTTTGGTATGGTCTCTGTTGCCATAATACTGATTTCTGGAGTACCAATTACCCTACAGTATATTGATACATGGAATGGTCTTATTGGAACGGGCTACGGCAATTTATTAATGGTTAAAATAATCCTGTTGGCCATAGCCCTAGGTTTTGCTTGGTTGAACAAAAGTGCAGTCGCCGCCTATTTTGTTTCGGCTAATGATTATGCTTTAAACAATCGAGTGCCCTATTACATAGAAGCCGAAACATTTGTTTTAATTACATTATTATTTACAGCGGCAAGTCTGGCTTCTCAGCCGCCGGCGATTGATATTCCAACACTGACAGCAAGTTGGCAGGAAGTGCTAAATACTTTTACGCCACAAGTCCCCCAAACCAGTTCACCCAGTCATACAGCATTGATAGCAGGTGAAGCGGGTCGGGTTGCAATAATTGATCAAGTGCCTTCAATAGCAGCAACTGAATGGTCAAATTATAATCATAATATTGCCGGTATTTTTCTGACGGTAATGAGTTTTTTTGCGATGCTTTCTTATGTAAAATACTTGCCGTTTCCCTTGTCCGCTTTAGGTAAATATTTGCCCTTAACCAAGTATTGGCCTTTGGGATTTGTTGGCTTGGGTGTTTTTTTATTTTTCCGTAGTGATGCCGAGACCTGGCCATTAGGTCCGATAGGTTTTTGGGAAAGTACTTTTAATAATGGTGAAGTATTGCAACATAGAATTGCAACTTTGCTGGTGTTATTGCTGGGTATTTTTGAGACGACTGCAAGATTGACTCAAAAAACCGATAGTAAATTACCTTTTGTTTTTCCTCTAATGGCAGCATTTGGCGGTTTAATGCTGCTTACTCATTCCCATGTTGGTTTTCAAGCTAAAAGTGCATTTCTTATCCAAGTGGGACACACTACGATGGGTGTTTTTTCACTGGTTTTGGCATGCGGACGCTGGCTGGAATTAAAGCTGGACAAGCCGCGCAAAGATATTGCGGGTTTTATTTCTGTTGCCGCCCTGTTTCAAATTGGCATCATTTTGATGTTTTATCGCGAGCCCCTTAATTAATATGAATACATTATCTGATTACCCGTTGCTTAATAATATCAATACCCCAGCGGATGTACGCAAGCTTAAAAAAGAGCAGTTAAAGCCGCTGGCAAAAGAGTTGCGTGATTATTTAACCCATACCGTGAGCATTTCCGGCGGTCATTTTTCGGCCGGCTTGGGTACCGTAGAACTGACT